>DATEGY010000398.1:0-3191 GCA_035279865.1 Gemmatimonadales bacterium | reverse complement strand
AGCACCGGCACCGCCGACGCCAGCGGCAAGGTGATCACGTGGAGCGGCGTGATGTCGGATCCGGTCACCGGGAAGCCTGCGAAGGAGCGCATGATCACGACCTTCTTGGACGACAACCACCACACCTTCGAGATGTACAGCACGCCGCCCGGTGCGAAGAAGGAAATGAAGACCATGACGATCGACTACGTGCGCAAGTAGGGCCGAGCACGTTCTCGATGCGCATCACGATGCTGGCGAGGCTGATCGCATTGGTGATGTCGGTGCCACTCGCCTCGTCGGCCATGGAAACGGCGCCCGAGTCGCTCGGCACCGGCATGACCGTGGCGGAGGAGCCCAAAGGCGCCGACGGCGAGTCGACGGTGCCCGCGTCGGGCGCACGTCGTTCCGGCGGGAGAGCACTCGCGGTCGGGCTGGGCGCTACCCTCCTCCCGGTCGGGCTCGGCCTGATCCTGGACCCCGCGCAAGCAGACGGTCAGGGCGGCGAGATCGGGGTGACCTTGGGAGCCATGGTCGGGTTGCTGTTCGGGCCCGCCGTGGGTCTCGCCAGCGGCGGCCGCGGTGATCTCGCGTGGCGCGGCGTCGCCATCCGTGGCGTGGGCGGCGCCCTCCTGGTACTTGGAGGTGCCGCCGCCCTGGGCACGATCGACGAGGCGAGCCCCGGTGCCACAGCCATCATGTGGCTGGGCATCGCCGGAGGCGGCCTCGCCGTGGCCAGCAGCATCTACGATCTGGTCAGGACCCCGAAGGCCGTCGAAGAAGGCCGGCGTGTGAGCTTCCGCCCCCTCGTGACGCCGAACGGTATGGTCGGGGTGCGCGCGACGTTCTGAGGAGCGAACGGGTTCTCGTTCTATTACGACACCGTGAACTGCTCGACGGCATCGCTGCGGTCGGAATGGGACGACCGCACTCGGGGCGGACACCGAATCGAGTGTCGACACGCCGCATCACACGCGAATCACGACACCCGTGGCCGCTCAGCCTGGAGAGCAATCATGAAAATGTTCGGTGTGACCACCGGGACCCTGCAGCTCAAACCCACATTCCTGGACGGCAGCCCTGCCCACGGCGGGCCGCTGGGCCTGATGCTCGCCCTTCGGCGGGATCACGCGTTCACGCGGCCGCTGCCGATGTGGGCCTGGGTGATCGAGACCGCGAAGGAACGCATCCTGATCGATGCCGGCGGCCGGTCCGGCATGCAAGGGGCCGTCACCGGGACCCGGTTCGAGATCAAGGCCGAACAGGATCTCGTTCCCGTGTTGGCGCAGCACGGGATCCGTCCCGCAGACATCGACCGTGTCCTCATGACGCATCTCCACGGGGATCACGTCGGTGGCCTGGCCGCGTTCGATCCGCGGCGGGTCTGGGTCGCGAGGCCGGAGTGGGCTCCGGTGGTGCGCTTTCCGGGCCGCCTCATGCGCCCCCTGGTGGCCCCGGTAGAGCCGGGATTCGCACCGCAGCTGTTCGATTTCGATGGCCCGCCGATGCTCGGCTTTCCGGGAAGCTGGCCGGTCACATCGGATGGGTCGATCACGGCGCTGCCGACGCCTGGCCACAGCCCGGGCCACACCAGCTACCTCGTCCGCACCCGTGAGGGCGACGTCCTGCTCGCGGGCGATGTGACGTACGACCTGCCGGCGCTGGAGGCTGCGCGCGATCAGGGCATCCTCGCCGACGTCGAGCGACACCACGAGACGCTCGAGAGGGTACGTGCGCTCGTTAGGTCGGGCGTCGCCTACCTGCCGAGCCACGATCCAGATTCTCCGCGCCGTCTCCCGCAATCGTCGCGAGCGGCCAGCGACGAGAATCGCGATGCGCTGGTGCCGGCGCGCTGAGGGGACGGGATGCCGGAGCCGAAGACCCGACCCACCACCGCGAGCGTCACCGGATTCATCAAGCGCCAGCCCGACGATCAGACCCGCGCCGACTGCCTGACGCTCGTCGCGCTGATGGAGCAGGTGACCGGCGAGAAGGCCGTGATGCGGGGACCGAGCATCATCGGCTTCGGCTCCTACCAACTCGTGTACGCGAACGGCAGCGAGGCGGGCTGGCCGATCGCCGCGTTCTCGCCGCGCAAGAAGGCCCTGACGATCTATCTCATGGACGTGTTCGAACGCCACCCCGAGCTCAGCGCGAGGCTCGTGGCGGTCGGCGGCTGCGTGAACTTCTGCATGCGGTGCTTGCCCGTGTCCGTGACGAAGATGTTGCCGGAGCCATCTACCACCACACCGGTCGGGCCCGAGAGGTGTCCGATAGGGCCGCCGCTCACGCCCCACTGGTGGGCGTAGGCGCCGCTGCTGGTGAAGGACTGAACCCGGTTGTTGCCGTAGTCCGTCACGTAGACATTGCCGCCAGCATCCACGGCCACGCCGGTCGGGTTGTAGAACTGCCCGTCACCGGTACCGCTCGCTCCGATTCGTGTGACGACCGTCCCATCGCTCTTGAACTTCAGGATGCTGCTGCTATGTACGTCCACCACGTAGATGTCGCCCGCGGGATCCACCGCCACACCGGCAAACTGCGGACCCGGATTGCTCGGGGGCGCCGGGACTCCGAATTCTCCCCACTGGCGGAGATAGACGCCACCGCTGGTGAACACCTGCACGCGACAGTTCCAGTAGTCCGCCACGTACACGTTGCCGTCGGCATCCACCGCCAGACCGGTCGGGCGATGGAACTGCCCGTCGCCCGTGCCGGAGGTTCCCCACTGGGCCAGGTAGACGCCATTTCCAGTGAACTTCTGGATGCGATCGTTGCCGGCATCCGCCACGTAGACGTTGCCGCTGGCATCCAAGGCCACGCCTGTCAGCGGAAATGCACCGAAATCGAATTGACCGTTGCCGGTGCCGTGGGCGCCCCACTGGGCGATGAAGGTGCCGTCGCGGGTGAACGTCTGGATCCGACTGTTTCCCGAGTCCACGACGTAGACGATGCCGCTGGCACTCACGGCGACACCGTCCGGGTCTACGAACTGTCCGGCGGCGCTGCCTCGCGTCCCCCACGGTTGTCCGCAATCGACAATCCCGGGGATCGTCGGGGGCGAGACCAGATCTCCCGGTACTCCGCCGTAGTCCTCCCAGTGAATGCTCATCACGCGAGGCGGGATGGCGACTCCTGCCGAATCGCCCGGCAACGAGTTGAAGACGACTTCTGCGGGGGGCAGGAGGTTCCGGTCCAGGACCAGATCACGA
>DATEGY010000397.1:0-5815 GCA_035279865.1 Gemmatimonadales bacterium | reverse complement strand
GAGCAATTGGTCGCCAGAGCGGAAAGCCCGGAGCTGGGACCCCTCGTGGACCAGTGGTTTTCCTGGCTTGAGTCCGCTAACGGGGTCAGCCCCCGGACGCGGCGGCGGTACGCCCCGAACACGATTTACCGGTACCGGGAGAGTTGGGCAAAGCTGTTCTCGTTGTTGCCCAAGGGCCGCACAGCGCGCGTGAGCGACCTGACTAAGGGGTTCATGAGCGACTACCGGAAGAGCCGCATCGCGGCCGGGTCTGGCCCAGGTACCGTCAATCGCGACCTGACGGCCCTGCAGGCGTTCATGTCCTGGTGCGTCGAGGACCAAAACATGGCTTTGGCGCGGCCTCAGGTACGCCGAGAGCGCGAACCAGCTGGGCGTGAGCGTTGGTTGTCGGCCGAGGAGTTCGGCGCCCTGCAGCGGGCCTGTCCGGCTGAATGGTGGCCACTCATCGCCACGCTGGTCTACACAGGACTCCGCGTTGGGGAGGCACAGGGGCTGGTGGGCGAAGACGTCCACCTGGCCGAGCGCCGGATTGCGATCCATGAGGGGACCCGGCACGTGAAAACGCCGTCCTCCGTGCGGGACGTGCCGATCCCGGAGCCGCTGGCCGAGATCCTGGGCGAGCATTTCGTCCGTCATCCTGCCGGGCCCGCGGACCCAGTTTTCCCGCCGCCACTGTCGGACTATCGGGCGCTTCGGCGGCTGTGGCGTCGTATCTGTCGCGCTGCGGGTATCCCCGGCGTCACGCTGCACGATTGCCGTCACACTTTCGGGGTCCACTGCGCGCAGGCGGGCGTACCGATCGTGCGGCTGCAGAAGCTGCTAGGGCACTCCACGCCGGCCATGGCGCTGCGGTATATGAAGCACGCCCCGGAGGCTTATTTCGCCGAGGATGCTGCGAAGGTGGCGGCGAGTCTAACCGGTGTGCTGGACAGGGAACGCGAAGCGCGCGCGGTATCGGCACGGGCGGGGCTGAAGCGGGCGTGAAATTGAAAATGAGTGCCCACAAAACTACCCACAGTGCCATTGCCCCAACGGCCGCACATTTGGGGTGGGTTGAGAAAGCGCCGCCGTCTAGGCAGAATTGACCCTCCCGGCGCCGTAGCCAAGTGGTAAGGCAGAGGTCTGCAAAACCTCCATTCATCGGTTCGATTCCGATCGGCGCCTCTATGAACCACAACGACTTAGACGCCCGGGGCTAAGACCTCGGGCACATTTGTTGGCACACCGGCGATGCTTGAGGACTCGGAGGGGTGATGATCCGTTGCTTGATCGTCGTGGCGCTCACCGCGTTCGGACTGCCCGCCCTGCACGCACAGTCTCAGCCCGACACCGCGGGCGTCGCCCTGCCGTACACGCGACAGTTCGACATCCGGTCGAAGGTGAACGGGCGAGACTATCGGCTCTTCGTCGCGGTCCCGCCCGGCTACGCGGAGGCGGGAGACACCACGCGGTATCGCGTCCTCTACGTGCTCGACGGGAATGTGTTGTTCCCCTTCACCGTTGAGGCACACCGGCTTCCCCGGGCCGGAGGGTGGCGGGACGATCCCGAGACCATCATCGTCGGCATCGGCTACCCCGTTGATCAGTACTACCTCGAGGCCGCGGACGCCCGTAACCTCGACTACACGCCGACGAAGCTCCTGTTGCCGGATACGCTCTGCGGGGCCTACCTCAGGCATCCATCCGGCGGCGGAGCTGCGTTCCTGCGCGTCGTCCGCGAGGAGATCATCCCCTTCGTCGACGCGCGGTACCGGACCACCGCGGACCGGGGCATCATGGGCCACTCTCACGGCGGGACGTTCGCGCTGTATGCACTGCTCGCGGCGCCGGGGCTGTTCCGTCGGTACGCCGCGCTGAGCCCGTCGCTGTGGTGGGACCGGGGCGTGATGTTCGGCTACGAGGCGAGCCTTGCGCGGGAGCGGAAGGACCTGGACGCCTCCGTCTTCCTGTCCTACGGAAGTGCGGAGTCCCCGTGCATCATGCAGCCTGCCCAGCGGATGGCCGACTCGCTGCGCGCGCACCGGTACAGCGGTCTCGACGTGCAGCTTCAGGTGTTCCCCGACGAGAACCACATGACCGTCCTCCCCTCCGCGATCGGCCAGGCCTTGCGGGCGCTCGGCTACGACCCGCCCCCGCCACCGAAGGACTGAGCCGCTGACGATAGAAAAAATGGCGCGCTCGAAACCTCGGGCACTTTCGCTTGGCACATGACGGAGGAGCTGCCATGATACGGCTGGTCATACTGGGTTTTCTGGTCATCGCCACCACCCTGGAAGCGTTCGGGGACGCGATGGTGCGGATGGGTCTCAAGCAGCACACCGGCGTGCCGCGCGGGCTCTTGTTCCTGGGGGGCGCGATCCTGTTGTTCGGTTACGGCCTCTCCCTGAATCTCGCGCCCGCCGAGTTCGGGCGGGTCGTCGGCCTGTACATCGCCACGCTGTTCGTGGTGTGGCAGATCGTCAATTTCGTCGTGTTCCGGTCGACGCCAACCTTGCCGATCGTGGTCGGCGGTGCCCTCATCGTCATCGGCGGAAGCATCGTGACGTTCTGGCCGCGATAAACCCTGCACCACAGAACCGCGGCTCACCCCCCCGAATCACCCTCTCGTCCCCAGAGCTCCTGACGGTGCCCTCCGTGTGACATACGATGAGGGTCCAATGCCACCTCGCCTCTGGTTCACCGGATTGTTCCTGGCGGGCCACCTGGCCGCCCAGACCGTCGTGCCTCCGAAGGACCCAAGCCTAGTCCTCTCCCGCCTCACCGACCGGTCCCACGACTACCACTACCTCCGACGCACGCCCACCGACACCACAGAACGGGAATTCTACAGCTACCACCTGGAGGAGCGGCTCGTCACCGTCGCGGGCGTGTCCGGTGTGCTGATCGTGAAGCACTCCCTGTCTCCCTCCTTCCACTTCATCGATTCCCTGTTCCTCGACCGGGCTGGCCTCGCTCCGCTGTGGGAGCACATGCAGCTCCAGAGGGCCGTCATCACGCTGACGTACGATGGTGCCCGGGTTCGCCGGACCCGCACACTGCCCGACTCGGGCTCTGAGCGGAGCGACACGACGTACGTGACCCCCGTATTTGCCTTCAACGAGCAGGAGCTGCTGCTCCGTTCACTCCCCCTCCACGCCGGACTGGTAGCCATTGTGCCCCTCTACTCGGAGGGCTCGGATTCTCTGGAGATGGACACCGTCACGGTCGTCGGCGGGATCGGCTGGGCGCCCGGTTCCGGAGGCGCGTGGACGGTGCGGTTCGCCGACCCGGCCATCGTGGAGACCTACGTGATCGACGAGAAGACCCGGCAGATACTGACTCACGAAACCGTGGGACGCCGGTCGAATGGGAGATTGCGGGTGGTAGGTTGAGGACAGAGGCCATCTTGCGCCCTGACGCTTCCGTAACGCCTCGCTGACGGTTCCGGCAGAACCCCCTGCATGCCCGGCGGGTTACTCTCTCACTATGAACACTCGCCACCTGGCGCTTGCCGCCGCCGCCCTCCTGCTCACAGCCTGCTCCTCCGACAAGATCACGCAGCCTCCAGCAGGCTCCGTCATCACCATCTCAGATTTCAACTTCACCCCGGATTCCATTGCGGTGCCCAAAGGGACGATCGTGGAGTGGGACAACGCAGGACCCTCGGCCCACAACGTCTCCTCGGACTCGAGCAAGTGGACCGCCGTGACGCTCTCACCCCCAAGCGGGGGGAACGCGTACGGCGGCGGGACGGCCGGGGGAACCTTCCGCCTCACGTTCGATTCGGCGGGGACCTTCCGGTACCACTGCACCATTCACGGGTTCGCCGGGGTGGTGGTCGTCACTCCCTGACCCCTCAAAAAGCGGAAGCCAGCCAACTCCCCGTCCACTCGAGGGGCTGACTGGCTGGCCGGGGTGTCGTTCCTGGCACCCACGACCTCACGCTTCCGTCACCGGGCAATTAATCGTTCCCGGTTCCTCAAGTCACGAGCCTCGCGCCCAATGGCCGCGAGCCCGCGCCGAATCGCAGGATTACTTCGCCGCGAGTTGCCTCAGGACGTACTCGAGAATGCCGCCGTGCCGGTAATACTGGAGCTCCTGCGGCGTATCGATTCGCACCGTGACCTTGAACGACTTCGAGCCGCCTTCACCCCTGGCGGTCACGGTCAGCGTCTTGCCCTTGGGGAATCCCTCGACGAGTACGTCGGTGAGACCCGCGAAGTCGAAGATCTCCTTCCCGGTAAGTCCGAGCGATTGCGCCCCTTCGCCGGCGGCGAACTGAAGAGGCAGAATCCCCATGCCCACCAGGTTCGACCGGTGAATCCGCTCGTAGCTCTGGGCGATCACCACCCGCACGCCCAGGAGGCGCGGACCCTTGGCCGCCCAGTCCCGTGACGAGCCCGAGCCATACTCCTTCCCGGCCAGCACCAGGAGGGGCGTCTTCTCCCCCTGGTACTTGAGAGACGCGTCATAGATCGACATCGGCGCGCCGTCGGGCAGGTGCACCGTGAAGGGGCCTTCGGTTTCCGGCGCCAGCTGGTTCTTCAGCCGGACGTTCGCGAACGTGCCGCGGACCATCACCTCGTGGTTCCCGCGACGCGCGCCGTAGGAATTGAAGTCAGCGGGCTGGACGCCATGGGCGATGAGATACTGCCCCGCCGGACTGGTCTTCCGGATGGAGCCCGCCGGCGAGATGTGGTCTGTGGTGATGCTGTCCGCGAGCACGGCCAGGACGCGCGCGTTCCTGACGTCGCCGATCGGGCCGGGCTGTTGCGGCATGCCGTCGAAGTAAGGCGCCTGACGGATGTAGGTCGAGTCTTTCTCCCAGGCGAACCGCTCGCCCTCAGGTACGGGCAGACCCTGCCACCGCGCGTCCCCGGCGAAGACCTCCCCGTATTCCTTGTGAAACATCGACGACTGCACCGCCTGACCCACCACGGAGGCCACTTCCTGCGCGCTGGGCCAGATGTCCTTCAGGAAGACGGGCTTCCCATCTTTCCCCTTGCCGAGCGACTCCTTCTCGAAGTCGAAGTCGATCCTGCCGGCCAGGGCGTAGGCCACGACGAGCGGTGGCGACGCGAGGTAGTTGGCCCGGACCTCCTGTTGGATGCGTCCTTCGAAGTTCCGGTTGCCGGAGAGCACGGCGCATGTGACGAGCTCACCCTCGGTGATGGCCGCCGTCACCTCCTCCGGCAGCGGTCCTGAATTCCCGATGCACGTGGTGCAGCCGTAGCCCACCAGGTTGAAGCGCAGCTGGTCGAGGTAAGGCGTGAGGCCCGCCTTGCCGAGGTAGTCGGTGACGACCTTGGAGCCCGGGGCGAGGCTCGTCTTCACCCATGCCCGCGTATTGAGGCCCTTTTCAACGGCCTTCTTGGCGAGCAATCCGGCCGCCACCATCACCGACGGATTGGAAGTGTTGGTGCAGCTCGTGATCGCCGCGATGACGACCGAACCGTGGCGCAGCTGACAGGCCTCGCCATTGATGGTGAGATCGACATGGGTCTTCCGCGCCGGCGGCGTCGCCACCGCGGTCCCGCCACCCTCGCCTTCCCAGCGGCCAGCGGGCGCCGCCGGAGCCGCCGAGGGCTTGACGAGTGAGGGCAACGCTGCCGCAAAGCCTTTGGCTACGTCATGCAGGGCCACTCGATCCTGCGGACGGCGCGGTCCGGCAAGACTCGGTTCCACGGTCGCCAGGTCGAGTGAGAGCGTGTCCGAGAACTTCGGCTCGGGCGAGTCGGGCGTGAGAAAAAGGCCCTGCTCCCTGGTGTACGCCTCCACCAGGGCGACCTGTTCCTTCGACCGCCCCGTGAACTCCAGGTACTTGAGCGTTTCCGCG
>DATEGY010000396.1:0-8484 GCA_035279865.1 Gemmatimonadales bacterium | reverse complement strand
ATTGCGCTGTTGGTAGCGCTCTACGTCACGGGTCGGCGACGCCCAGTGGCCTTGAGGGCTGCGTGGCAGTCGGTCAGTCGGTTAGACGGTTAGGTGGTCCTGAAAAACCGATCGGCCGCTGCGCTGAGCGCCGCGGCCGATCGGGTACATCAGGAACGGAGAGGAAAATCGAAGCCCGAAAGTAATGACTGGTCCCTCACCGTAGCGTCTGTCTTCCCCGCGAGGGGCATGACATTGGTCACAGTATCTGGGTCCACATCCGAGCTGTTGGCTCGATAGTTGAAGCTCCCCGTCCCCATGACTACGATACCTGTCGGAACGCGTTCGTCAAGGAAGAATCTCTGAGGAAGGATTGATGAACATCACACTGATCGTCGCACTCGCGTCACTCGTCGCCTGGATCGTGCTCCTGTTCTTTCTCCACATCGGGGCCGGCTCCGTCAACCTGCTCTACGCCATCGCCGCCGTCGCCCTGGCACGCCGCATCATCGTGGGCAACCCGAAATTCATGTCCTGACGAGACGTACAGGAATCGGCGCAATTGCGTTTCCACCGCGCGCGCCCTAGGTTCGGGCAATGGCCTACCTGATGAGATGGAGCCCCGAGCAGGGCCCGGTGGTGATGTCGGCCCTCCGGGAGATGCTCCAGCGCGAAGGCAAAGCGACGGCGTGGTGGTCGGACGTCCCCGGCGCCAGGAGCGGCGAGGAAGCCCGGCACTGGCCGGAAACCCGATGGGTGGTGTCGGGATATCTGCGGGTTCGCGTCGGCGCGGAGACCTATGACTTGGGTCCCGGAGACCGGCTCGATCTGCCGGCGGACACGCCGCACACGACTGAAGTGATCGGCCTGGGGACTGCCATTCATCTCGTGGGAACCCGCGACGCGAAGCTCGCGACGCTGAAGACCGCCTAGATCTCCCAGTTCGAAAAGAGCACGCCCTCCACGGGACTGCGTTCCGGATACCCCGTCAAACACATCCTGAGATCGGTCCACCGGACCTGATAGCCCCGCGCCATCAGAGTCTGATACGCGTCCGCATACGCGGTCTGGCACCGGATGGCCACGCGGCGGATGCCGGCGCGGGACGCCGCCGCTTCCACCGCGTTCACCACGCCCGCGAACGCTTCGGGCGACCGGGCGGCGAGCTTGAGCACCCGCAGCTCATCGGCGTCGCGTCCCTCAGCCAGAGGCGCCGAGTGCCAGAGGGCGAAGCCGTCGAGTCCGGCGTCTCCCCAGAGGAGCACCGTGTCCCCGAGCTGCATCTCGGCTGTGAGCAGAATCTCCCGCGAGCAGTCGTAGCCCGACGCCAGCTCCTCCACCAGACCGCGGACGGCCGTCACGCCCGAGTGCTGACGGTCCCCCGCTTCCGCGGACAGCAGGGCGGGCGCGGGAAGGCGCCGGGTCCCGGTATCGAGCGTCAGGGTGACGGTGAGATGACCGGGGCGGAACCCCAGCCCCGAGTAGAACCCGATGTTGTCGACGGTGCGGGGCATCGTTTCGAGGCCGACCGTATGGGCCCCGTGATCGATCAGCCAGTCTGCCGCCGCGCCAACCACGGCCTTCCCCACCCCGCCGCCCTGCCGATCGGTGCGGACGGCCAGGGGACCCATCCAGCCCTCCCGTCCGCACAAATGTGCGAGGTTGAACGCGGCGACGTCGCCATGTTCGTCCCGCCAGAGCATGGCGCCCTCCCCGGCGTCCAGGAGCGCGTAGCGCCAGATGGCGGGATTGAGGCGGGGAACCCGGACGCCGACCAGGCCGTCGCGGCGGTACCGGTCCGTGAACGCCTCGGCGAAGAGGCGGTTCAGGTCCTCGATGTCCGCAACGCCGGCCTCCTGGGGGCCCGAAACTTCGCGCTCAGGCAGCCACGCCCGCATCGGCTCCTCCGAGTGTCGCGGTATCGTCCCGGACCACGCTGGTACCCTTCCCTGAGTCGTAGTCGACGCGGATGACGCGGTCCAATCCGTCCCGGATCTGCTCCACATGGGTAATGAGAATGACCTGCGGGAACCGGTCCCCCAGGCGCCGCAGGAGGGTGAGGACGTATTGCCGTCGGGTTTCATCCAGCGAACCGAAGATTTCGTCCAGCACGAGAAGGGAAAGGGGCTGCCTCGCGCGCTCGGCGATCATCTGCGAAATCGAAAGCCGGAGCACCAGATTGGCGAGGTCCTCTTCACCTCCCGACAGGACGGGCTTGGGGATCTCCTCATCGAGCACGACCACCCGGTAATCCTCGGAAAGCTGGACATCCGCGTACCGGCCCCCCGTCAGGTCATACAGGAACCCCGATGCCAGCGTCTCGATCTCCGGACGCATGTTGACGTTCAGGCTCGTGCGCAGATCGCCGAGCGCACGATCGAGCTCGTTGTGGAGCCGCAGGCGAAGCCTGAGGCCGACGACCTCCTTCTCCTTCTCGCCCCGCTCCGCCTCCCGCTTCCTCGCCTCGACCAGCGCGGCTTCCGCTCCGGTCAGCTCGCCCCGCATCTCCGCGAGCCGGACCTCCGTGACGCGCACCTGGGTCAGGGCCTTTTCATGACGCTGCCGGGCGCCTTCGAATTCCGCGTCCGAGAACCCCAGGGCCTTCACCGCGTCGGTGAGCTCCTTCGCACGCGCCTCGCGTGCGGACAGCGCCTTCTCGGCAAGCTCGGCTTCCTTCACCAGGATTTCCCCGCGACCGGCGCGGTCCTGGAGAGCCGTGGCCTCGAGCAAGACCGGCCTCAGCTGGGCGAGCTGGGCACGGACCGCCTCGTGACGCTCGCGATCGTATCCCGTGGCGCGCTTCGCCAGGCGCTCCTCGAGCCCAGCCGAACGCTTGACGGCCGTCTCCCGTTCCGCGGCCGCCCGCCGCCGCTCGTCTTCCTGCGCCCGCAATTTCCCGGCGCGCTCGCTCGCGGCCCGGCTGCGCGCCACCACTTCGTCCCGCGTCTTCTCGGCATCCTGGACGTTCGCCGGCTCCGCCTCGAGCTGGTCCACGCGCTTGGCGAAAAACTCCCCGTTGTCCCTGATGCTCTCGAGCTGCGCATCGAGCAGGGTGAGCACCTGCGCATGCTCCGCACCCAGCGGCCTCTTGCAGGTGGGGCAGATCCCCTCCGGCCCCAGCGACACGATCTGGTCACGCTCCTGCTTCACTTCTTTCCACTGCTCCCGCAGCTCATTCCGCTTCGTCTCGGCGTACTGCCGCTCCCGGACCCACCCGGACCGCGCCTCCTCCGCCAGCCGCTCGGCCCCGGCCAATTCCTCGGCCACCAGTTTGACCTCCCGCTCGACCGCGGCGAGCGCCTCCTCCGCCGGCAGAAGCTCCCCGATCCGTTTGTCCAGGCGCTCGGTGGCCCGCTTGAGCTCCTGGAGCTGGGCTTCGTCGGCTTTCCGGGCCGCCTCCTCTTTCTGGAGCCCCTCGAGCGTCTCCTGCTCGCGCTCAAGGGCCAGAATGGGTGCGATGGTGGGCTGCAGCTGATCGAGCTGGCGGCGAGCCTCTCGCGCCTGGGCCAGCTCGCGGTCGAGTCGCTGGAACTCCTGGCGCGCCGTGTCGACTTCCTTGTCGGCGATCCGCCGGTCCCCATCGAGCGACAGGGTCCGGTCCCGGCGCGCCTGCCACTCCTTCCATTTCGGCTCTTCGTCGCCGAGGGCCTTCTCAGCATCCCCTCGCGCGCGCTCGGCGGACTTCACCGCCCCGCGCGCGTCCTTGAGCCGGTCTTCGGCCTCTTGGCGGGCCTGTTCCAGGCTCGCGCGATCGACCAGTCCCGCTTCCAGGCCCTTGAGCTCGGCATTGAGTCCGTTGCGGGTCTCGCGGACATCGACGCGGGCCAGGTCGAGACGCTCGTACCCGAGGACCCGCGACAGAAATGCGTGACGTTCCTCGCGCTTCAAGGTTCCCATCACCGCCAGATCTTTCTGGCCGGTGAAGTACGTGTTGAAGAATTCTTCGTGGGTCATGCCCAGCGCCTTCTGGGCCTTCTCGGTCACCTCCTTGAGCGAGTTGGCGAGGAGGACGCCGTCCTGATAGAGCTCGGCGGAATGAAGCCCCCGGACGATGCGCAGCTCATGGCGGCCGAGGGTCAGCTCGAGCTCGACTTTGACGGAGGAGCGGGCCTTGGCGCGGAGGTTCCGGACCGAGTCCTTGTCGCCGCGCGCCGCCTGGGAGCCGTAGATGGCCCAGGAGATGGCCTCGAGGATCGTGGTCTTCCCGGCGCCGTTGGGCCCGACGATCCCGGTAATCCCCTTCCCGAACTCGATGTCGGTGTCGGCGTGCTGGCGGAAGTTGATCAGCCGTAGGCGGCGCAGCTCCATCAGGAAACGGCCTCCTCACGGGTGCCCGCCCCGGCTTTTTCGACGTACTCGACGCCGGTGCGGACGAATTCCTCCCGGTCCAGGTCCGCATCCAGAGGACGGCGGGAGAGGAAGTCCTTCACCGTCTCGGGGAGCGTCAGCGCTTTCCCACCCGGCGCGGCCATGCCGGCCACCCGCTCGGAGGGCGCGGGGCGCCGGAGATCCAGATGGAAATTCAGGGCCCGGGCCTTGACCGCGCGGATCGCTTCATGATTCAGGTCCTTCGCGATGCCCCGGGAGATGTCCCGCACGACGAGCCGGATCACCTGATCGTCCACCGACGGCTTGACCTTCTTGATCGCGGCCGCGATTTCGGCGTCCAGCTCGGCGGCGGTCTTGTCGGGCGCGTCGATCGGCGGGAGATCGACGAACCGGCGCGGCGCTTCGATGGGTCGGAACGTGACCTTCGCGCCGGGGAGATCCACCAGCAGATAGCCCTTGCCGGGCCGCTTGTGCTTCTTCTCGTCGATCAGCTCGCCCCAGGGATTGTGGCTGACGTAGTCGAGGCTCCCCGAGTACCACATGTTCGACTCGAGCTCGCGGGCCACGTGATAAGCGCCCAGGGCGACATAATCCCAGTGGGACGCCCCCAGCTCGGCCCTGGTCACCACGCCGCTGCCGTATTCCGCCGCCCCCTGCTCGAACGCGAAGATGCCGTCCACCTCGGCGTGGACGACGAGGATGTTGTGGGCGACGCCCGGCTCCGGACGCAGCGCGGGCCGCTCGACCTGCGCGATGGCCTGGTGCGGCACCGCCAGTACGGCGGCATCGTGGCCGGGAATCGGGATGCGGCGGGGCACGTCGAGCACGACGTGGACGCCGAGCGTCTCGTACAGCCGGAGAATGCTGCCGGTCTCGACCGAGCGCGGTGTGTCGTGATTCCCGGCGATCAGGACGACCGAGCTGTCGAGGAGCGTCGTGCGGATTCTCTGCAGCTGCAGGAAGAGAAAGAGAATCGCCGCGTTGGTGGGCCGGACCGCGTTGAACACGTCCCCCGCGATGACGATGCAGTCAGGCTTCTGCTCCAGGATGTCGTCCACCGCCCGCCGGAACGCCTCGGCGACGTCGGCCTCCCGCTGATTGCTCCCGCGCGCGGTGAGCCGCTCGTACTGGCGGAAGCCGAGGTGGAGGTCCGAGAGATGGGCGAGCTTCACGGCAGGATGGTCTTGTCGTAGGTCCCGCGGGCGATATGTGACTGGGTTCGGACACCGAAATCCGTCCGCACGGTGATCGACCAGTCGAGTCGAATCTGCGCCCGCATGCTGATGGTCTCGCCGCGCCTCAGGGAAAACACCTCTTCCACCTTTGACTCCCCGCCCACGTCGGCGCGGTTTACGTCGGGACCCTTCATGGTGTTGTTGAAGCTCTGGGTGAACGACAGGTCCACAAGGGTGTCCCCTTCAATCACCCGGATGTTCTTGACGACCCCGGCGGTCTGCTGGTGGACGGCGGCATTCGGGATCTCGACGGGCAACACCAGGGGACGCGGTCCGACGGTCCAGGTGCTCCCGATCGTGACGGAGTCCACGGGGAGCGGGGCCACGCCGGCGAACACGGCTCCCCGGACCCCTTCGACCTCCTCACTGGTCGCCAGGGTATCGATGCGGTCCCGCTGGTGGTTGAACCATCCGACGAATCCGGGCAAGACACCCACCTGGGCCGGAACCCCCGCCCGGGCCTGACTGGAATCGATGCGGACTCTGACCAAACGGGCGTCGAGCGAATCCTCCCCTTCCTCGGTGACGTACAGCGTGCGCTCGAACGTGAGCCGGGGGAAGACCGCCCGCTCATGAATGGCGAAGCGGTACCGCTCTCCCGGATGCCGCCCGTAGCGCAACAGGACCTTGATCGCACCCGGCACGGGCCCGCCCGGGGGAGCGGCGGGAGCGCACGAGGCGCAGCACCCGAGGACCATCCCGAGGAGGGCGAGTTTCACTAGGGAATGAGGCTCCGGTCGGACTCAGTGTGCAGGATGGTGTACGCACTCCGGAGACCGCCTGGCGTCATGATGTCGGTATCCCACTCGACCTTCCCGACGACGTGGAGCCTCAAGGTGATGCCTTGATTCACCGAGAACGTCTCCTCTCCCTTCTCTTCCCCGTGCACGTCGATCTCTCGTCCGTCCCGCAACGTAATCTTGCCCTTGACGTCGAGGGTCAAGCCCAGCACCGCGATCGTGTCTGTATTGGTCACTCTGATGGCCTTCACGACGCCGTGCGCGCCCGCATGGACCGGTGTTTCCTCGACGTGAAACATCGTCCGGCGGCTGGGTCCCGCATTCCATACGTCTCCGACGCCCACCGAATCGGGCGGGAGTGGCATCGTACCGTCGAAGACGTCGGCGCGATACATCTCCACACCGTAATCCGTCGCCGAAGTGTCGAGGCGGTCCCGCTGTTCATTGAACCACCCCATGAACCCCGGAAACGAGCCGATGGCGGTGGGCATCTTCGCACTGCCGCGCCCCGAATCGATCCTGACGTGGATCAGGCGGGCTTCCAGCGAGTCCTCGACCACCTGCGTAACCCAGAGGGTGCGCTGGCGTTTGAACGTGATCTGGCCCACGGCCTGACTGGACGCGAGGTGCACTTCGTACCGCAGAGGCCCGTGGTTCTTCGCGAACCGGAGACGTACGCGTATGCTCTGTGGCGCGGGGGGCCTGCCTGCTTGGCCTCCGCCGCACGCCATGACGAGTATCGAAACCGCGACCAGCTGCGAGACGGCGCGCATCGATCCCTCCCCTCAGTCAATACGGCTCTTCGGAAATCGGCGACAGCGGCGGCACCACCCGTCCTTCCGGCGGCACGTCGGCGGCGACGCAGCTCCCAGGTCGAGCGTCACCGGGCCCTCAAGGGGCAAGGTCCCTGACCAGGTCGATTTCGGTCTCGAAGGTGTGAGGCAGGAGCCCGTGCGGGCCCATCGCTGACCACGACCATTCCACGCGGCCCCCCAGCTTGAGGTGCTGCGTCATGCCCGCATGAAGGGAGAAAGCCTCTTGCCCCTTGAGGTCGCCGGTGACGTCCACCTCCGGCCAATCCTGCTTCGGCGGCTGCGACCCGTCGAGGTGCAGTGAGAATTCGAGCACGACGGTTGTGTCGCTCGCGGAGAAATCCACCGATTTCACCTTGACCTTGGCTTTTGCGGTCGCGACGTACGACGGATCCTGGTGGTAGGTGATTCTCGTGGGAAACTCCACCTTCCAGGAGTCTCCTGCACCGATGGGACCCTCAGGGAGCGGAACGACCCGCCCGAGCACGGCGGCCCGCAGTCCCGCAAGAATCGTGTCTTCGCCCCCAACCGAGTCGATCCACCGCCGCCGTTCATCGGTTCGCACGGTGAAATCGCCGATCGAGCCGGGGGACTGCGGGGGGCGTCCCGGAACGAGAAACAGCGCCGAGTCGACGTGCGTCGAGAGGGTCCGGACGCCGGACGAGTCAGTCACGGTCTCCGTGACGTTCAGGAGGAGCTCGCGTCCCGCGCGAATATCCCGCAGCACATAGTGGAAGGGCGTTCCCGTGACCAGACCGAATCGCAGGAGAACCTTCTGCGCCTGCGGGCGTGCCGCGAGGGCCAGGAAAACGACCCCGAACGGAACAACGCGAAGGGCTTTCATGTCATTCGCCTCCCGTCCATATGGCCTCCGGGCGAGTGGTCGGGAACTCTGATTCAATACGGCTCTTCGGAAATCGGCGACAGCGGCGGCACCACCCGTCGTTCCCGCGGTACGTCGGCAGCGACCTTGCTCCCGAGCGCGGCGCGGAAATACGCCAGCACGTCGTCGGGGCGCGCCCGGCGGACCGCCGCGAGCGCGCGCCGCACGTCCTCCTGCTCGCGGGACCCCACCAGATCCTTCAGCACGTTCGGCTTGAGCCGCCGGTCGAGCTTCATCAGCTGCCGCACGATCGCGTCCTCGAACGGCAGGTCCTCGGCGGGCGGGAACCGCTCCACGCCGTCCCTCCCCCGCATCACGGCGGGCCTCGGGAACCGCACGAAGATCGGCTGCGTGAAGTGCGGATGTCGGACCATCAGCTCGCCGATGGGCAGGGTCGCCAGCTTGATCTTGGTGGCCGGCGAGAGGACCTGATAGCCAGGCGTCGCCAGCTCGTCCGCGTCCATGCGGCCGAACACCTGCGTGCCCGCGTTCCCCACCACGCGACG
>DATEGY010000395.1:0-2096 GCA_035279865.1 Gemmatimonadales bacterium | reverse complement strand
CCGCGCCCAGCAGGTACGGAATCAGGTTCTCCAGGATCGAAATCAGCTCGGCGCGAACCGTCCCGTAGGTCTGCAGCTCGAGCAAGTCGAACAGCATCGCGATCACGTTCCCGCGGAGATCCTGGGAGTATTCCCGGTCGACCTCCAAGTGGATGTACGCGATCTCCTTCTCGTCGAGGAAGTAGAGCGTGGTGTCGAAGTCGTCGACCGACACCATTCCCTTGGGCCGGGGGGGCGCTTCCTCGTGAGCGTACTGCACCACGTCGCTCTTGGTCACCTCGGGGATCGGCTCCCCGGCTTCGATCGGCACCGCGTTCTCGCTCAGGAGCTCGCGGAAGGTGTGCGCGATGTACTGGAAGTCCTGCTCCCAGAGCAGGGTCAGCATGTCGTCGGCCGCGTCGGCTTGCAGCGTGCGGGCCTGGTGCAGGATGCGGAGGAACTTGGGCAGCTCGTCGGCTTCGACACCCTGCTTGAACGTCAGCGAGCGGAGTCCGTCCTTGAAGAGGAGCCAGGCGAGGCTTTCGCTCTTGCTCTCATTGGAATAGACCACCTCGTCTTCCCACGTGATCTCGCTCTCGGTGATCTGCAGGGGAAGTTCTTCGACCGACTGGAAGATCTGCCGGAAGCCACCGCGGACGTTGTCCACGGCGCGCTGGTAGACCGGATTGTTGGGGAGATAGAGCTGCGTCGCCCGAACGCCCTTGGTGATGAGACTCAAGAGCTCGGTAATCTGGGATGGCGGAAGGGACAGCTCGTCCACGGGCGCGTTCGTCAGAGCGAAGCTCCGGTCACTTCGGCCACCCAGGCGACGTCCTTGTCGCCGCGGCCGCTGAGGTTGATCAGGACCACGTCGTCCGGCCCCCACGCGCGCGCCCCGCGGTGCCCCAGCACCCAGGCCACGGCATGAGCGCTCTCCAGCGCCGGCACGATTCCCTCCAGCCGGCTCATATCCTTGAAGGCGTCGAGAGCCTCTTGGTCAGTCACCGCATGATACAATACCCGGCCCGTGTCCTTGAGGTAAGCGTGTTCGGGGCCGACGCCAGGATAGTCGAGTCCCGCGGAAACCGAATGCGCCGGTTGCACCTGACCGTCGACATCTTGAAGAAGGTAGCTGAGACTGCCGTGGAAGACTCCGGGGCGCCCTTTCGAAAGCGAGGCGGCGTGGCGCTCCCCCGACAGGCCTTCACCGGCCGCTTCGACCCCCACGAGCCGGACCGCTTGGTCCTTCCGGAATCCCTCGAAGATGCCCATGGCATTCGAGCCCCCACCCACACACGCGACCACCGTATGCGGGAGGCGTCCGTACCGCTCCAGCGCCTGGGCCCGCGCCTCCTGGCCGATGATGGCCTGGAAGTCCCGAACCATGCGCGGGAACGGATCGGGCCCCACCACCGAGCCGATGATGTAGTGGGTCGTGTCCACATTCGTGACCCAGTCGCGCAGCGCTTCGTTCGTCGCGTCCTTGAGCGTCCTGGTGCCGGACGTCACGGGCACCACGGTCGCCCCCAGGAGTCCCATGCGGTAGACGTTGAGGCGCTGCCGCCGGGTGTCTTCCTCTCCCATGTAGACGACGCACTCGAGCCCGAACTTGGCGCACACCGTCGCGGTCGCGACCCCATGCTGCCCCGCCCCGGTTTCCGCGATGATGCGGCGCTTCCCCATGCGCAACGCGAGGAGGACCTGGCCGAGGGTGTTGTTGATCTTGTGGGCGCCGGTGTGGTTGAGGTCTTCGCGCTTGCAGGCCACGCGGACGCCATTTCCCACGACTTCCGAGATCCGCGAGAGATCCGTAATCGGCGTCGGCCGCCCAACATAATCCCGGAGGAGCAGCCCCAGCTCGTCCCAGAACGCCTTGTCTTCCCGGGCGGCGTCATAAACGCGCGCGAGCTCCTCGAGCGCCGCGATGAGTGTCTCGGGGACATATCGGCCGCCGTACGGCCCGAAGCGCCCTTCTTTCTGAGTGTCGCTCACCGCGGTCTCCGGGGCACGCCACTCAGGCCCCGCACCGCCGCAGCCGGATCATGCGCCCGGGCGACCGCTTCGCCGACCAGGACCAGGTCCGCTCCGGCAGTCGCGAGCCGCTCCACCGCTCCCCG
>DATEGY010000394.1:0-3850 GCA_035279865.1 Gemmatimonadales bacterium | reverse complement strand
CAAGGAGCAATGGGCGCAGGAGTACGCGGCGTGGAAGGACCGCTCCCTCGCTGACCACCAGTACGCGTACCTGTGGGCGGACGGGTTGTATTTGAAGGCCGGCCCCGACACGGAGCACATCGCGGTGCTGATTGTGATCGGTGTGTGTCAGCGATCATGTAAAAATGGACAAGGTCGAACATTGAAAAGTCACCCACCTCTTCAAGACGGGGAGGGATCGACATGGGTGAGGAAGCGGTACTCCCGACGTCGTCGTCGGGAGGGGAGTGGATGCTACCGTTCGCAGCCTGGGCCCGGGTGCATGCCCTGGCCCGCCATGGTCGCAGCATTCGCGGTATCGCGCAGGATCTAAGCTTAGACCGCAAGACCGTCCGGCGGGCCCTGGGCCAGCCCCAGCCGGTGCCGTACCATCGTGAGGCCCGCCCCGGGATGTTGGCGCCGCACGAGGCGTACCTCCGCGTCCGGGCGCCGGAGATCGACTACAACGCCTGGCGATTGTTTCAGGAGCTGGAGGCGCGCGGATATACGGGCGGCTACGAAACCGTGAAGCGGGCCGTGCGGCCGTTGCGCCAGGCCGAGCGGGTCTTGGCGGAGGCGACGGTGCGCTTCGAGACGGCGCCCGGGCGTCAGGCGCAGGTCGACTGGACCAGCACGTGGCTCACCTACCCGGACGGGCGGCGCCGCGCCCAGGCCTTCGTGATGGTCCTGGGGTACTCGCGGGCCATGTACGTCGAATTCACCGCCGATCAGCGGCTCGAGACGCTGCTGCGCTGCCACGAGCACGCCTTCGACTGGTTTGGCGGGCTGACCGAGGAGATCGTGTACGACAATCCCAAGACGGTGGTGCTGCGCCGCAACGCCGAGGGCTCGCAGATTGAGTGGCATCCGGTTTTTTGGGACTTCGCCCGCTACTACGGCATTGTCCCGCGGCTCTGCCGGCCGTACCGGGCGCGCACCAAAGGCAAGGTCGAATCGGGGATCAAGTACGTGAAGCGCGCCTTCGTGCTCGGACGCGAGGGACGTGATCTCGAGGACTGGACGGCACAGGGACACCGCTGGATCCGCGAGGTCGCCGATCAACGCCTCCACGGCACGACCCATGAGCAGCCCGCGGTGCGCTTGGCGCAGGAGCGGCTGCGGCCGCGGGACGGTCGGCCGCCATTCCAGCTCTACACTGCGCTCGTCCGGACCGTGGCGCGCGACTGCTGCGTCACCGTCGACACGAATCGGTACTCGGTACCGGCGGCGTTCATCGGGCGGGAGGTAGAGATCCAGTACGGCCCCCAGGACACGCTGTGCGTGTACGCGCAGGGTCAGCTGATTGCCACGCATCCCCGCCAGACGGCGCGCTATCAGGCGCTGGTGACCCCAGTGCATATCGCCGGACTGCCGGGTGGCCCCGTGCTCGTCCCCCGGATCAGCATCCCCGGCCCTCTAC
Organism: Gemmatimonadales bacterium; assembly: GCA_035279865.1. Classification (GTDB taxonomy): domain Bacteria; phylum Gemmatimonadota; class Gemmatimonadetes; order Gemmatimonadales; family GWC2-71-9; genus 40CM-2-70-7. The sequence continues at coordinate 2,412 of DATEGY010000394.1, read as the reverse complement.
CTGAGGTGGAAGTGCGGGACTTGGCGGTCTATGAGGCGCTGGCGGGGGTGGAAGCATGACCACACCGCAGCTCGCCCGGATCGACGAGCATCTCCGCAAACTGCGCCTGTACAAGCTCCGGGAGCGCCTCGAAGCGCTGCTCCAGGAGGCCAGCACGCAGGAGTGTTCGTACGCCGACTTCCTCGACCGAGCGGGATCGGGATGTGATCGTCCACGGCACCATATGGGAATCGGACAGTTTTCATGACGACATAGGTTGATGGACTAGAGTCTAGAGGGATATGAGACAAAATATCCGAACATACAGCGAATCGGACGTCGCACGGCGCAGTCGATTCCGCTCACGCGCGCCCGCCGATCGTCTCGAAGGGGTGTTTGAGCTTCCTCCGACCCCTCATGCACCGAACCAACACAGCCCCGCGACCCGCCTCACAAAATCCCGAAGTCGACGCCATAGACCAACTGCCGCTCAGATGTGAGCTTGTGCGCGGCCAACGCCAGCGCGATCACGTGATCGTCGTGTCGGCCAGGCCGGTGATCTACCCGCCAGCCCGCCGCGGTCTCGGTGACCTCGAGACTGAGCAATTCCCCGGAGAGCGCCTCGTGTGGCGCACTCCGCAGCCGCCCGTCCTTGACCAACTGGAGCACCACCCCGAACAGCCGGCGCCGGCTTTCCGCACTGAACGCCTGCTCGGTCACGGTGATCCCCACCCGCTGGAGCCGCTGGCCGAGCAGAATCCCCTGGTAAGGATCCAGGATGACAGGGGCCCGATACGTGTGCGCCAGCCGGATCACTTCCGCTTCCACGTCCCCCAAATCCACTGACATCCCCGGCCGGCCCGCCCACGTCCGGAACAGGTCCGCCACAACCGTCTCCCCCTCTCGATGCGCCACGCACGCCGCTGTCCGGTCCCGCGTGAGCCCGATGTCGAGGCCGATCACGTACCGGGCGCCCAAAGGCGCGGGGGTGGGGAGGGTAAAGAGCCGCTCGACCTCTTCCCGCGTCAGGAAGGCCCCCGCCCCCTCCACCCAGCGGCACTCGTGGAGGCGGGCGAAGACATGCCCCGGGAGTGTCCGGCGCTGGCTGGCCAGCCACCCCGGGCGGATCCACGAGGCACACTGCCCCCGGTGGCTGAAATACCAGTCCGCCTCCCGCTCAGCGACCTGGCGGACCTGCCAGCAGATCGACGTGGCGTCCCACCCCGCCGTCGTGATCACCACCATCCGGCACCGAGGCCGCTTCCCGGTCGCCGTCCACAGGCTGTCCCACAGCTCCCGCCCCCGCCACTCGGCCAGCTCATCCACCGCAATCCAGTCGGGCCGCAATCCGTACGCGCTCGGGGCATCCGACGCGAGCACCCGCAGGCGGCTCCCGGTTACCGGCACGATGATGTCGCGTTGGGTGATCCGGACACTCCCCCGCAGCAGCGGGTTCCGCTGGAACTTGCTCGCCACGTCCCCAAAGAGCAGCTTCGCCTGGTCCTCGTCGGCGGCCGCACAGTACAGCTGTTGCCCCGGCGGCCCCAGGAGCAGTTCGGTCACGGCCTCGGTCCCCACATCGCCTGTCTTGCTGTGCCCCCGGGGACGCTCCAGATACGCGTGGAGATACGTCGCGCTGTCCAGGGCACGAAAGTCCTCCTCCTGCCACGGTTCCACTCGATCGCCAAAGGGAGTCCCGTCCTCCAGCAGGATCGCCTCCCGCCGGAACGCCATGCGGTCGGCGCGCCAGCGCGCCAGTTGCTCGGCCAGGCTATCGGACATCATCACGACCCCGAGGGCTGTCATGCAAGGGCACGTGACCCGGCCCGGCACCGGGGAGCGCCGCCAGGGCGGCTGCGATATCGAGCGGCCCGCCGGCGACGATCCCGAGCCGGTTCCGGCTCACGGGTGTGAGCCCGAGGGACTCCGCCAGTTTGTGCCCCCGCTCCAGCAGCCGGAGGTACACTTGCACGTAGCCCGGAACCCCCATCACCGGCCTGCGGGCCTGCGCCTGCTGGCGCAGCCACCGGTCCACCGCTTCGGCCTGATCGAGGACATCGAGGCGCACCAGCACCCGGGCCAACAGCCCCACGCTGATCGCATCCGACGGCTGCAGCCAGCCGCGGGCATCGCCCTGAAGGAGCGCTTCGATCTCGCGCCGCTTCACCACCAGGGCATCGGCGGGCACGAGGGCGAAGCCGCCACTCGGGATCCGCGTGATGCGATTCTGACGAAGATTTCGCAGGGCTCGGGCTTGCCCGAGGGGCGTCTTTGGGGGCATGCGCGGTTCCCTCCTGGCTGATTCCCTCTCCGTCTTTCGCCCCCGTGCCTCGCCAAAACAGACTGGCGACGCACGGGGGAACGCACTGACTGCGTTCGCCCTGCGCCGCCAGAGTCTCTGACGACTTTCGCAGGCGGGCCCACCCGCGATCA
>DATEGY010000393.1:0-7963 GCA_035279865.1 Gemmatimonadales bacterium | reverse complement strand
GGCGTCCTGCACCCCGTTTGAGCGAAACTCCTAGGGCGTCCGTCGCCACAGCGCGGCGTGGTTCCGTCCGTCCGCGCCGTAGGAAAAGCCGACCACATCTCCCTGAGCATTCAGGTTCAGTCCTTCGCTAGCCTCGAACCGGGCCCCACTGAAGGCGCCGAGGTCCCAGCTGCTCCCATGGTCCAAGACGATGGGGTGCTCGGTGCAACAGTTGATGACCACCTCCCAGCCGGTGGCTACTCCGTGGTCGTTCACCGCGAGCATGTGCTGATCCGTCTTGTCGGGGTTGAGGGGGAGGAGGGTGCCATGCGTCCAGACGAAGGGATGGAGGAAATCACCGCCGAGATTGAAGTCGAATCCGTACACATCCCCGCGTTCGGTGATCGCCGACCCGATGCCGTTGGTGTCCGGGCGACCAAATACGGGGATCAACGAGACCGATTGCCCGTTCCACACGAAAGCTTTCTGCCACGGGCTCGCGCCGGAGACACGAATGGTCCCGGCCACCCAACCGCGATTGTTCATCGCGTTCGCGCTGATCGCGGCGCCGGGTACCGGCGAGGGGATGTCCTGCATCGCTCCGTCGGTCCACACGAACGCGTCAGATTGGGTTCCGGTGCTTGAGCCCCCGAACACCTGTCCGGCGTCATTGATGCCCCCGGCGACGCTGGTAGGTCCGCCGAGCGTTCCCAGGTCCTGGATCACGCCGGCGTGCCACAGAAACGCGCGCGGCCCCGTCGGTGTAGGGCCGGTCCAGGTGACGTCGCCCGACTGGTTCATCTTCGGGAGGAGGCTCGTGGACCAAAGGGCCCCTAGTGCGCGAATGACCCCGTTTTGCCAGATAACCACCGTACGGACGCCGTCCGCCGTTGTGCTGGTCCCGACGATGTCCCCTTCGTTGTTGACGTCGTTGGCCTCACTGAATGTGCCGCCGAGCGAGCCGAGGTCCTGCAGGACGCCGTTCTGCCACAAGAAGGCGTGGGTAACGCCGGCAGTGTCGTTGCCCTTGCCGACCACGAGGCCGTCGTTGTTGATGGCATTCGCCTGTGCGAGTTGGCCCCCGAAGGTTCCTACGTCCACCGCGACGTAGGGTCCCTGCGGTGGGATGGTGGTGCTGTCGAAGGCGACATCACGATCCAATGAGGGCCGCACGCGAGTGAGCGAGGTCGGGATGGGTTGATTGTCCTCACACGCGGCAAGGACAACGACGGTCGCGAAGCCCAGAAGCGCTCGATGACGGTGATGCATGGAAGCCTCCCTATGCACTGGTTAGCCCGGAAGAGTCGGGGCGGGGAAGGAGGCGAGCACTTTGTGTGCCTCGAAATTGCTGAGACGGAGGGGTGCGCGCGCCCCTCCAACGTTGCGTGACCCGAGCCGCAACATGGCACATACGTATCGGGGGGCGCAGCACGGACGCGTCGCGTCAGACGCAGGCGGCGGGCCCTCACAAGACGAGGGCCTCGCCGGGTGCTGTCCGACCTAGTTGTGAGAGAGGTGAACCTGATCCACCCAGTAGTAGTCCGTTTCGGTCTTCAGCCCATCGACCCCGCCCCACGTCGGCGAGAACTTGAACGTGTCGAAGCCCGCATCGTTGGGTGTTTGCAGGTTCGTGTATCGCGCCTGCGGAACGCCGTCGAGCCACCACTCCAGAACCCCGTCCGACCCGCCCGGTGTCGAGGCGAATCTCATGTGCCATTCGACGCGATGCCACTGACCCAATGTGATGTTGGTGGCCGTCAGGTTCGGTGGAAAGCGCGTACTGGGGATGTTCGTGAACTCGGATACGACTTGCAGCTCGTAGGCGGTATCGCCCCCGGTTCCGTACATCTGGATGTCGATGGAGCTCTCACTTCCACCGGTATACCAGAATGCGATCTTGTTCACGTTTGACGGGTGGTTCTGCCAGGGACTTGACGGCTTCCACCAGAATCCGGCAAAGACCTCCGTCTGCGATGAGTGGCCGAAAAAGAGCGTCCCCGGAGCGCTCCCGCCAGCAAACCCGGCCGGGTACCGCCACTGCACCACGCTCGTTGGAGAAAATGGTGCCGTAGCATCGTCGACGCGGCTGGTATTCCACACTCCGTCGGTGCCCGTATGATTGAAAACTGACTTCCATCCGGAGCCCCCCGGAATCGGGAGCTCGGCGGTATCAGCAGGAACGCTGTCGGGGAATCCGTAGTCATCGATCGTCGTAAAGCCCGCGGGCTCGTCGGGCCAAGCGCTTGTCGATGGGACGCCGACGTGGATCTGGTCGTACCAGAAGTAATCCTGCTCGGTAGACGTGTCACCACCAATGCGGGCGGGTTGCACGCGGTACCCGACCACTCCGGCGTCCGCCGGCATGTTCTGGTCGACGTAGTCGCCCTGGAGGACGCCATCGAGCCACCACCGAATGATTCCGTCATTCGAGGTGGGCGTCGTGGAGTATTTCACATACATCTCCAGACGGTGCCAGCTGCCCAGGCTCACATCGCTTACAGTGGTGTTGGGGGCCAAGCGGAGGGATGTCCCGGGGAACTGCGTAAGGACATCGAGCCGGTGCGGAGGCGTTGACCCCGTGGCCGAAAGCTCCAGGTAGATGGTTTGGTCAACGGAAGCTCCAGTCTCGAGGGAGAGGATCACAGTGTTCGCCCCGTCCGGATCGTGCCATGGACTGGACGACTTCCACCACGCGCCGACAAAGACCTCCTTGTTCTGACCGCTCTCAAGAGACAAGACCGCGGGGGAAGTGCCGGACTGGAAGCCGACGGGGTAGGAAAACTGGCCAATATTCGGCGGGCTCAGAGGGGCGTCAGTCGCCGTGGTTCCCTGGGACGCGTTCCCGTTCGGATTGTAGATCGTCCACTCACCGCCGGCCGGCAGGATGCTGAGTCCCGACCCGAGTGTGGTGTCGAATCCGTACTCAGCGAACGAGGTGAAGTTTGCCGGTTCGTCGGCCCAGGCACTGGAGAACGACGGTTGTTTGTGCATGCTGGGGGAAGTAAGTGGGCTCGAATCAATGGTGCACGCAGCGAACGCCGCGACTGCCAGACAACGAATGGCAAGAGGAACAATCCGTGTGGTCTTCATACAGCCTCGCAGAAGAGGTACGAGGCTCGGGCGCGGCAAGGCAAAGGCCGCGTAGGAAATTCCAGGAACCCTGCACGAAGTGACCGTGCGGGTGGACAGCCCATGCTGCGCGAGCGACATCGTCGACTGTGACGGAGGTCGTCGCGAGGCGGCGATTCCTGTGGTGCCCGCGCTCCGCACGATCCGGAGCCGTCGCGCCCGGGCACAGCATATGCCGAGGGCCTAGGCCATGATGATCATCGGACTCGGCTTCGACCTGGTCTCGGTGACGCGAATCGCGTTGCTGCTCGCGACGGACGACCTGTTCGAGGCGCGCACGTTCACTACCAAGGAACGCGAGGCCTGCGCCGACCGGGCCGACCGCGCCCAGGCCCTCGCGGCCCGACTGGCGGCCAAGGAGGCGTGCCTCAAAGCGCTGGGCACGGGGTGGGGCCCGGGGATCTCCTTCGCGCAGGTGGAAGTGACCGGGGGCGACGGCCTGCCGCCGCGTCTTCACCTCACGGGTGGCGCCGCCACCAGGGCCCGGGAGCTGGGCATCGACCACCTGCACGTCACCCTCACCCACGAGGGCGCCTTCGCGGCCGCCGCCGTCATCGCGGAAGCCCGGGAAGTCAGTCCCCCCGCCGGCTGATCAGCGCGTTTTCGAGGAAGAGATAGTCGATCCCGGTATTCAGGAACGTCTCGATCGCCTCCTGCGGCGTGTTCACGATCGGCTGACCCTTCACATTGAAGCTCGTGTTGAGCACCATCTCCCGCCCGGTGAGCTGCCCCACCGCGCGCAACAGCACGTGAAAATCGTGATTATCGAGAGCGGACACCGTTTGCGCGCGGGCGGAGCCGTCCACGTGCGTGACCGCGGGGAGCAGCGCCCGCCACTCGCGGCGGACCGGCACGACCATGATCATGTATGGCAGCTCCGAGCCCGCAGGAACGTCGAAATATTCGTGCACGCGCTCGACCGTCACGGCGGGGGCGAATGGACGGAACGCCTCCCGCATCTTGACCATGGCGTTGATCCGGTCCCGCATCTCCGGGTGTGCCGGATCGGCGAGAATGCTCCGGTTCCCCAGCGCCCTCGGCCCGAACTCCATCCGCCCCCGGTACCAGGCCACGACCCGGCCGGCGGCGATCAATTGGGCTGCTACCTGGCAGGTCTCTCCCAGCGAATCGAAGCGCCGGACTCCGATGTGCGCGGCGCGGGCGGCGAGTGCCGTCTCGATGTCCTCCGGTTTCGGGGCTGGACCCAGAAAGGGGACCCGCATCCGCTCGTTCCGGGTCTCCCCGTGCACCTGTGCCTGATGCAGGGCGGCGCCGAGTGCCGAGCCGTCGTCTCCGGATGCGGGCTGAACGTAGACGTCATCGAAGAGCTCGGACGTCAGGAGCTTCCCGTTCGCCGTGCAGTTCAACGCGACGCCGCCGGCGAGCGCCAGGCGCCGGGCACCCGTTTCGCGGGCCGCGTGCCCGCAGAGGTGCAGCATCACACGGTCGAGCGTCTCCTGCAGAGCGGCGGCCACGTCGCGGTCCCGGTCGGTGATCGGGTCGTCCGGACAGCGGGAAGGGCCGAACTGCGAGCAGAGCACCTGCCGGCTCGCGCGGTACCGGCGCCGGTCTTCCGGCGTCTGGTTCAGGTGGAGCAGGGGGATCTCGATGCCGCCATCGGGCAGGAGGCGGACTTCGCGCTCGAAGAAAGTGCGGAACCGCGCCGGGTCCCCGTAGGGGGCGAGCCCCATGATCTTGTATTCATCGGCGTTGAAATCGAATCCCAGGTGGAACGTCACCAGGGAGTAGAGAATGCCGATGGAGTCCCGGGCCGACACCCGCAGCAGACGGCGAAGTTGCCCGGCCTTCGCCTGGTGCACCGTGGCGCCGTGGGCTTCGCCCAGTCCATCCACCACCACCACGAGCCCGTCCGACCATCCCGACGTGTAGAGCGCGCTGGCCGCGTGCGCCTGGTGGTGGTCCACATGCCGCACCCGCTGCTCCGGGTAGCCGGGCAAGTGCCGGCGAACCTGCGCCACGAAGGCGTCCCGCGAGTACACCTGCTGGTACAAGGCGCAGGACACGGGATCGAGCGCGTACATCGCCCGGTACGGATCGTAGTCGAACCCGTGCGCGATCTCGTCCACCTCTTCGAGGGTGAGCCCTGCCTGCGTGAGGCACGACGCGATGGCGCCCTTCGGGAACGCCGCGCTGTGTTTTTGGCGGTCGATCCGCTCCTCTGCGACGCCGGCAACAATTTGCCCATCACTCACGAGCACGGCGGCAGCGTCGAACCCCTGCGCCATCCGATATTCGCGCTCGTCCAGATCCGACGTCTGCGCCCGGGCGAAGGGGACGGCCCCCTCCACGCCACTCAGCCCTAGAATGTTCACGGAATCCCTGTCCCAGGCCCGCGGGGGGTAGTGTCCGGGGCAGGTTCCTGCAGGGCAAAAAGCATACAGAGACGGCGCGCTCCGGGGGCGACGCACGCGCGCATCGCCCGCCGCGAACGGGAAACGGACGCTCGCCGGCGGGCGCAGGGTGAGACGCGTCAACGAGAGTCCAGTTCTTGCAAGTCCCTCCGCTGGACTCCCGCTCAGGGGCACGAATGCGACATCTGTTGTCGGGCTCGGGACTGCAGGTGTTCTCCACCTGCCCGCCCTCGTATACCGCGGTTCCAGGCGAGTATCTGAAGCAGGTGCAGGAGGTCGCCGCCTGGAGCGAGGCCGCCGGCTGTGAAGGGATCCTCATCTATACCGACAACGGGCTGGTCGACCCGTGGACGGTGGCCCAGGCCATCCTGACCGGGACGCAACACCTCACGCCGCTCGTCGCCGTGCAACCCGTGTACATGCATCCGTACACCGTCGCGAAGATCGTCAGCTCCTTCGCGCTGCTCTACGGCCGCCGGATGTACCTCAACATGGTGACCGGTGGCTTCAAGAACGACTTCACGGCGCTCAACGACCCGACGGCGCACGACGAGCGCTACGCCCGCATCATCGAGTACACCGCCATCATCCAGGCCCTGCTGCGAGGCGAGACGGTCACCAGGACCGGTCGCCACTACGGAGTGACGAACCTGAAGCTCGCGCCGGCGCCGGTCCCGGAGCTGTATCCGGGCGTCATGATTTCAGGATCATCGGCGGCGGGTCTCGACGCCGCTCGTCAGCTTGGTGCTCTGGCGGTCCAGTATCCCAAGCCCGCCGATCAGCAGGAGCCTCCCCCGGAAGGAATCGGGGCCCTCGGGATCCGGGTCGGCATCGTCACGCGGGAGAGCTCAGCCGAAGCGTGGGCGGTGGCCCGGGCCCGGTTCCCCGAAGACCGCAAGGGACAGATCACCCATCAGCTGGCCATGAAAGTGTCGGATTCGGCGTGGCACCAGGAGCTCTCGGATCTCGGGAAGACACCTCAGGAAGACGAAAGCCCGTACTGGATGGTCCCGTTCGAGAACTACAAGACGTTTTGTCCCTATCTCGTGGGCAGCTACGACCGCGTGGCGGAAGAGCTGGCGCGCTACGTCGGGCTCGGGTACCGCACGGTGATCCTCGACATCCCCTCGAGTCCGGTGGAGCTCGAGCACACCGGACACGCCTTCTACCGCGCCACCGAGCGGGTGCCGGCATGAGCGAGCTCTTGCAGCGATGGGTGCGCGACCATGCGGAGCGGCGTCCCGACGCCCCGGCGGTCCGTCTGGGGGAGCGCGGGATGACGTACGCGGAGCTGGAGCGGGCGAGCAACCGGCTCGCCCATCTCCTTCTGGCGGCGGGGTGCAGCCCCGGGGACCGCGTTGGATTGCTCATGCCCAAGTCTCCCGCCGCCGTGGTGGCGATGCTGGGCGTGTTGAAAGCCGGCGCCATCTATGTGCCGCTGGACCCGGGGAGCCCCGTGATCCGGCTGGCCAGAATCTTCGAGCAATGTGACGACCGCTGGTTGCTCGCCGGGGGAGACATGGGCGTCCTCGTCGATCTGCTCTCGGCCGAGTTGCCGCCGGCACGCGCCCGTGAACTTCGCGTCGGGTGGCTGAGCGGAGCGACGCCACCGGCGGTGACCCCGCTGACGTTCGATGCCCGGGATCTGGATTGCGCGCCCGAAGCCCGGATTTCCCCGCGGACCACGCCGGGAGACCCCGCGCACATCCTGTTTACCTCCGGATCCACCGGGGTCCCCAAGGGCGTCGTGATCACCCATGCGAACGTGTGGCACTTCGTTCGGTGGGCGGTGACGTACTTCGGGATCGGGCCATCGGACCGGAACTCGGGCCATTCGCCCCTGCATTTCGATCTTTCGACGTTCGATATCTACGGCACGTTCGCGGCCGGGGCCGAGTTGGTCATGATTCCGCCGGAGCTGAGCCTCCTGCCGCACCGGCTGGCCCGCCTGATTCGGGATGCCGGGCTCACCCAGTGGTTCTCCGTCCCGTCAGTGCTCAACTACATGGCCAAGTTCGACGCGGTGAGGGACGGGGACTTCCCGGCGCTCAAGCGGCTCCTGTGGTGCGGAGAAGTGTTCCCCACGCCTTCGCTCATGCATTGGATGCGGCGGGTGCCTCACGCGCGGTTCACCAACCTGTATGGACCCACCGAAGCGACCATCGCCTCGAGCTTTTACACGGTGCCGGAATGCCCGGCCTCGGAAGAGGACGTGATTCCCATCGGCCGTGCCTGCGGCGGGGAGGAGCTGCTGGTGCTGGACGAGCACCGGCGGCCCGTTCCGACCGGGAAACAGGGGGACCTCTACATCGCGGGGGTGGGGCTCTCGCCCGGCTACTGGCGCGACCGGGACAAGACCAACGCCGCGTTCACCCTCAGGCCCCGCACGTCCAATCCGGAGGACCGGATCTACCGGACGGGGGACCTGGCGGTGATGGGAGAGGACGGCCTGGTGCGGTTCTGCGGGAGAGCCGACAACCAGG
>DATEGY010000392.1:0-11520 GCA_035279865.1 Gemmatimonadales bacterium | reverse complement strand
TAACGGTCAGGACACCACTCTTTCAAGGTGGGAACAGGGGTTCGATTCCCCTTGGGGGCATTTCCCTCACGAAGCGCACCGGCGACCCCCGATGCGCCGGCGCGGCGCCGGCAGGCGGGATCGCTCCCGCCCGCGACAGGCCCGGTTGTTGCACCCTGTCCCGGGCATGACACAATCACCCGCACTGCCTCATCCTGCGCGTCCGGCCTGGTGGCGTTGGGCCTGGACCGTGCGTCACACGCCCGACCGGCTCCTGCATTCGTGGCGCCGGAGACACGCCGTCGCGTGGCTTTCCGAAACGCCGAAGCCCTCGCATATCCTGATGATCTGCCACGGCAACATCTGCCGGAGCCCCTATGCGGCCCACCGGCTGAAGACGCTGCTCGAGACCCGGGGATTCCCCTGCGACGTCACCTCGGCGGGGTTCGTCGGGCCTGACCGCCCCTCCCCGGGAAACGCGATCGCCACCGCGGCGACCCGAGGCATCGACCTCAAGGCGCACCGTTCTCAGCTGCTCACTCAGGCCCTCATCGACCAGTCGGGGCTCATCGTGGTGATGGAAGCCCGGCAGGCCGCTGCGATACGCATGGTGTTCGGGAACGTCCAGGCGCCCATCCTCATTCTGGGAGACCTGGATCCCCTCCCGACGGAGACTCGCACCGTTCGTGACCCGGCCCTGCAGTCTCGCGCCGTGTTTGCCGAGAGCTACGCCCGCATCGATCGCTGCCTGCGGGCGCTCGTGGAGACCATCACATGACCCTCAAAGTCTGGCTCGCCATCGTTATCACGATGCTCCTGCTCCACTACCTTCGCGAGCGGCGCCTCGTCCGACGGTTCGCCCTCGACGCGACGCGCGGCGAACCCAATCCCGGACGTGCCGCCCTGGCCCTCGCCGCCGTCATCCATCGGCGCATTCCCCGCGGCAAGGACCACGCGTTTCTCGGTCTCGAAGTCCCCGCACTTCTCGGCGCCACCCCCGGCGCCGTGCTGCGTCGCGGCGGCTGCTGCTCGGGTCTCTCGCGGCTGTACGTGCTGGCCCTTCGCGCACTGGGCATCCGCGCCACGCAGGTGACCCTGTATCACGAATCGGGTCTCGGGCGACATGCCCTCGTGGAGGTCTCCCTCGGCACCGACCGCTGGATCGTGGATCCGACGTATGGATTCCACTACGTCGACGCGGACGGAAAGCCCCTGGGCCTCGACGCGCTCCGCAACGGTGTCCTGCCGCACTTCCGTCCATTCGTGGAAGGTGGGAACGACGGGTACCCGCTGAACAACTATTACGCGTTCGACTACCGGCGCTCCAAGACCGCCAACTGGACCATGACCCTCGGCCGGCGACTCACCTATCCGACCCTCCGGCTGCTCACGGCCGGCGGAATCGATACGGTGCGCCAACCGGGATTCCTCGAATGGCCGCAGCTCGTGGTGGCCAGCGGGATCATCGCGGCCCTGATTTGCATCTGGGTTTGAAGCGACTTCGCGACTGACGCGTCGACGACGCAGCATCGCACGCGCCACGCCACCCGCCCCGGTGAGCCCGCCGCACCGTACACCCGCTGGTCCGCGCTTTGCACCTCAGAGGAGCATGAGCACCGCGCGTCGGTCACTCCATTTGCCTATGGCCGCATTGGCGATCGCCGCCACGTGCGCGTCCTGCAAGGTCGGCTCGCTCATCGACAGCGGAGCGCCGGTTACGCTCGGCGACGCCACGCATTTGATCTTCGTCACGGAGCCGGCCAACACGTCCGCAGGGGCGCCGATTCGCGTCCAGGTGTCGGCCGTCGACTCGACCGGCGCCCTCGTCGCCGTCTTCAACGGTCGGGTCACCCTCGCGCTCGCCGCCGACCCGACGGGAGACGCCCTGCATGGGACGGTGACGGTCACGGCCGTCCAGGGCACGGCGACCTTTACCGACATTGTCATCGACCGCGCCGCTCCGGGCTACAGCATCTCGGCGCAAACCACGGGGCTCGCGGGAGCCACGAGCACCTCCTTCGACGTCGCCCCGGGCGCGCCGGTCGGGACGGCCTACGCCACCCAGCCCACGTCGACCACCACCGGAGCCGATATCAGGCCGGCGGTCCAGGTTCAGGTCGTCGACGCCTTCGGCAACCCCGTAAGCCAGTACAGCGGCACGGTGACGGTAGCGCTGGCTCACGACGGAAGCGTGCTCAAGGACGCCTCACTGCAGGGAACGACGACCGTCTCGGCGACCGGAGGGAGCGCCTCCTTCACCGACCTGCACATCAACCAGACCGGTGTGGGCTTCACGCTGGGTGTGAGCATTCCGGCCGGCGCTTCGCCGGCGGTCAGCCAGCCCTTCGATGTCGTGCCCCTGTGACCGCGGGATCGCCCGTCGAGACGGGCACCATCCTCGTCGTCGATGACCAGCAGGAGACCCGTCGGTTGGTGGAGCGGGCGCTCACCGGCTCCGGGTACCAGGTGCTCGCGGCATCCGGAGGGACGGAAGCGGTGGCGCTGGTGCAGGCGCACCCGGGGTCGATTCACCTGCTCATTTCGGAGGTCCTGCTCTGGGGGATGACGGGCGCCGAGTTGTACGGAAGGATCCGGCAACACCACCGGCAGCTCCGCGTCCTGTTCATGTCGGGGTATACCGAGGAGGTCCTGCGCCAGCACGGGGTGTACTCAGCCTCCGTACCTGTCCTGAAAAAACCGTTCGGTCCGCCGGCCCTCGTGGACAAAGTACGGCAGGTGCTGCGGTCTTCCGACTCGATCTCAACCGGTCACTAGCCGGCGATTCGCTCCAGGTCGGCTTCGACGCCTTCCAGCTCACCCGTTTCACCGAGGGACTCGAAAATCGCGCGGGCCTTTTCGAGGTAGGCACGCGCCTCGTCCGGCGATCCCAGCATCGACCGGAAGTTTCCGTACTCATGGTAGAGCCGGCCTTCGGCTGACGGCGCCCGCTCCGCCCCCCGGCACAGCTCGATGGCCTGCTCGAAGAAGACGAAGCCCGTCTCGTCTTTCTGCCGGCCGCGCAGCTTCCCCATCAGCGTGTAGACCTGCACCAGGCGACGGGAGAGCGTGTGCGCGATGGCGGTCTGCTCCGCCCGCCGCAGCTCTTCCTCGGCCTCGTGGAAGCGGTCCCCGGTCAGGTGGAACACCGCGAGCCGGATCAGGATGGCGCACTCGACCTCCGGCGCCGCCGCCCGCCGGGCCCAGGCCAGGCCCTCCCGGTAGCTCAGGGCCGCCGCATCGGCCTGTCCCTGATCACTCTCCACATCCCCCTGCGCCGCGAGCACCCGGGCCAACCCTTCGGCATCCTGAATCGACTCAACGCTCCGCCGGGCCTCCTGCAGGTGCTCCAGGGCCGCGGCTGTGTCGCCGTCGTGGTAGTCGACGCTCGCGAGGCGATGATAGAGGTGGCCGATCTTTTTCAGGTCTCGCCCTGCCTGTGCCGCCGTCAGACCCTTCCGGTACCAGGCGCGGGCCCCGCTCCACTGCCCCTGCGCGGCGGCGAGCGAGCCGAGCCCGGCGCAGGCTTCCGCGACGCCGCTCTGGTCGAACTCCGCCTCCGCCAGCGCGAGACAGCGCTGGAAGTAGCGGGCTCCCTGCTGGAAATGGCCCTGCGTGCGCGCGAGGCGCCCCAGAGCGCCGAGAATCGCGATTTCCGGACGACGATCCTGAAGCTCGTCCGCCAGCTTCAGGGCGACCTCGTACCACTCCCGGGCCTGTGACAGCCGGCCCGGTCCCTCCTCGGCATGCCCGGCCCGGACCAGCGCGGCCACGGCGGGCGCGGGATCCCCGGCCGAAAGCGCCTCCAGCGCATCGACGTACGCATGATAGAGGAGGGACAGGTGCTCGGTGATCTGCTCGAGCGTCTCGTCGAGCCGGCGGCGCAGCTCGCCCGGGTCGACCCCTCGCTTGCCCATCGTCAGGTAGGGCCCGGAGCTCGCCCACTGGGCGCCGGCGTCGGCGCGGCTGGTCGCGACCAGCAGGGCACGCAGGGGTGTCAGGGCCTCGAGGTCGGGGAGCAGGCGGAGTGCCCGCTCCACGCGGAGCGCCGGCGTGCCATCCCGTCCTTTCGGCGCCGTCACAGGCCGTACTCCCGGATCTTCCGGGTCAGCGTGTTGCGGTGGATCCCCAGGATCGTGGCGGCTGAACCGATCTGACCGCCGGTGTGCGCGAGCACCCGCGCAATGTGCCGGGCCTCGGCTTCGGCCAGGGTCGCGAGCTCCCCCGACATCGTTCCCGTGAGTGAGCCCTCGTGCCCGCGGATCTCGTCGGCGAGGTGCTCCACGAGCACCGTGTCGCCGTTCGCGACGATGACGGCCTGCTCGATGGCGTTGCGGAGCTCGCGGACATTCCCGACCCAGCGGTGCGCCGAAAGCAGCTCGAGCGCGCGGTCCGAGAATCCCGTAATGTGCTTGCCGTACTGCGCACCGAACTGCCGCGCGAAGTACGCGGCGAGGAGCGCCAGGTCACCACCGCGATCGGCCAGACGCGGGAGCCGGACGATCACCACCGCCAGGCGGTAATACAGGTCCTCCCGGAAGCGCCCCTGCGCGATCGCTTCCCGCAGCTCGCGATTGGACGCCGCGATGAGGCGGACGTCGATGGAAATGGGATCCCCGCCGCCCACACGCTCGATTTCGCGCTCCTGGACGGCGCGCAGGATCTTGGCCTGCAGCGGCAGGCTCATGTCCGCGATCTCATCGAGGAAGAGGGTGCCCCCCCTCGCGAGCTCGAACCGGCCGATCTTTCGGGTCACCGCCCCCGAGAACGCGCCCTTCTCGTGACCGAAGAGTTCGCTCTCGAGCAGGTTCTCCGGGATGGCCGCGCAGTTCAATGCCACGAAGGGACCCGACGCCTTGGGCCCGTTCGCGTGGATGGCCCGCGCGACCACTTCCTTGCCGGTCCCCGATTCGCCCTGAATGAGCACGGTGGCCGTGCTGGGAGCGACCCGCGCGATGAGCTTGTAGACCTCGAGCATGGCGGGGCTCTGCCCCACCAGCGCATACCGGCCGACATCCTCCTCCGCGGTGGCCTCGAGCGGGACGGCGACTTCCGAGGTGCCCCGCCCCACCCGGCGCAGGGCCCGCAGGAGCTCCTCCCGGCGTACGGGCAGGGCGAGGAGGTCCTGGGCGCCGAGCTGCTCCGCCCGCAGGGCGAGCCCCATCGAGGGCCGGTGCGCGAACGCAATGAGGCGCGGCGCCCCGGTCCGGCCCCGAAGGGCATTGGACCACCAGTGCAGATCCTCGTCGGGATGCTCGCCCAGCACGGTGAGAACCACGTCCCAGTGACCGGCCGCCAGCCGGCGGACGGCGTGGGGAAGGTCGGGGACGAACTCGATGTGCGCGTGGAGCTCCGACATCCAGGGTCGAATCGAATGGGCCAGGCCCCCATCGAGTCCGACCCCCAGGACCTGAATGGCCGAGGACGACTCAGCGGCCGGGGCGGGCGGGGCTTTGACGATGGGAGGAGTGGGCATGCCCCGACTCACGCGCCACCCAGGTATTTCGCGATCAGGACCAGCGCGTCGTCGGTGCCTTTGCCGTGGGTCGCGAGGATCCGGCTGGCTGCCCGTTGGGGAGCGTCGGCGAGCGTGAGCGTGTCGATGAATCCCTCGCGCATGCCGTCGGTGGCGAAGGCGAGCACGTCGCCGGGATCGACCGCGAGCGTGACCGGCGCCAGGGGGGGGACACCACGTCCAAGGACGCCGCCCCTCGTGACGAGGCTGGTGCGCACCTTCCCGCCCCCGGCCTCGGGCCGGAGGAGCCAGGCGCCCACGTTGCCGACACCGGCCCAAGTCAGCTGAGAGCGGGAGTCGTCGAGCACGGCGACGCTCATCACCACACCACGGGTCCCCACCAGCGCCTCGTGGCAGCGCCGGAAGAGCGTGGGGAGCGGATCCCGGACCGCGGCCTCGACGGTAGCGACGGCGCGGCGAGCGGCGGCGGCGGCGTCGGCTCCATGGCCCAGACCATCAACCACGGCGATGGCCGCACCCTGGTCAAAGGTTTTGACGAGGAAGTGGTCCCCGGACTCGTGCTCTCCGGGGAGCGGCCGAGCGGCGACGCCCCATTCGAGAAGTGGGCCGGAGGCCATCCGCTACGACCGGACCTCACGCCATTTCTTCATGGTGACGGTGGTGCCGGAGCCGTTGCTGACCACGTCGAACTCGTCCATCAGGCGCTTCGCCCCGGGGAGTCCGAGGCCCAGACCGCCCGACGTCGAGTACCCGTCCTGCATGGCGCGCTGCACGTCCTTGATGCCCGGCCCATTGTCCCGGGCGATGACGACGATGCCGGCGCGGTCGGCGTGGGTGACGGCACGGAGCTCGATTTCACCCCGCTTGGCATACATGAGGATGTTGCGGGCGATCTCGGAGATCGCCGCGGCGATTACCGTCTGGTCGCCGGCGGAAAACCCCGCTTCGGCCGCGATCCCGCGGCCCTGCTGGCGGGTCTGGACCACATCGACGTCTGCCTGGATGGGGCAGATGACGGCATCAGGCACGATCGCCGCGCTCCCGGCCCTTGGCGTCGAGGAACGCCAGGCCCTCTTCGAGGTCGAGCGCCGTGGACACACCCTTGAGCGTCAGCCCGAGCTGCACCATCGCGAAGGCCACTTCGGGCTGAATGCCGACGATGACGGTTTCCGCACCGCGGAGACGCGCCATGTGGGTGATGTCGCGGAGGGTCCGCACCGCGAACGAGTCCATGACGTCGAGCGCCGTCACGTCCACGATCACGCCGCGGGCCCGGAATTTCCCGACCCGGGCGACCAGCGCCTCCCGGAGCTGTGACAAGTCCGCATCGGTCAAGGCCGACTGAATCGACGCGATCAGGTATGTGCCCTGCTTGAGAATTGGGACTTCCACGGCTGCTCCCCGGGTTCAGGTCAGGCGGAAGCCGTCGTTTCCGACAGCGGGAGCACCTTGTACCCGATGAGACGTTCCGCTTCTTCGATACCGCCCTGCAGGTCGCCGACGGTCGCCATTTCGGAGAGGTCGACGCCGATGGTGACGAGGGTCTGCGCGATTTCCGGCGAGAGACCAGTGACGATCACGGTGGCGCCGAGGAGGCGCGCTGCTTCGACCGTCTGCACCAGGTTGTTGGCGACGTTCGCGTCCATCGCCGCCACACCGGTGATGTCGATCACGACGACTTTCGCGCGGTTGGTGCGGATGGCCCGCAGGAGCTGCTCGGTGAGCTGCCGGGCGCGCTGCGGGTCGATGACACCGATGATGGGGAGAATGAGGAGCCGTTCGCGGACCTGGAGCACCGGCGTGGACAGCTCGCGGATCGCTTCCTGCTGCTGCCGGATGACGCGCTCACGTTCCTGCACGAATCCGACGGCCACCGTGTTCGCGATCCGGTTCGCGGCGGGCTCGTAGGCGTCGAGAATGCGGTTCAGCTTGGTGAAGTCTTCGTGATACTTCGCGAACAGAGAGCGGGCCAGCACGTCGCGGAGGAGGAGCACGATCCCGACGACTTCGTGGGTCTCGACGCCTCGCGGAATGATGCGCTCGGACAGGTTTCGCGCGTACGCCTGGAGGGCCTCGAACGTCCCCGTCTCGAGTGCTTCGACGTAGTTGTCGTAGACCGAGGTCGCTTCCGCGAAGATTTCTTCCTCGGTCATGGCGGTGAGCAGCTGGGCCCTGGTGATGCGCCGGGCCCATTCCTCGCGGAGCTGCGTCCGGTTCTGGCGAAGGTGAGAGACCAGTTCCCGCAGGAGACCGGCCGTTTCCTCAGCAGTCGGGGGTTGGGACGTGGCCGTACGGTCCTTCGGAGTCGACATGCTAGTCCTCGGGCGCTGGGGTTCTGGCCTAGGCGCTACGGGTGTATCCCGGTAGCATCATCGCAAGAGAAGTGCCTTGACCGAGCGATGAGCAACGCCACTCAAGTCTTTTATTCGAAATGAGATACCGATTCCTTTACGGGACCTAGCGAACGTGATGCACTAAAACAGTGCGCTTGCATCATGATAATGCGCCTAATAACAGTGCCTCGCAAGGCCCTAGAAGATCTTTACCGCCGCATAAATCGCGGTGGGGATGGCCACCAGAATGCTGATGATCTGAACCGTCGCGAGGGCATCGTGCCGGATGATGGCGGGTACCTCCACCTGATCGCCCGATTGGAATCCCAGCTCGGCGAGGGTCCGCTGCCCCGCCACCGCCTCGTGCACTTTCTTCCCCTCCCATCGCACCGTGTCTCCGCGCTCGAGCTTCATCTTGTGCACGTCCGCTTCCTTGGTGGGACCCCCCGCGTGCATCAGGAGATCCGAAAACAGGAGATCCTCCGGAACGGAGTAGTACCCGGGCCGGGCGACTTCACCTACCACCCCGACCCTGATCAACAACTCGGCGTGCACCACGGGATCGCGGATGTATTTGCTCAGCACTCCGGTCAGGTAGGCGGTGATCGTGTCACGGGCGATGCCCGCGAGTGGTACCGCGCCGATGGCCGGGAGCAGCACCGACGGACCTGCCGCCACCTCGAACGTGTCCGACAATTGCGGATCGCCGTCCACGCGGAGGAGCACCCGGTCTCCGACCCGCACGAATCGCGGTGCACTCTGGGCCGCCACCGGCGCCGCCAGAATCATCGCGAATGTGAATACCCAGAAACGTCGCATGTCCCGCATGACCTTGATTCTCCCTTGACCCTCTGGCGTCTTGGCCACCTGGCCTCTTGGCCCTCTACGTATCAAGACCGGGACCGCGGTATTGCGCCCGCGGCACGCTGCGGCCGGGCTCCATCTGGCGCGATGCGCGTGTGGGGGGGCCGCCACAATCCCAGCACGATTTTCCCTTGGAACCGCGGCGTCATCCTTGCACCTCAAGACGAACGGAATGTCGATCCTCACGAATGCATCACCGACCACTTCGGCGCTCATCCTCGTCGCCGCGTCCGCCGGACACCCGGCCCGCCGTCTGGGCCGCGTGCTGTCGGAGAACGGCCATCGCGTGGTGTGGGCATCAGAAGCCGAGCAGGCGCGCGAGCTTTGCACCGCGCTCCAGCCCGACTGTATCCTCCTCGCCGCCGGCTTGAGCGGGCGCGCGGCCTCCAAGGTCGCGTGGTCCCTCCTGAGCGAAGCCCGCATCGAGATGTCCACGCCCATCCTCGTCGTGACGGATGGCCCCCCGACGCCCACCGACCGTCTCGAAGCCATCAAGGGCGGGGCGCGGGCCTGCCTGGACGGTGGAATGGACGACGCGGAGATGCACGCCAGCGTGGAGGCGTACGTTCACGTCAAACACGAGGCCGACGGCCTTCTCGCCGACCGCCTGATGGACCCCAGGAGCGGGCTCTACAACCTCCGCGGACTGGCCCGCCGCATCACCGAGATCGCCGCGCAAGCCGTGCGCCATCACTTTCCACTCGCGTGCGTGGCGCTGTCCGTGGAAGTCGGACCTGAGGCCTCGGAAGCATCGTCCCGGCTCGTCGTCACCCGCTGCGCGCCCGCCCTGCAGACCGTGGGACGGCGCTCGGACTCGATCGGACGGATCGGCCCCAATGAGTTTGTGGTGGTGGCTCCGGACACGGACCACACCGGCGCCCTGCACCTCGCCCGGCGCCTGTCCGAAGCGCTGAAGACGGCCGCCTCGGGCGCAGGCCTTGCGCCGAACGCCGTGCGGATCAGCGGCGGGTATGACGCGGTCGAGGACCTCGCGTACGCTCCCACCGAAGCCCCGATCATCCTGACGCGCGCCATGTCGGCCGTGCGGGGCGGAAACCCCGATCCCGCAGTGCCCTGGCTCAACCGCAGCACGTCCTGACAACCAAGAACCGCAGACCGCAGACGGCAGTACAGCCCAAGACGAGAAAAACGGCAGTCAGGCAGATGGCAGTTCGCTCCTCATCGGAACGGACTGCCCGACTGCCGACTGCCATCTTGTATCAGACCAGCTGCACGCGGTCGGAGTCCTCGGGTTCCGGCTCCGGCTCGACTCCATACTCCAGCGCGTAGGGGTAATACCGGTACGCGGCGCCCTGCGGGACGTCGTTGATCACGGCGCCGAGCAGGCGAATCGGCAGCCGGCGGAGGATTTCGAGACTGGTGAGGGCCACCGACCGCGCGCTCCGCCCCGTCCGCACCACCAGCAACAGACTGCCCGTCACTCCGCCCAGCACCGTCGCATCCACGCCGGCTCCGAGTGGCGGCGAGTCACAGATCACCACGTCATAGCGCGCCTTGAAGTCGTCGATGAGGTTCTGCATCGCCGACGACTCGAGGAGCTCGGGCGAGTCGTTCCCGCGGGTCCCCCGCGCGATAAAGGTCAGGCACGGGAACGAGGTGGCCTGCACGATCCGGTCGTACGTCGCCTTGCCGCGCAGGTAGTCCGCCAATCCGGGCCCCTTCTGGGCCGCGATCTGCCGGAAGAGCGTCCCTCGACGCAAGTCCCCATCGATCAGCACCGTCCGGAGGCCTGAGGCCGCGCACGCGAGCGCGAGATTGGTGGAGATGAACGATTTCCCGTCCCCCGGTCCCGGGCTCGTGATCGTCACGGCCATCGCGCCCACCCGGTCGAACGCCGAGAGCAGGGTGACGCGAAGACCGCGCAGGGCCTCGATGGTTTCGATGGACTCGGCCCCGCGGATCTTGCGGCTCGTGCCCCGGTTCAGGTGAGGGACCGTCCCCAGGATCGAAAGCCCCAGGTCGCCGGACACTTCCTCCGCGCGCCGCATCCGGCCATCGAGCCGGTCGAGCACCACGGATCCCACCAGGCCAAGCCCCATGCCCCCCACCAGGCCAAGGAGGAGCAAGCCGGGCGCGGTGTTCTTCAACGGATGCTCGGGGGCCACCGCCAGGTCCAGCACCCGGACGTCCGCCACCGCGGCGTTCTCCGTCAGGTGCGCTTCCTGGTAGCGTTGCTCGAGGCTCGTGTAGAGATCGTCTGCGATACTGACCGCGCGCTGGAGGCGCGCCGCCTCGATGAGTCGTGGCGGCACCTGCTTCAGCACTGACGCCTGCTGGCCCAACTGTCCGCCGAGCGCCGCGATGCGTGCGTCGTCGTCGCGGATGACGCCTCGGACCAAATCCGGCAGCGTGTGGCGCTCGAGCTGGGCAATTTCCCCGGCGAGGCGCTTCTTGGGCGGGTATTCGTCCGTGAACTGGTAGGCCATCGACCGCAAGGCTGCCTGCTTCGCGGAGAGGGTGTCCAGGACCTGGGCCACGCCGGGCGCCTTCATCGCGGAGGGAATAGTCTGGAGCATCTGGGCGTCGGGGGTCGAGTCAGGGCGGCCGCCCCCGGAGGCCAGATATCGGGCCATGGCGGCCTTATCCTGTACGAGCTGTTCGCGGTCGACCTGCATGGTGAAGAATCCGCCCGAAGCCTGGTCAGCCACACTCGCATCATTGCGTCGCCCGGCGCTCGTCCCGCCACCGGGCAACGTCGTCGTCCGGATCTGGAAGTCCTGCAGCGCCCCTTCGGCCCTGTTCAGGTTGCCTTGTGCCTCCGCCAACTGTTCCTCAGTGATCTTGCGAACCTCAGTGAGCCGCTGGCGCTTGAGGGTGTCCGCCACCTCGACGAACCGTTGCGTAATCGCA
>DATEGY010000391.1:0-6014 GCA_035279865.1 Gemmatimonadales bacterium | reverse complement strand
GTTTCCACGACTAGGGGTGACCTCCTCTTCCGGGTTACCGATCAGGGGCCGGGCGTCCCGGACTCCATCCGGGACGGCATCTTCGAGCCCTTTCTGCGGTTCGACCCCCATTCGGGGCTGGGCACAGGCCTCGGGCTTCCGGTTTCCCGTCGCCTGGCCGAGGTACTGGGGGGGTCGCTGAGTGTCGAACGGTCCGGCCCTGAAGGCGCCACGTTCCTCCTGCGACTTCCTCTCACGGTCCCTTGAAATCTGAACGTATCTTCACGATGTCTTTAGGATTGGCTCACTCGCCCCTGAATAAGCTTGCCTCGAGAACTTCTTCATAGAGGCTTGAAATGAAGGTGCTCGTGGTGGAGGACGACCGGAAGGTCGCGGGATTCATCGAGCAGGGACTGCGGGAAGAAGGATACGCCGTGGACGTGGCCCCTGACGGCGAGCAGGCGACCATGCTGGCGCATGTGAACGAGTACGATCTCATCCTGCTCGACCTGATGCTGCCGAAGAAGAACGGGCTTCAGGTCGCGAGCGAGCTGCGGGGCGAAGGCCGGTCGACGCCCGTGCTCATGCTGACCGCCCGGGACGCCTCGGAGGATGTGGTCCGCGGGCTCGACGCCGGCGCCGACGACTACCTCACCAAGCCCTTCAAGTTCGACGAGCTCCTGGCCCGGGTCCGCGCCCTCGTGCGCCGGGGAGGCGCCGGACGGACCGAGCTCCTGACCTACGGCCCGGTCACGATGGACCGGTTGAAGCACAAGGTGGTGATCCAGGGCAAGCGCCTGGACCTCACGCCCAAGGAGTTCCAGCTCCTGGAGCACTTCCTCCTGCACCCGGAAGCGGTCCAGCGCCGTACCGAGCTGCTCGAGAAGGTCTGGGACATGCACTTCGATCCCGAGAGCAACGTCGTGGACGTGCACGTCGGGAATCTCCGCCGCAAACTCCGCGATGCCGCCGGTGCGCCGCTGATCGAGACGATCCGGGGCGTGGGTTTCATCCTGCAGAACGGGAACGGGGACGGGAACGATTCCTGACTGATCCGTATTAGACCCTGCCGATGGCCGGCCGTGGTCGGAGATGCTCACCGACCACTGACGTCCTCCTAGTACTTCGTCTGCATGTACTTGATCCCCACGTCCATGATCGTACGCCACGACGTCTCCAGCTGATCCGAGAACGACGGGTCGCATTGGCGCAGGGTCACCATGAGTGCGTCCACGAACGGCGGGTACATCGCCGCCGGGATGTCGAGATCCTTGCGCCCATGCCGCTTGGCCAGACGCGACAGGAGATTCGGCTGGTCGCTCTGGTGTTTCGGATAAATCAGCAGCATGCCGATGGCGTGGTGGAGCAGCTTGTGCTGCCGATCGAAGTTGGTTTTCGCAAACTTGGGTCTGGCGTCGGGGCACACTTTGAAAAAATTCGCATAGAAGCTGGCGTAGAACTCCGGCTTTGCCGACGCGCGCTCGTAGCTTGCGTGCGCGGCGTCGAGCGTAGCAGCATCGATGGACACCTGAGGGGCACTCATGCCGGCTCCTTTGGAATGCCCGGGAATATGGGCGCACTCCCGGCCCACGCCAGCGCCGCGCCCACCGCTCGCCCCCACTCGGGGACGCGGGCGCGAGCTGCGGCAGCCCCCGCCCCCGGCGTGAACCGCGTAAACGTCCGCCCCGCGAGGAAGTCTTCGGGCCTCGCCCACACGCCGGCGGCCACGCCGGCGAGTCCCGCCGCGCCGAGGGAGGTCGTTTCTACGAGATCAGGACGCGCCACCGGGACCCCCAGCACATCGGCCTGAAACTGCATCAACCAGTCATTGGCGGAGGCACCGCCATCCACCTGCAGCGCGCTGAGGGACAGATGCGCATCGGCGGTCATGGCATCGAGCACATCCTTCGTCGAAAACGCCATCGCTTCGAGTGCCGCCCGCGCGAGATGCGCCCGCGTGGTGCCCCGCGTCAGGCCGACGATGGTACCCCGAGCCGCGGGATTCCAGTGCGGAGCGCCCAGCCCGACGAACGCCGGCACGAACGAGACCCCGCCGGTATCGGGCACGCTCCTCGCCAGCGCCTCCGTCTCGTCCGCCCGGCCGATGATCTGCAAACCATCTCTCAGCCACTGCACCGCCGCCCCCGCGATGAACACGCTTCCCTCGAGCGCGTACGCCGGACGCCCCCACGCGTCACACCCCACGGTCGTCAGCAGGCCCTGGTCCGAACGCGCCGGCGTGGTGCCGGTGTTGAGCAGCAGAAACGCGCCCGTGCCGTACGTGTTCTTCGCCTGCCCCGCCGTCCAGCACCCCTGACCATACAGGGCCGCCTGCTGATCGCCGGCCAGCCCCCGGATCGGGATCTCGAACCCGAAGTGATCTGCGGTCGCCACGCCGAAGTCCCCGCTCGAGGCCCGCACGTCGGCTAACGCATGCCGGGGGACACCGAAGATCCCGAGCAGGCGGTCGTCCCAGCCCAGGTCGGTGATGTTGTAGAGGAGCGTGCGGCAGGCGTTGGTATGATCGGTCGCGAACGTCTTTCCGTGAGTCAGCCGGAACAAGATCCAGGAATCCACGGTCCCGAAGACCGCCTCACCCCCTGACACCTGACCCCTGACCCCCGGCACCTGATTGATCAGCCATTCGATCTTCGTGCCCGAGAAATACGGATCCAGGACCAGCCCCGTCCGCTCGCGGATCGTCTTTCCGTCAGGCAGTTGGGCGAGGGCCGCGCACCGGTCGGCGGTCCGGCGATCCTGCCACACGATGGCCCGGTGCAGCGGCTTCCCCGTCTTCCGGTCCCACACGCAGACGGTCTCCCGCTGATTGGTGATTCCGATGCAGTCGGGCTTCACCCCAGCCTGCGCCAGCGCTTCCCGGCAGGCATCGAGGGATGCCCGCCAGAGATCGTTCGGGTCATGCTCCACCCAGCCGGGCTGGGGAAAGTGCTGCGGAATCTCACGATAGCCGCGCCCCAGCACCCGGCCATCGTCGGCGATGACCAGGGCCCGGGCGCCGGTCGTTCCTTCATCGATGGCCAGGACCGATTTCATGGCGCGAACGTACGGGTCTTGGCTGATACCGGCAACGGCGGTACCATAACGGGCCTATGACCTACCAAACCCTGCTGTTCGACGTGAAGGACGGCGTCGCCGTCGTCACCATCAATCGCCCCGACAAGCTCAATGCGCTCAACGACCAGGTGATGGCGGAGCTGGCCGACGCCGCCGAGCGGATCGCGACCGATCCCGCCATCAAGGGCGCCATCCTGACCGGGGCCGGGCCCAAGTCGTTCGTCGCGGGCGCCGACATCGGCGATCTGGCCAAGCAAGGGCCCTTCGACGGGAAGGCACGGGCCATGCGGGGCCAGGGAGTCCTGCGGCGCCTCGAGACCTGTGGCAAGCCGGTCATTGCCGCGGTCAACGGGTTCGCCCTGGGGGGTGGGTGCGAGCTGGCGATGGCCTGTCACATCCGCATCGCCAGTGAGAACGCCAAGTTCGGCCAGCCGGAGGTGAAGCTCGGGATCGCTCCCGGGTACGGCGGCACCCAGCGCCTGCCCCGCCTGGTGGGTAAAGGGGTGGCCATGCAGCTCATCCTGACCGCCGAGATGATCGACGCCGCCGAGGCGTACCGGATTGGACTGGTGAACAAGGTGGTGCCCGCGAACGAGCTGATGCCGGAATCGGAGAAGATGCTCCGGGGTATCCTTTCCATGGGCCCGCTGGCCGTCCGCCTCTCGATGGAGGCGATCGATCATGGACTCGAAATGACGCTGGACGATGGGCTCCTGCTCGAAGCGAACCACTTCGGGCTGCTCGCGGCCACCCAGGATACCAAGGAAGGACTATCCGCCTTTCTCGAGAAGCGGCCGGCCAAATTCACCGGAAAGTGACCCTGGCGGCGTTGATAGCCGCCGGCGCCCTCGGCTGCGGGGAGGACCGCCCCCGTCCGGGGCCTCCCGTGCTGTCCATTCATTTCGAGCACGACTCCGTCAATACGCCCGACACCCTGCGCGGGACCGTCAAGGCGGAGGACAATCAGGGCATCGATTCCATCTGGATGCAGGTGGGGCTCCAGCCCGAAGTCGGGGTGGACGGCGGGCTGCAGTTCACCTTCGAGGCGCCCTTTTTCTTCACCGTCGACTCCGGTCTCTCACCCGGCGCCAAGCTCTCGGTGCAGGTCCGGGGCCGCGACATCGCCGGGTATTCAGACGTCCTGGACACGTTCGTCGTCATCAAATAGCCCTCTCCGAACGCTGCTTAAGTCTTGACCTGACAATAACTTCAGAGTATTTTTGGTAGTACTCCACGTGCCTCAATGACCGATCCAAAACGCCAGGGTCCCATGGCTGTATCCGAGGTCCTGTCCGGCTATCTCAAGCGGTCGGGCCTCGAAGGCCGGCTGGCACAGGCACGCGTCATCCCCGACTGGGGAGCGCTGGTAGGGCCTCAGATCGCCGCGGTCACCTTGCCCGACCGCGTGGCACCGGACGGCACCCTGTTCGTGGGGGTGAGCACCAGTGCCTGGATGACGGAGCTGCAGCTGATGGCGCCCGCGATCATCGCCCGGATCAATGCGGGCCGGGGCGAGGGGCGCATCCGGGGCATCCGCTGGTTCCTTTCAACCGAACGAGACCATGGCGAAGGCAAAGCCTGATCCGAAGAAGTCGAGTAACGGCGGGTATCAAGCCGACTCCATCCAGGTTCTGAAGGGCCTCGAAGCGGTCCGGCGCCGCCCCGCGATGTACATCGGGTCGGTGTCGGCGCGGGGCCTGCACCACCTGGTGTACGAAGTCGTGGACAACTCGGTGGATGAAGCGCTCGCCGGGTTCTGCACCCAGATCGACGTCGCCATTCACGCCGACAACTCGATCACCGTGGCGGACAACGGGCGCGGCATCCCGGTGGACGTGCACAAGACCGAGAAGAAACCGGGCGTCGAGGTGGCGCTCACCGTCCTGCACGCCGGCGGCAAGTTCGACAAGAACACCTACAAGGTCTCCGGCGGACTGCACGGCGTCGGCGTCTCGGTCGTCAATGCGCTCTCCGAGAAGCTGGAAGTCTGGGTGGAGCGGGACGGCAAGAAGCACCACATGGCGTTCGCCAAGGGCGATACGACCAAGAAGCTCGAGGTGGTCGGCAAGTCCAAGACCACCGGCACCACGGTCTGGTTCAAGCCCGACACGACGATCTTCACTGAAACGCGGTTCGACTACGCGACCCTCGCGAACCGCCTGCGGGAGCTCGCCTTCCTCAATAAGGGCCTGACCATCACGCTCAAGGACGAGCGGAAGGGCGGGAAGACCGAGACCTTCTTCTACAAGGGCGGCCTGACCGAATTCGTGAAGTGGCTCCTGGGCAACCGGAAGCCGCTCCATCAGAAGGTCATCACGTTCGAGGCCAACAAGGACGGCGTGGAAGTGGAAGGGGCCGTGCAGTACGACGATCAGTATGGGGAGAACACGTTCACCTTCGTGAACAACATCAACACGCACGAAGGCGGCACCCACCTCACCGGGTTCAAGTCGGCCCTGACCCGCACCATCAACGAGTGGGCGAAAAAGGATGGGCTCCTCAAGAAAGAGGAGTTCACGCTCTCGGGCGACGACGTCCGCGAAGGCCTCACGTCCGTGATCCACGTGAAGGTCAAGGACCCGCAGTTCGAGGGGCAGACCAAGACCAAGCTGGGCAACTCCGAAGTCGAAGGCATCGTGAAGAGCGTGGTGAACGAGGCGCTGGGCGACTTCTTCGACAAGAATCCGAGCGTGGCGCGGGCCATCATCGCCAAGGCGGTCAGCGCCGCGCGCGCCCGCGAGGCGGCCCGCAAGGCCCGGGAGCTGGTCCGGCGCAAGAACGCGATGGAAGGAGGCCTGCTGCCGGGCAAGCTGGCCGACTGCTCGCTCACCGATCCCAAGCTCTGCGAGATGTATCTCGTCGAGGGAGACTCGGCCGGCGGCTCGGCCAAGCAGGGCCGCGACCGGTCCTTCCAGGCCATCCTGCCGTTGCGCGGCAAGATCCTGAACGTCCAGAAGGCC
>DATEGY010000390.1:0-4428 GCA_035279865.1 Gemmatimonadales bacterium | reverse complement strand
GTTGCGGAGGTCCGACTTCATGGACGCCGCATACGCCTTCTGCTTGGTGTTGGCGAACTTCGGAATCGCGATCGCGGCCAGGATGCCGATGATCACGACGACGATCAACAGCTCGATGAGTGTGAAACCCTTGCGGTTCATGGTCTACTCCCTAAGTAGTGGTTGCCTGCACGAAAAAGACTTGTCTGTGCACCTCTCCAAGCAACCACTGTGCCATTTTTCGGCCGCAGCCGTAAACTATTATGAACAATGATGTTAGGAAGCGTTACCAGCGGCTCCAGGGGGGTCGAACCACCCCTCTGGTCACGCACCCTGCAAGACCAATTGCAAGGTTGCTGCCCCCACCGGTCGGGCGTAGCGTCCCCCCTCTTCCTCATTCGAGTTTCGCGATGCGTCGTGTCGCACTGGTTTTCCTGTCAGTCGTGGCGGTTCCCGCGGCTGCGTCCGCCCAACGAACGCTCGACACCGTCTACACCCATGCTGACACCCTCCGGGGCTCCAACGGCCCGGCACGCGCCTGGTGGGACGTTTCGTTTTACGACCTCCACGTCCGCGTCAACCCGGCCGACTCGAGCGTCCGCGGATGGAATGGCATTGTCTACCGGGTGTTGAAGCCCGGGCAGGAAATGCAGATCGACCTCATGGAGCCCCTCGCCATCGACAGCATCGTGCAGGACCGGAGGAAGTTGAGCTCCCGGCGCGATGGCGACGCCTTCTTCGTGACGCTCAAATCCAGCCAGCGCGCCGGCGACACCAAGACCATCACCGTCTACTACCATGGCCAACCGGGACGGGACCGGCCCCGCGGCGGCGGCTTCCTCTGGGCGAAAGACAGCCTGGGGAATCCGTGGCTCGCCACATCCGATGAAGGGATCGGCGCCAGCGTGTGGTGGCCGGTGAAGGACTTCCCCGCGGACGAGCCCGACAGCCAGCGGATCGCCATCACCGTTCCGGACCCGATGATCGACGTCTCCAATGGCCGCCTGCGAAGCACGACGCACAACTCGGACGGCACCACGACGTACGAGTGGTTCGTGGCCGACCCCATCAACATGTACGACGTCGCCGTCAATGCCGGACAGTACACCCACTTCGCCGACACGCTGCAGGGCGAGAGCGGACCCCTGTCGCTCGACTTCTGGTCGATGGCCTATCACGCCGACACCGCCCGGGGACAATGGAGGCAGGCCACGCCCATGCTCCAGTGCTTCGAGCACTGGTTCGGCCCCTACCCCTGGTACCGCGACGGCTACAAGCTCATCGAGCAGTCATACCTCGGCATGGAACACCAGAGCGGCATCGCGTACGGGAACAAGTTCCTGAAGGGCTACCTGGGACGCGATCTCTCCGGCACCGGACTCGGTCTCTCGTGGGACTACATCGTCATCCATGAGAGCGCGCACGAGTGGTTCGGCAACAGCATCTCGGCCTCGGACGTAGCCGATCAATGGATCCACGAGAGCTTCGCGACCTACTCGGAAGGGCTCTACACCGAATGCCAGAAGGGGAAAACGGCGGGCGAGGCCTACCTGATCGGCCTCCGGCGCAGTATCACGAGCCGCTACCCCATCATCGGGCCCTACGGGATCGGCCGGTGGTACCACAACGACCTGTACATGAAGGGCGCCAACGTGCTCAATACCCTGCGGCAGGTCGTGGATGACGATGGGCGCTGGCGCGACATCCTCCGGGGACTGGGGAAGACCTTCTGGCACCAGACCGTGTCGAGCCGTCAGGTGGAGACCTATATCTCCCAGCAGGCCGGCGTGGATCTCTCGAAGTTCTTCGACCAGTATTTGCGCACCACCAAGGTCCCCGAGTTCGACTACAAGGTGGACGGCGCTACCTTGTCGTACCGCTGGACGAACGTCGTTCCGGGATTCGACATGCCCATCCGGGTGGAAGTCCCCGGGTCCGGGACCCACGTGCTCAAGCCCACCACGGACTGGCAGACGCTGACCGTTTCTCCCGCCGGTGCCCCGCCCACCGTCGACGAGAACTTCTACGTCACGGTGAAGTCCGAGTGACCATGGACCGCCGGTCGTTCGTGGCGACGGCCGCGGCCACCGTCGCGGCCGGGAATCTGCACGTGCCGATCCCCTCGGATCCCCTGGGCGTGCGCGCCGACTTCCCCATCACCGCCGAGCGGACGTATCTCAACTCGGCGTACATCGCTCCCGTGCCGCGGACCGTCGTGCAGGCCGGCGCCGAGTTCCTCGAGAACAAATCGAAGCGGCCGCTGGAGGTGGGCGAGCTGCTGGGTGGCGATGGAAAGCTGCGCGGTCAGTTCGCCCAGCTGATCAATGCCAGCCCTGACGAAGTCGGCCTGCTGTTCTCCACCGCCGAAGGCGAGAACATCATCGCCCAGGGGATGGATCTCCGGCCCGGCGACAACGTGGTGATCGACGACCTGCACTACCCCACGGAGTTCGTGCTCTACCGGGCGCTCGAAGCCTCGAAGGGCATCGAGCTGAGAATTGCGAAGCACCGGAACGGCGCCGTGGACGTGAACGACTTCGCGCCCCTCGTCGACAACCGGACCCGGATCGTGTCGGTCGCCTGGGTGTCCCACCTGAACGGCTTCCGCCACGACATGCGCCCCATCGCGGATCTGGCCCACGCGCATGGCGCGGTATTCTACGCCGACGCCATTCAGGCGGTGGGCATGATCGCGATCGACGTTCAGGCCGCCGGGGTGGACGCCATCTGTGCCGGGTCCTACAAGTGGATGCTGGCGGGCTTCGGCGTGGCGCCCTTCTATATAAGGAAGGAGGTCCTGGAGCGGCTCAAAATCGACCGGTACGGAGAATTCCAGGTCGAAAAGGAGCTTCCCGACTACCACTACGAGCTGAACCAGACGGCGCGGAAATTCGACTATTGCAGCCGGGCCTTCGGACCCGTCCGCGAGCTTTCCGCAGGGCTGACGTATCTCCAGAGCGTCGGCGTACCGCGGATCGAGGCTCACACCGTCGGACTGGCCCGGCGCCTGTACGAGGGCCTCTCCGGGCAGGGGCACCGGCTGTTTACGCCCCCTGCGAACCGGTCCTCGATCGTCACCGTCTATGCCACCCGGCCCCCGGCGGACGTCCGGAACGCCTTTCAGGCCGCCAAGGTGGACGTCACCGTCCGGGATGGGCAGATCCGCGTTGCCCCGGCCCTCTTCAATACGGCAGACGAGATCGACCGCTGTCTGGAGGTGACGAAGGGGTTGGTCTAACTTTGGCCCCGTGGAAACCGTCTTCGATGAGCTGAAAGCCGGCCTCGCCGGCCGCTACGAGCTGGACCGCCAGATCGGTGAAGGCGGGATGGCGCTCGTGTTCCTCGCCACCGACCTGAAGCACGACCGCCAGGTCGCCGTCAAAATCCTCCGCACGGAAGTGTCGGCCGTCGTGGGCGCTGACCGGTTCCTCCGCGAGATTCGCGTCACGGCCCAGCTCCAGCATCCCCACATCCTGCCCCTCTTCGATTCGGGAGCCATCGGCAAGCTCCTCTACTACGTCATGCCGCTCGTCGAGGGAGGATCGCTCCGCCACCGGCTCGAGCGGGAAGGTCCGCTGCCGATTGAAGAGACGGTCAGCCTGATCCGGGCGCTCGCCAGCGCCCTCGACCACGCGCACCGGCATGGCGTCCTCCACCGGGACATCAAACCCGAAAACATTCTGCTCCATGACGGCCAGCCGATGCTCGCCGATTTCGGCATCGCGCTGGCGGTGGCGAGCGCGGGGGGCCCGCAGCGGCTCACGGGCACCGGCATCTCGATGGGGACGCCGTCGTACATGAGCCCGGAGCAGGTCTCCGGCGACCGGCATCTCGACGCGCGAAGCGACATCTATGCGCTCGCCTGCGTCGCGTACGAGCTGCTCACCGGTGATCCCCCCTTCGTCGGGCCGACCGCGCAGGCCGTCCTGGCGGCGGTGCTCACCGGCGCGCCTCCACCCCTCGATGAACGCCGCACGACGGCGCCTCCGGCGCTCGTCGCCGCCATCCACCGGGGCCTGCAACGCCTCCCCGCGGACCGTTTCGCGACCGCCGCCGAGTTCGCGTCGGCGCTCACGACCGGCCCGCAGGCGATCATCGCGTTGCCGCCGCGGCGGGCGTCCCGGATCAAATGGCCGGTGCCGCTCGCGGCGGCTGCCGGAGCGCTCGCGGGCATCGGTCTCGCGCTGTTGCTTGCCCCCTCCGCGCACCCGCCCGTGGGACGCTGGACCATTCCGCTCAACGTCCCCGTCGCGCTCGAGGGACCCGGAGTGTCGGCCGGCCAGGCCGGGATCGCATTGGCGCCCCGCGGCGGCCGGCTCGCGTACATCGCCGCGCGCGGCAGCACGACCGTGCTCGCCGCCAAGACGCTCGCGGGAGACTCGGTCGTGACGTTCGCCGGAACCGAGGGAGCGGCGTACCCCTTCTTCTCGCCCGACGGGGAGTGGATCG
>DATEGY010000389.1:0-9748 GCA_035279865.1 Gemmatimonadales bacterium | reverse complement strand
CTCGCGATCCTGTATGTCCACGTGTCGCCCGAGGGCCAGACCATCGAGTCCCGGCTGTTCTCGCCCTCGAATGTGGACAGCATCACCACCAAGGCGATGGAGATGTCGAAGTCCATCGTCTGGACGCCCGCGCTCAAAGCGGGAACCCCGGTGGATGCCTGGGTCCAGCAGCCGTTCGTGCCCAGAAGGCAGAACTGAGCCTCCATCCCACGTCCTTCATCGCTCCCGGCGCCACCGTGCTGGGGGACGTCACGCTGGGTCCCCAGTCCAGCGTCTGGTACGGGTGCGTCCTGCGGGGGGACATGGCACCGATCGTGGTGGGCGAGTGCTCGAACGTTCAGGACGGCACCATCGTTCATGTAGATGAAGGGAAGCCGGCCCGCATCGGGGCCCGGGTAGGGATCGGCCACCGCGCCATCATCCACGGGTGCACCATCGAGGAGGACTGCCTGATCGGGATGGGCAGCATTCTCCTCAACGACGTGGTGGTGGGGACGGGGAGCGTGATCGCCGCGGGCGCGGTGGTGCGGGAAGGGATGGTGATTCCGCCAAGGTCGCTCGTGATGGGGGTGCCGGGCCGGGTGGTGCGGCAGGTGGATGACGCGCTGACTGCCCGCATTCGGGGCACCTGGGAACACTACGTGGCGGAGGCGGTACGTCACCGGAGCGGGGTGTTCCCGCTTCTGAAAACTCCGTAAGGCAGATTTGTGATGTTGATTGTCAAGACCCGCGATGTTGTCGAAGGTGTTGTGAGAGCTTGCTCGGGCGTTTGGACCCGCCTACCTTGGGCCTCCGCGCTTCTGATTCCACCGAGCGCACGCCGCCATCAACTATCTCAGCGCCTAAGGCTCTGTGTAACGCTCTTACCGTGAGGGACGAGCCCGCATGACTGCTTCCAATTCCCGCAAAAGCGCGCTCGACCTGAGCGCCAACGCCCTCACCGTTCTCGAGAAGCGCTATCTCGTGAAGGACGATGCCGGCAAACCCACCGAAAAGGCGGAAGACCTCTTCTGGCGGGTGGCCCGGACCATCGCCGCTCCCGACGCCACCTACGGCGCTTCGGAGAAGGCCGTGGCCGGCCTGGCCGAGACATTCTTCGAGCTGATGGCCACGCGGGTCTGGATGCCGAATTCGCCCACCCTCATGAACGCCGGCCGCCCCCTCGGGCAGCTGTCCGCCTGCTTCGTGCTTCCCGTCGAAGACGCCCTGTCCAACGGGAAGAGCGGCATCTACGACACCCTGCGGGCCATGGCGCTGGTGCATCAGTCGGGCGGCGGGACCGGGTTCTCCTTCTCCCGGCTCCGTCCCAAAAATGACGTGGTCCGCTCCACCATGGGCGTGGCCTCGGGGCCGGTGTCGTTCATGAAGCTCTATGACGCGTCCACGGACGTGGTGAAGCAGGGCGGGACCCGCCGCGGTGCCAACATGGGCATCCTGCGCGTGGACCACCCCGACATCATGGATTTCATCACCTGCAAGGAAGACCTGACCCAGGTCACCAACTTCAATATCTCGGTGGCGGTGACCGATGCATTCATGCAGGCGGTTGAAGCGGGATCGAGCTACGACCTGATCCACCCGAAGTCCAAGAAGGTCGTGGGGCAGCTCGACGCACGGGAAGTCTTCCGGAAGATCGTGCACGGCGCATGGCAGACGGGCGAGCCCGGCGTGTACTTCATCGACCGCGCCAACTACTACAATCCCGTCCCGCACCTCGGCAGCTACGAGGCGACCAATCCCTGCGGCGAGCAGCCCCTGCTCCCGTACGACGTCTGCAACCTGGGCTCCATCAATCTCGGGTTGTTCGTCAAGAACGGCGACGTGGACTGGGACCGGCTGCGCACGGTGGTCCATCTCTGCACGCATTTCCTCGACAACGTCATCGACGCCAACAAGTACCCGTTGCCCGAGATCGACGACCTGGCCAAGCGGATCCGTCGCGTCGGCCTGGGCGTCATGGGCTGGGCCGACCTCCTGGTGGAGCTCGGCGTCCCGTACAACTCGGACGAGGGCGTGGCCCTCGGCAGGAAGATGATGGCCTTCATCGAGGAGGAGTCGCTCGTGGCGTCGGAGAAGCTCGCCCTCGAGCGTGGACCCTTCGCCGAGTGGGAGAAGTCTATCTGGGGACCCGACGCCACCTGCGCCCGCGGACCCAAGGGTGAGCGGGTCCGACCCATGCGGAAGCTCCGGAACTGCAATCTCACCACCGTGGCGCCCACGGGTACCATCTCCATCATCTCGGGGTGCTCGTCCGGCATCGAGCCGCTCTTCGCCGTCGCGTTCCTCCGGAACCAGGCGGGCGCCCTGATGCCCGACGTCAACGAGCAGTTCGTCGCCATCGCCAAGCGCGAGGGCTGGTACTCCGAAGAGCTGATGCGGAAGATCGCCGAGGCGGGGAACATCCACTTCGACGCCGTGCCGGCCAAATGGCAGCGCACGTTCGTCACCGCCCACGACGTGACGCCCGAATGGCACATCCAGATGCAGGCCGCGTTCCAGGAGTTCACCGACTCGGCGATCTCCAAGACCTGCAACTTCTCGAACGACGCCACCGAGGAGTACGTCGAGAAGATCTACCGCGACGCATTCAAGCTCGGCTGCAAGGGCGTGACCGTGTACCGCGACGGCGCGCGCGAGGGCCAGGTGCTTTCGACCGGGACGACCGCCAAGAAGGTCCAGGAGCAGGGGGCGACGGGGGGCGGAGCCGGCACGCGGAGTGAAGCGGCCGAGACTGCGGGCCGCATCGCCGAGCTCGAGGCCGAGCTGGAGCGGACGCGCGCCCAGCTGCACGATGCCGAGGCGGAGAACCTCCAGCGCCGCGCCAAGCGCTCGCGTCCCGATCTGCTCCGCGGCACCACCCGCCGCGTGGAGACGCCGCTCGGCACCATGTACGTGAACATCACCGAAGACGACAAAGGTCAGGCGTTCGAGATCTTCATGTCCCTGGGCAAGGCGGGCGCGCCGATCATGGCCGACGTCGAAGCCATGGGCCGGCTGATCTCACTGGCCCTGCGCTCCGGCATCCCGATGAAGGAGATCCACCGGCAGGTCCGCGGCATCTCCTCGGACCGCATCGTGGGCCTGGGACCGAACAAAGTGATGTCCGTGCCGGACGCCATCGGCATCGCCATCGAGAAGTGGATGAACGAAAAGCACGGCATCCAGCAGGACCTGCTCGCCGGCGGCCCGTCCGTGGGCGTTCCGGCCCGCGAGATCATCACCGGCGCGGAAGGGACCCTCGGGATGCGGGAAGGGGACGGGGCGCAGGACTTCATCGGGGCGTGCCCCGATTGCGGCTCGCAACTGGCGTTCATCGAAGGATGCGCCAAATGCCATGTCTGCGGCTTCAGTGAGTGCGGCTGATCCGCCGGAAATTGTGAGATCGGTCACAACGCGGGGTGACGGTCCCGATTAAATCTCTTGATATGACAGCGATCGCCCCCACCCGCCTCCAACCCAAGGGTTGGGCCCGCGTCGGTCCCTCCGGCGCATACGCGCTCCGACGAGGTGCCTGGTACCCCGTCGTCCGAGTGTCCACTTCGAGCATCGTGGTGCTGGACGTGAACCGGCAGAACGTGCCGGTCGATCGTCGGTTCCTCGAGCTCCGGTATCATCCCCCGGAGCGCTGGAGCGTGGTGCACTGCGAGCCCGCGACCATGCGACGGTTGAATCGTGAATTCCCGCTTACCTACGGCGTGTGTCCCGCGTGCCGGCACCGGCAGGGCTTCGAGATGCGGCCCACCGAGCTCACGTGTGATCGCTGCCATCAGCGGGCCAACGTGGCGTGGGATGAGTTGAGCTAGGAGACGTTGCCAGTAATCAGTTTCCAGTTACCAGATGTGCAAAGGGGAGCGCCGATGACGGGCTCCCCTTTCTCTTGCTCAACAACTGACCACCGACATCTGGCCACTACATCGCGTGCAGCAGATCTCCCACTTCGACCACCGCGCTGTTCTCCGCCTGCAGATAGTACCCCCGCATCCCGTCGCGGAGGAACTGCAGGTTCTCCTTCAGCACATTGGCTTCCGTCGGATGCCCCTGCGCCCACCCGGTGAACGGGCGACACGGTTCCGCCGCCTGCAGCACCGTGAGCTGGACCTTCTCACGGCCGTCCGGGGCCGTCACGACCAACCCGCGCGACACGTCGTCCCAGGTGAGCATGCCGTCGGTCTCGGCGATCAGGTTCTCGCCCGCGCACCCCACCACCATCCGGTCCCCGAACCGGTCCTGCATGGCGCGGTAGTGGGAGGTGAAGCCCACCGAAACGCCGTGCACCCCGTCGTCGTTTTTCGTGTTGGGGTGGGCCCGGTGGTGAATGTCCACCACCCAGGCGTCCCGGTCTCCCCACCCCATCACGCCGTCCGGACTCACGGCGGCGCGCGGTACGTGAAGCAGCGGGGCGGGATCGTAGGTCCGGTTGGGCTTGGTGCCGGTTTTCAGCGTGGTACGCTGCACCTGGAGAAGCACGAGGCGCCCGATCGGTCGCATAACGAAATCTAGTGGAAAGGAGTATCTTCCTGCGACCGGAGAGGGCACCTCATGGCACAACTCGGCTGGGCCCGCTGCACCGACCGGATCGCGGACACGCTGCGGCGCGGTGCGTGGTATCCGATCGTGGAATCGGCGGGTGAAGAGTCCGTCGTGGTGGCGGTGCAGAACCGCCGCATCCGGCTTTCCCTGCACGACGTCCGCGTGCGTCAGGACGAGCCCAAGCGGTGGAGCATCGTCGTGCGGACGGGCGTGCTGCGGCCCACCCTGGGCGGGCAGGGACGCGATCTCGTGACGACGTACGCGGTGTGCCCCAAGTGCTCCGAGCGGCAGGATTTCACCGGCCGCCCCCACGACCTGAAGTGCGACCGCTGCAACGTGACCTCCGAGGTGGACTGGACCGAGCTCTGCTAGGCGGAGGGGATTCCCGCTGAGGAGGGATCCAACCGGTCGTACACGCCGCCCAGCAGCTGTATCGCCAGCCAGCACTCCCCGCCGACCGCCGCCGCACCAGCCACCGCCCCGAGCGCCACCGACCAGGGCCCCCCGACCAGCCCTTCGCTCACGATCATCACCAGCACGAACAAGAGCGCCGCCGGCACCAGCGCCACCACCAGCGCGAGCAGGCTGCCGATCGTCAGGATCAACCGTTGCCCCGTCGCTTCGAGGCCCACCGCCCGCTGCGGTCCCACGGTGATCCAGGCGGGGAACAGCAGCACCGACGTGTTCTGCACCAGGAGAAAGACGGCGATCACCGCGGGGATGCCGGCCAGCGCGCTGACGAGGATGGCGAGCCGGTCCCCCAGGGGCGGCAGGGACGGCTCGGCGATGGTCAGCAGGAACGCAGCCGTCGTGAGTCCGCCGGCGACGAGCGACAGGACCAAGAGCAGCGCGCCGACTTCGCCCAGGACCACAGTGCGTCCCCGCACCGGGTAGGTCTTCAGCACCTCGAGCATCTCGAGATCGCGACGGAGGTCGAAGCGGAGCGCGATGGGCCCGAGCAGCGTGACCATGCAGGCGCCGAACAGCAGAAACGCGCCGAGGAGACCGGTGGTGGTGAGGCGCTGCCCGCGCAGGGACATGACGCCGATGGCGGTGGCGACCCCGACGAGCACCAGCGAGCGCACCGTGAACTCCCGCTTGATCCCCAGCCGGTTCTTCCAGACGATCGCCCCCGCCGCCGACCCCGCGGGGGTGAGGGTTGCGGAGGTGAGCGGGCGGCTGCGGCCGGCGCGCGGCTCGGTCCACCCCCGGCCCGCGCGCAGGGCGGCGATCCGTTTCGCGGTGCGCTGGGCGTGGTCCGTGGCGGACTCCTCGAACGCGATCGAAGACCCGACCACCCACCACACGTGCAGACCGAAGACGAGGAGCCCCGCCGGGAGCGCGCTCAGCAGCTCGTGCGGGGACCTGGCCAGGAAGGGATCCACTACGGCACGCAGGGGCCAGGAAAGAATGGCGCCCCCGCCGGTGTGGAGTGCCTCAGTCAGTGCGGCGAAGCCCGAGCGCCAGCCCGCGCCGAACGCGGCGCCGATCACCGGCAGCTCTGAGCGTCCGACCCACCAGATCGCGCCCACGAGCCCGGCGATGACCGTGAGCGTCCCGATGCGCCGCCGCACGCCCGCGACCCCGTGCTGGGCCAGGGACAGGCGGAGCAGGCCCATCCCGGCGTTGTTCAGGTTCACCACCGCGTACGCCAGCCAGAGGCCCAGGGCCTGAATGGGCGTCGCCAGGCTCCAGGTGCCTCGCCGGAAGAGAAACACGGTGATCACCGCGGAGGTCGCGAGCGCCATCTGGGAGCGGAAGATCTTGAAGAGGAGGACCTGGCGCCGGGTCAGGGGTGCCGCGAACAGGAACTGGGTCTCAGCCAGCGTGAAGGGGAAGGGGGTCTCGTTGGTGTTGAAGGTCCAGTTGGCGAGCAGGAGGCCGGCGAGGAAGATCATGGCGACGGTCTCCCGCGACTCCGGCGCCAGAAGGCTCAGGGCGCTCACGGCGCCGCCGGGCCGGAGGAACATCACCCACAGGTAAAAGACGCCGGCCGAGAACGCGACCATGTATTTCGGCTGGCGGAGCCTCAGGAGGCGGGTACGGAGGGAGTTGGCCCAGGACCGCCGGCTCAGGTACAGGGCGGCCGCGATCACCCGGTACCCCCGGTCAGGGCCAGGAAAATGTCCTCGAGGCTCTTCCCCTGAAGGTCGGGGCGCCCCGCCAGGATCTCGGGGATGGTCCCGATGGCCACCATCCGCCCCCGCTGGAGGATCAGCACGCGGGTGCAGATCTCTTCCACCAGGTGGAGCAGGTGGGACGACAGGAGCACCGCTGCGCCCTGCCGGGCCCGGTCCACAATGGTCTGTTTCATCCGCCTGATCCCGGCGGGGTCCAGCCCGGTCAGCGGCTCGTCGAACACCAGCGCCTTGGGGTCGTGGATGAGGCCGCAGGCGATCACCAGCTTCTGGCGCATGCCGCGGGACAGCTCGGTGGGGAGGGCGGAGGCCTTCTCGGACAGCTCCAGCTCGGCCAGCAGGGCAGGGATCCGGGACTCGGCTCCGGCAGCCTTGTAGAGCCGGGCCGTGAACCGGAGATGTTCCTCGACGGTCAGGTAGTCGAACAGGTGGGGCTCATCCGGCATGAAGGCGATCTGGCCCTTGGCCCGCACCGGGTCCCGGCCCAGGTCCACGCCGCCGATTTCGATGGTCCCCCGGGTGGGGCGGATGACGCCGCACAGGGACCGGAGCGTGGTGGTCTTGCCGGCGCCGTTCGGGCCTACCAGTCCCAGGACCTCGCCGGACGCCACCGAAAACGACAAATCCTCGACCGCGACGAGCTGGTCGTACAGGCGGGTGAGACCCGAGACCCGGAGCATTGGGGTACGGCAATCTAGGCGGGGCAGGGACTTGCGGGAGGAGTCAAGTCGTTTATATATTAACAGTCAACATGTTAACCATCGCTGGTCGCGAGTGGCTGGTGGGTGTCACTAACAGCAGGCGCTAAGGCGCTAAGGCGCAAAGTCGCTAAGTGGGGGGACATGAGTGACCGATCGGAGCTGGCCCTGCAGCTGACCGACGCGGTGACCGCGGCGCAGTCTGCCGTCGGCCGGGCCGGGGACCGGGCGTTCCGGGCCTACGGACTCACGCATCGCGCCCACACGGCCCTCTACGCGGTCGATCAGGGTGGTCCCGACGGCATCAGGCCCCGGGAGGTGGCGGAGGCGCTGGGAATCACCCGGGCGGCCGCCACGACGTTCATTCAGCGGCTCGAAGCCAAGGGGCTGGTGGAGACCACACCCGATCAGGACGACGACCGGGGCGTGCGGGTCACGCTCACGCGCCACGGCCTTGAAGTGTTGCTCCGCGTGGGGCAGCTCGAACGCCGTCTGTCGGCCCGCACCATCGAGGGCATGCCCGCCACCGCCATCCAGCGGACCATCCACGTGCTCCAGGAGTACCGTCGGAGGCTGGAAGGGCGTCAGATCGAGGTCCTCCGGTAGCCATATTCACGTGTGCGTATCTTTATGCAGGCGTATGCAAAGCCATTCAACGTGAGAAACAGCGCGAGCGCCGCCCTCTCACGGGCTTCTTGAACAATCACTTACCACGCGGTCGAGCGCGAATTCACGACGGTCGGGAAATCGCGGCCTGACCGTCGAGTTATCCACATGTCGGCCATTGGGAAGAAATGTTGAAAACCCTGCTTCGAGCGGGATCGGTCGTGGGTTCGGGCACCTCGGCTGACTCCATTTGCTGGTCAGAGGGCCGGATTCTAGCGGTGGGCGCCTTCGCCGACGTCCGCGCCGCAGGGAACGCCGCGAGCGGTCCGCCGCCCGCTTTAATCGAGCTTCCCGGCTGTCTGATCACCCCCGGGTTCGTGGATGGCCACACCCATTTCGCGGAGTGGGCGGTGGGGCGGCAGCGGGTCAGCTTGAGCGGCTGTCGCACCCGGGCTGAGGCAGTCTCCCGGGCGGCCAAGGGGATCGTCACCGACGGCTGGATCCAGGGCCAGGGGTTCGACCCCAACGGCTGGGAGGCTCCGCCCGCGCGCGAGGCACTGGACCAGGTGCTCCCGGACACGCCGGCGGCCTTCGACTCCCACGACGTGCACTCCCTCTGGGTGAACTCCGCAGCCCTCGTCCGGTGCGGGATCGACCGAAGCACGCGGGATCCCGAGGGCGGGCGGATTGTCCGCGACGCCTCGGGTGAGCCCACTGGGCTGCTCCTGGAGCACGCGGTCCGGCTGGTGCACCGGCACCTCCCCAAGGTGAGCCGGGACCTGGTGGTGGAGGCGGTCCGGGCGGCGCAGGCCGCGGCCCACCAGCTCGGTGTCACCGGCATCCAGAACGTCGAAGGACCTGATGCCCTGACGGCCTTTCAGCGGCTCGAGCAGGAGGGCGCCCTGCGACTCCGGGTGCTCGCCCACCTGCCCGCGGACGGACTCGAGGCGGCCCTCCGCGTCGGGATCCGGAGCGGCTGGGGTTCCGAGTGGCTGGTGACGGGAGGGGTGAAGCTGTTCCTCGATGGCGCGTTGGGGAGTCAGACCGCCCTGCTGCTGGAGCCGTATGAGGACTCGACCGACCGCGGCATCGTGCTCACCACCGAGCTGGACGCGCGCGAGGCCCTGACCGCGGCGGCGCGCGGCGGGATCGCCGCCACCGTTCACGCCATCGGTGATGCCGCCGTCCGGCGGGCGCTCGACATCATCGAGACCCTGCCCCCCGCAGCGATCGCGCACCGCATCGAGCACTTCCAGCTGGTGCACCCTGCCGATCTGCAACGCGCGGCCCGGGCGGGCATCGTCGCCTCCATGCAGCCGGCGCATCTTCTCACCGATATTCCTCTCGTGGACCGGCACTGGGGGACCCGCGGGGTGGGTGCGTTCGCGTTCAAGAGCCTTCGCTCGGCGGGCACGGCGCTCGTGTTCGGCTCGGACGTTCCCGTCGAGACCATCGACCCCCGAGACGGCGTCTACGCGGCCCTCGACCGGGTCAGCCGGGAGGGCCGGCCCGCCGGAGGGTGGCGACCCACCGAGCGGCTGTCGTTCGACGAAGTCCTTCACGCGTACACGGCGGCGGCGTGGATGGCGGCAGGGCGGGGTGGAGCGGGCGGGACGCTCGCGCCTGGTCAGGCCGCGGACATGGTGGCGTGGTCGGAACCGGCGATCCAGGGTGCCCGAGGGGATGGGAGCGCATTCCGGTCGGCACGCGCGGTGCTCACGGTGGTGGGAGGGGAGACGGTGTGGCAGGCATAGACCAGGGTGTGGAGCGACGGAG
>DATEGY010000388.1:0-2165 GCA_035279865.1 Gemmatimonadales bacterium | reverse complement strand
TCCACGCCCCGCACACCGAACCCGCCCGGCACCAGCAGCGCATCGTACCCGGCCAGGAGCTCGCCCGCGACTTCCTGGCTCGTGAACCGGTCCGAGGCGATCCACTCGATCTTTACGCCCACGTCGTTCGCGATCCCGCCGTGGACGAGGGCTTCGTGAATGCTCTTGTAGCTGTCCGCGAGCTCGGTGTACTTCCCGACCACCGCGACCCGGACGCGCACCGGCGGATTCAGGATCTTGTCGACCATCCCGGCCCAGGGCCGGAGATCGGGCTCCTTGGTGTCCAGGTGCAGCCGGCGGCAGACCTCCTTGTCGAGCCCCTGCTCCATCAGCCGGATCGGGATCTCGTAGATGGAGCGCACGTCGGGACTCTCGACCACGCAGCCGAAGTCCACGTTGCAGAACTGGGCGATCTTGCGCTTCAAATCTTCCGTGAGCGGGCGCTCGGTGCGGCAGATCAGAATGTCGGGCTGGATTCCGATCTGCATGAGCTCCCGCACGGAGTGCTGCGTCGGCTTGGTCTTGAGCTCCGCGGTGGCCGCGATGAACGGAACCAGCGTGAGGTGAATGAAGAGCGTGTTCTCGCGTCCCACTTCCTGCCGGAACTGCCGGATGGCCTCCAGGAACGGCAGGGACTCGATGTCGCCGACCGTCCCGCCGATCTCCGTGATGACCACGTCGTGATCGGGCGCCAGCCGGCGGATCGCCCCCTTGATCTCGTCCGTGATGTGCGGGATCACCTGCACCGTGGAGCCGAGGTACTCGCCGCGCCGTTCCTTCGTGATGACGGAGAGATAGATCCGCCCGCTCGTGACGTTGTTCACCTGTGAAAGCGAGCGATCGATGAAACGCTCGTAGTGGCCGAGGTCGAGGTCGGTCTCAGCGCCGTCGTCCGTGACGTAGACCTCGCCGTGCTGAAAGGGCGACATCGTGCCCGGATCGACGTTGATGTACGGATCGAACTTCTGGATGGTCACCTTGAGGCCGCGCTCGACCAGGAGACGTCCTAATGAAGCGGCCGCGATGCCCTTGCCGAGGGAGCTCACGACGCCGCCGGTCACGAAGATGTACTTGGTCGAACTCACGAACCCACCTCTTTCAGGTGACGGGTGATCTCACGCTCCGCATGCGCCAGGTCCTCGGCGGTGTCCACGCCGGGTGCCGCGGGGCCGTCGAACAGCGAGACCCCGATCGGAATGCCGTGCAGCAAGGGGCGGAGCTGCTCGAGCCGCTCCCACCGCTCCTCCGGAACGGGAGCCAGGCGGACCCACCGTTCCAGCGCTTCGCGGGTGTATCCGTACACGCCCACGTGCTGGTGGTAGACCACCGATCCGGTCCCGTCGCGATCGAAAGGAATGGGCGCGCGGGAGAAATAGGCCGCCCGGCCATTGGGGCCGACCACGACCTTCACGCGGGACGGATCCGCAACCAGCGCCGGATCGAGGGAGCCGGCGGCGGTCCCGATCGGGTCGCCCGCCTCCAGGCGCTTGACCGTTCCGGTGATGGCGTGGGGGGAAACGAGGGGCTCATCCCCCTGTACATTCAGGATGAGGTCGAATGACTTAAACTCTTTATTACCAATGACTTCGGCGATTCGCTCTGTGCCGCTCTCATGCGAGGCGGAGGTCATCACGGCCTCGAACCCGGCACGCTCGACGACGACGGCGATCTCGCGCGCGTCGGTCGCCACGACCAGCCGGTCGCAGAGATCGAGCTCGGCGACACGTCGCACAACCCAGAGGATGAGGGGGTCACCTGCCAGAGGCAGGAGGGGCTTCTTCGGAAGTCGGCTGGAGCCCAGCCGAGCGGGAATCACACCGAGGAGGGGCACAGGGCAAGATACAAGAGTCGTGCCGCGGAGTCTAGACCATGGCCCGAGCCACCCTCAAGAAGTTCCCCAACAAGAGCTTACCGAACTCGGTACCAACCGACTCCGGGTGGAATTGCACCCCATACACCGGGAAATGCCGGTGCTTCATGGCCATGATCTCTTCGGCACGGGGGCGATCGGCACTCCAGGCCGTGACCACCAGATCCCGCGGGAGCCCTTCGGGCGCCACCACCAGCGAGTGGTAGCGCATCGCCGTCATGGGCGATGGCATGCCCTCGAACAACTCGTCCTCATCATGCACGACCTCACAGGTCTTCCCATGCATCAGGCGATC
>DATEGY010000387.1:0-4818 GCA_035279865.1 Gemmatimonadales bacterium | reverse complement strand
GCCAGGGCCGCTGCGCCCTGGACTTCTGCCAGTACCCGAGGGAGACCTGCGGCAACCCGAAGTGCTCTTCCGCGGTCTCCGTCACCTGCCGGGGATCCTCGCGCCCCCCTGCCGC
Organism: Gemmatimonadales bacterium; assembly: GCA_035279865.1. Taxonomy (GTDB): domain Bacteria; phylum Gemmatimonadota; class Gemmatimonadetes; order Gemmatimonadales; family GWC2-71-9; genus 40CM-2-70-7. Next base: position 4,703 of record DATEGY010000387.1, on the reverse strand, counting down.
CAGCGCCTCCCTCCGCATCTGCTTCGCCATCCCCAGCGCCTTCTCGCCGGAAGGGTCGAGACGCCGCGTGGCGGGGTCCTTGTCGCCGAGGGCCTCCATGACGTACTGGAACGCCAGGGCCATGTGACGCTCGACGTCCGGCGTCGGCAGGTCCCACCGGCTCGCCTCCGCGATCATCTGGAACGCCCACTGCCAGCTTTGACTTTCGGTGAGGTGCACCATGCCCCGGAAGAGCCGGCGGTTGGTCCGGATCGAGAACAGGGTGGGCGAGAGAATGCCGTCCAGATGCGCGTCACTCGTGTCGTGGTCGCGCATGATCACTTCCTTGGCCGTGCGGGCGTACGCGTCACCGAGGTGGGTCTCGAACCGGCTCTCCCAATAGCTGTGCCCGAGCGCCGCCGTGCTCGAGGTGATCACCAGCTGGCGCGGGACGAAAAAATTGTGCGCGATGGTGTCGGCCGCGAGATGGGACAGGTACCCCAGTCCGAAGGCACGCAGGGCGTCGGTGGCCGCCTGATCGTAGATCTCCTGACCGACATGCCAGGCGTGGCAATGCCGGCCCACGGGCGCGTATTTCTTCGCCATCGACGTATCCGCCGCGATGTTCCCGTACAGGAAATCGAACGGGAACGAGCGGAGCAGGTCGGCCACGGCGGTGGGAAGCTGGTGGAGGTTGGCGAGGACCGATTCGCCGAGGTAGATGTGCGTGCCGGGCGTCCAGGCATGGAGTGGCGCGGGGAAGAGGACCAGCACCGCGAGCGCCATCGCGGCCACCACGAGCCACGATTTCAGCGTGACTTCCTCTTCCGTTTGCCGAAGAGCCGTTTCCCCAGCGAGAAGGCGGCGACGCCCCGCCGGACCGACCGGACCGCCGCGGCCGCGTCGAGCGCCACGTCGTCCGCTTCTTCCTGCAGGACATCCACCAGGGCGGCGAGGTTGGACAGCCGCAACTCGGCCGCGTCGGTCGCCCGGACGATCTTGAGCCGGATGTCCTTCGAGGTGCCCACCAGCGCATCGGCCTCGGTGCGGATGGTGCCGAGGAGGCCGCGAACGTCGTCCACGGCCGGGATGGCCAGCTGCTTGAAGAAGCCCAGCGTGGCCCGGACCCCGAGGGCGGAGAGCACGGCCGCGAAGGCGACCACGATCGCCGCCAGGGCGATCACGAGCAGGGAGAGCGCGGTGACGACGGCGGCCCAGGTCGGAATCATGAGGTAACCTCGGACGCGGCCGCGGGCGTTGTCAACGGCGCCGGCCGCAAGGCACGCGTCATCGCGGCGGGGGCCATCAAGAGGTTGAGCCCGAGCCCTACGAGTGCGACGGTGACGACGGGCCCACCGGCCGAGGGGCCGTATAGTATGAAGAAATTCATCGCCAAGGCGACTGCCACGGCTCCCTGCGCCACGCCGGCGAGCCCCAGATCAGGAGGCAGGAAGTGCGCGAGCCCCAGGGGGGCGCGGGCCAGGCGCACGGCGAGCCACCGTGCCACCGTGCGCGCCCACACCAGGAGGAGGGCCGCGACGAGAAGCCAGAACGTCGGGAACGTGAGCAGGGCGCCCGCGAGGATCAGCAGGATGGCGGAGACCGGATGCTCCCAGGCCCGGAGCAGCGCCAAGGCCCGCCGCCGGTGGGGAGACCGGTTCACGATCACCACCGCGGCCACGGCGCAGATCACGAAGGGGGACAGATCGGCCGCATAACCGACGCCGGCTCCGAAGAGCATGACGCCCAGGAGACCGAGGTCGCGCTCCTCCGGGTCCTGGGTGAAATGGGTGAGCCCCAGGTACAGGAACCCGAAAAGCAGCCCGCTCGCCACGCCCAGCCCGAGCCACGATACCCAGCCGAGGGTCACGCCTCCTGCGGGCTCCCGTGGATGGTAGATGGTGAGGACGAGGATGAACGCCAGCGCGCCCGCCGCGGTATCGAGCCACGCCGCGATTTCGAAGGCCTGACGGACCGAGCGCCGGATCCCCACGGCGTGGGCCGTCATCGCGACCGCCGCGGGGCCGGTGACCACGCAGATCGCGGCGAGCGCGAAGACGGTCGGTACCGTGGGACGGAGGGCGGCGCCGAGGGCGGGGAGGACCCGGGTGAGCTCCCACCCGAGGATCCCGGTCACCGCCAGCACGGCCAGCGCCTCGATCCCGGCGAGGAGCCAGAGCGCGCGCGGAATCTTCCGGACATACCGCCATGCCAGGGACGCGCCGAACGCCGCCCCGATCCAGGCGATGCCGAGGGCGGTGGCGGGGGCCAGGGCCCGCAGGACGTCGCCATCCAGGAGGTGGAGGACGGGTCCGAGCAAGATCCCCAGCACCACGAGCGGGAGGCCGGCGGAGGCCACGAGGTCGAGCCGGAGTGCCGAGGGGCGGGGAATGCGTGGGAGCCGTGTGACCACCAGCCCGGCGACCAGCACCACGGCCAACGCGAGGACGGGATTCACGTCGCGGAAGGTTCGCGAACGCTTGACTGGCGCGCAAGCCGCGCCATATCGTTCCGGCACCAATGCCTTCACCCGCGTTCGTCGTTTCCGGCGGCCGGCCCCTTACCGGAACCGTGCGTCCGGCGGGCAACAAGAACGCCGTCCTCCCCATTCTTGCCGCGACGATCCTCGCCGACGGCCCCTGCGCGATCGACAATGTGCCGCGGATCCGCGACGTCGAGACCATGTTGTCATTGCTCGAGCACCTCGGCGCCGGGGTCCAATGGACCGGGATCAACACCGTCACCATCGACCCCCGGAAGGTCGAGCCGAAGGAGCTCGACCCCGCGCTGTCGGCGCGGATTCGGGCGTCGATCCTCCTCGCGGGACCCATGCTCGCGCGGTTCGGACGGGTGACGCTGCCACCCCCGGGTGGTGACGTGATCGGACGGCGGAGAATCGACACGCATTTCCTGGCGCTGGAACGGCTGGGAGCCGAGGTGACCGTCGGGGAGCGGTACGCGCTCGAAGCGAAGTCCCTCAAGGGCGCCGATGTCTTTCTCGATGAGCCGAGCGTGACGGGGACCGAGAATGCGCTCATGGCGGCGGTGGGAGCGAAAGGCACGACGATCTTCCGGAACGCCGCTTCGGAACCGCATGTCCAGAATCTGGCGCGTTTCCTGGAAGCCATGGGCGCCCACATCGACGGGATCGGGACCAACACCATCACCGTGAACGGCGGCGCCCCGTTGCGGGGGACGCCGCACACCGTGGGTCCCGATCACATCGAAATCGGCTCGTTTATCGGGCTGGCGGCCGTGACCAACGGCGCCATCACCATCGAAGGCGTCCGGGCCGACGATCTCCGGGCCACGTTGCTGGCTTTCGAACGCCTGGGCGTGCGGCCCCGCGTCACGGGGAGTGCGCTGGTGGTGGACGCCGACCAGGAGCGGCGGATCCGCACCGACCTGGGGGGCCACATCCCCGAGCTGTACGACGGCCCGTGGCCCGCGTTCCCGGCGGATCTGATGTCGATCGCCATCGTCACCGCGACGCAATGCGCGGGGATGCTGCTCGTCTTCGAGAAGATGTTCGAATCGCGGCTCTTCTTCGTGGACAAGCTGATCGGAATGGGCGCGCGGATCGTGCTGTGTGATCCGCATCGCGCCGTGATCGCCGGGCCGTCCGCCCTGCGCGGACAGGTGGTGGAGAGCCCCGACATCCGGGCCGGCATGGCAATTCTCCTCGCGGCCCTCGCCGCGGAAGGCGAGTCGGTGATTCACAACATCGGCCAGATCGAACGCGGCTACGAGCGCATCGACGAGCGTCTCCGGGGCCTCGGCGCGGAGATCCGGCGGGTCGAGTGATCACGTCGGTGTTGCGGGAAGCCCAGCCGAAGGGGGCTCCAGATGGAATCCCCAGACTCGAGCTCACGGAGTGGGCGCATCGCTTTGGTCTGGTGGCGGGGATCACCACTGCGCACCACGGATTCTCATTGGAATCCGCCGCCCTCGATCGCTGGCGGGACTTCGAGGGGCATTTCCGGCCCCAGTTCCCCGGGGTGGTTTTTTCCCGGCAGGTCCACGGTACCCAGGTCCGCCGGTACGACGCCGTGCCCGAAGGCCGCCTCGTGGGAGAGGGGTGGGACGGGCACGTCAGTGCCCTCCCGGGGATCCTGCTCACTGTCAGCGTGGCCGACTGCATTCCCGTCTACCTAGCGGACCCTGAGTCCGGGAGTGTCGCCCTCGTCCATGCGGGGTGGCGGGGGACCGTCGGTGGGGTGCTGGGGGCTGGTGCCAGGGCCCTGGCCGAACGATCAAAAACGCCGATCTCAGACCTTGTAATACATTGTGGAATAGGTATTTGCGGTGCTTGTTATGAAGTAGGTTATGAAGTCGCGAATGCCCTGGGCGAGAAGGTCCTGGAAGGCACGAAGGTCCGCGTCGACCTCCGCTCGCACCTGGCCGAGCAGGCTTGGGGTCTGGGCATCCGTGAGGTCACCATTTCCCCATGGTGTTCGGCCCATGACGCTGATCTGCATTCGCACCGGGCTTCCGGCGGCAAACCGGGCCGGATGGTCGCATACCTCGGTCGCCCAAAGACTTGACGCCTTGACTTGGGTAGGTCCCCGGATACATTCCGGCCTGCAGCGGGCGAAGTCTGGCCCGCGATTTTTTTTATGCTCACCGACAGTCTCGTAGAGGCCTTTCGGGTCAGGCTCGAAGCGCTGGGCTATGACCTGGCTGACCTCCGCATCGGCGGCACCGCAGGCCGGCCCCTCGTCCAA
>DATEGY010000386.1:0-9504 GCA_035279865.1 Gemmatimonadales bacterium | reverse complement strand
TAGACGTCCAGACGTCTAGTAGGGCGCTCTATCTTGCCTGCGTCGTCGGTCGCGACTAGGATGCGTTACAGAGAATTGAACGCCCTTTGACAACTGAGGACCGTGTGACGGCACCCGTGGAAGCGACGTCCGCGCTCGAGCGCGGACGCCCTGTGTTGCTCGTGTCTCCCCCAGCCCCCGAATGCGCCGGCGCCCTGTGGCCGCTGGCCGAGGGGCACGCTCCCGTGCTGATCATCACGGAAAGCCCGAGTGCCGCGTCCGCCTGGGCGGCTGCGGTGCCCCAACCTCTTCGATTCCACGCCGTTACCGGTCTGGACCGCTCCGCCCGCCTGCTGCTGGACGCTGCGGTGGACGTTCTGGCGGGATGCCCCGCCGACCTCGCGGCACTCCTCTCCCGCTCGGCCCTCAAGGGCGATCAGTTCCGCACCGTGGTCCTGGCGTGGCCGGAGGCGGTTCAGGGAACCCCTGTACTGGCCGCCATCGAAGCGCTCCTCGCGGAGCTGAAGGACGCGCGTCGCGTCGTTCTGAGCTGGAACCCGAGTGGTCTCGAGGCGTTCCTCGATGCGCACGCGCGCCGGCCGCACATCGTCGGAGACCTCCCGATCGGCGAAAACGCCCGCCCCCTGCCTCCGGTTGGTGCAGCCCGGTACGTACTCTCAGGTCCGGGAGGGCGCGAACCCTGCGTGGCTGCGACTCTCGACGCGCTGGACCCCGGGTCGGCCCAGGTGTGGCGGCGAGGGGTGGTCCCTCAGGGACCCGTGAACGTGGTGGTTTGCGTGGACCTGCCGAGCCGGGAAGAACTGTCGACCCTGGGAACGGCGGGGGCGCCGGTGCTGGTGCTCGCGCCGGAGCAGCTGCCCTACGCGAGGTCGATCGCGTCGCCCCTGACGCCCATCCCCTTGCTGTCCAGCGGCACCGCGGCCCGGGAAGCCCGGGCGGCGATCGCTGCCCGGCTCGAGCGGGGGGACCTCGCCCCGGAGTTGGCGTTGCTGGCGCCCCTTCTCGATCGCTACGACGCCACGGAAGTGGCGGCCGCCGTACTCGCGGTCGGTCGGGAATTGGGGAGTGGGAAGCGGGACGCGGGAAGCGCACCAGCTCCACGGGTCAAGGTGTACGTCAGTGTCGGCAAGAAGGACCGGGCGGCCGCGAAGGACATCGTCGGTGCACTGATCCGGGAAGCGGGGTTGTCGAAGGACGATATCGGCCGCATCGATGTGCGGGACACGTTCAGTCTGGTGGATGTGGCGGGGTCCGCCGCGGAGCGCGCGGTGGCGCGTCTTTCAGGCATGATGATTCGCGGCCGGAGAGTGAACGCAAGGCTGGACGGCTAGACGGTTAGACGGTTAGACACCGAGGGTAGACAAGGTGGATCCGGCACGACAACAGACGTTTCTGCTCACCGGCTACAGCGGCAAGGCGACCCGCGGCACGGTGACCGTCATTTCCTTCGACCAGAAGGCGCGGACGCGCCGAGCTTTCAAGGCCCTGGGGACCTTCTGGGCCTGCGCCGTGGGATCGGTCTTCATTCCCGTTGCGCATTTCCTGCTCGTCCCCGGCTTCTTCATCTTCGCGATCGTCCAGTTCTTCCAGCGCCTCGGCACGCCCGAGCTCGGCAAAGGTGCGACCGGAACCTGCCCCGATTGCGGCGCCGAGCAGAAGCTCGATCTCCCGCCGCGATGGACCGTGCCGCAACAGGTGACATGCAAGAACTGTCAAAGGGGGTTGCAGCTCACCGCGGCCTGACCCTAAAGGACCAAAAAGCGACGGGCTGCCCGACGGGGCAGCCCGCATACCGCTTCGCTATTGGTCACCGTGACGTCTCACGACGACGCCAACAGTATAGCGAAACTCTTCAACGAAGAGTCAACTACTTCATCTTGTTGTTGACCGCCATCTTCAATTGCTTCCCCGCGCGGAATGCGGGGGCGATCGACGCCTTGATCTGAATGACGCCGCCGGTCTTCGGGTTGCGGCCCATGCGAGCGGCCCGCTTCCGAGCCTCGAAATTCCCGAAGCCCGTGATCTGCACCTTCGCACCCTTCTTCAACTCGCCGGCGATGATGCCCTTGTCGTCGAACAGGGCTTCGATCGTCCGGCCGGCGTCCGCCTTGGACATCTTCGTCCGCATGGCGAGGGCCGCGGTCAGCTCGGCTTTGTTCATGGCGCACTCCTAGTGGAGGTGGGTCGAAAAAGCCTTGCAAAATCGCCCCAAAATGGGGGGGCATCCCAAAAAGCCTTGAAAAACCGATACAATATGGGGTACCCCCTCGAAAAACCGCAAGATACCAAGGCTTCCTTGACCTACCCCCCAGCCCCCGCTACCGTACGCCCCCATGTTCCACGGCACCCGCCCCGGCTGGATCGAGGTTATCGCCGGGGTCATGTTCTCCGGCAAGTCCGAAGAGCTTATCCGGCGGGTGCGCCGCGCCGTGATCGCCCGGAAGCGGGTGCAGGTGTTCAAATCCCACCTGGATGCCCGCTACGCCGGCCTCTACTCCGTGACCTCCCACGACGGCATCACGGTCGAAGCCGAGCCCATCGACTCATCGGAACAACTGATACGCCAGATCGCCCCCACCACCGAAGTGGTGGCAGTCGACGAAGCGCAGTTCCTGGACGACGGCCTCGTAGCCGTCGCGAATGGCCTTGCCGATCGGGGGATCCGCGTCATCCTGGCGGGGACCGACGTGGACTTCCGCGGCCTGCCCTTCGGAGCCATGCCGACCCTCATGTGCGTGGCCGAAGTAGTCGACAAGTTTCAGGCGATCTGCGTGGTCTGCGGGGGCCCGGCGACGCGGAATCAGCGGTTGGTGGACGGCAAACCAGCCCAGTGGGACTCACCGACCATCATGGTGGGCGGGCGCGAGTCGTACGAGGCAAGATGCCGCCACTGTCATAAGGTCCCAAAAGCCGATGAAGACCAGACGGCCCTGCTCTAGGAACGGGGATTGGGAAATGGGGATTCGGGATTGGTCCGACCTCACCAATCTCCAATCCCCACTTCCGAATCCCCCGTGTTGAACGTCGGCCTGACCGGGAACATCGCCGCCGGGAAGTCCACGGTGGTCGAGTTGTTCCGGAGCTGGGGCGCGACCATCATCGACGCGGACCAGCTGGCCCGCGAGGCCCAGGCCCCCGGCACCGAGGTGCTCGCCGCCATCGTCCGCCGGTTCGGGGGCGACGTGCTCAATCCCGACGGCACCCTGGACCGCGCCGCCCTCCGTTCCAAGGTGATGGGCGATGATCAGGCGCTCGCGGCGCTCAACAGCGTCGTGCACCCCGCCGTACAACGGCGTCGGGCCCAGCTGCTGGCGGAGGCACGGGACCGGGGCGACCGGATCGTGATCAACGACATCCCCCTCCTCTTTGAGGCCCTCGATCCGGCGCATTTCGACGCGATCGTCCTCGTCGATGCGCCCCCCGCGGTCCGGCGCGCCCGCCTTCGCCTGCTGCGGGGCCTTTCGAACGCCGAAGCGGACGCGATGATTGCAGCGCAGATGACGTCGGACCGGAAGCGGGGGAAGTCCCAGTACGTGATCGACAACGACGGGTCTAAAGAGGACTTGGAGCAGAAGGCCCGGGCCGTGTTCGACGAGTTGACGAAACGCTCCAACACCTGATAACCTTCGCCCCGAATTTCCCGCACCCTCCAAACCGGATCCCGCACATGGCCAACGTTCCTGCCGACCTCGCGTATACCGCGGAACACGAGTACGTCAAAACCACCGGGGACGGGTCGGTGGTGCAGATCGGCATCACCGACTATGCGCAGGGCGAGCTCGGAGACGTCGTCTATGTGGACCTGCCGAAGGCGGGAGCCACGTTCGCCAAGGGCGCCGTGTTCGGAACCATCGAGGCCGTCAAAGCCGTTTCGGACCTGTATTGCCCGGTCGCCGGTACGGTGGTCGAAAGCAACGGGGCCCTGGAGCAGGATCCCGCGGCGGTGAACCGCGAGCCGTACGGCGCGGGCTGGATGATCAAGCTGAAGGTCAAGGACCAAGCTGAGCTGAAAGGCCTGTTGAATGCCGCCGCGTACCAGAAGCAGATCGGGAAGTAAGACCACCAGACATCGGACGTCACCGGTCAGGGTCTCAATGGCGATAGCGCCTTCCTCTCTCGTGCATCCGGACCGGTTCGCCGCCCGGCACCTCGGTCCGGACCCCGACGAAGTTCGCGACATGCTGAAGGTGGTCGGGTTCGCCTCGCTCGATGCCTTCATCGACGCGGTGATCCCCGAAGACATCCGCTTCCGCAAAGCCTTGAACATTCCCGCCGCGCGGAGCGAACGGGACACGCTGGCCGCCCTGCGCGCGCTGGCGGCGAAGAATCAGGTCTTCCGTTCCTACATCGGCATGGGGTACTCGGATTGCATCACCCCGCCGGTGGTGCTCCGGAACGTGCTCGAGAACCCCGGCTGGTACACCGCCTACACACCCTATCAGGCGGAAATCGCTCAGGGTCGTCTCGAAGCCCTGCTCAATTATCAGACGATGGTGTCGGACCTGACGGGTCTCGAGGTGGCGAACGCCTCCCTGCTGGACGAGGGCACCGCCGCGGCGGAAGCGCTGCACCTCACGGCCGCCGCGACCAATCACGACGGCCCCGGAACCTACTGGATCGACTCCGGCTGCCATCCTCAGACCATCGCCGTGGTGCGCACGCGCGCCGAGGCGGTCGGGATTCAGGTGACGGTCGCGGAGCCGAAGAATTTCTCGTTCAAGCCGGGCACCCTCGGCTGTCTCGTGCAGTATCCGGGCACGGAAGGGGACATCCAGGATTTCCGGTCCCTGACCGAGAAGGCGCACGGGGCGGGCGCCCTGGTCACCGCGGCGACCGATCTGCTCGCGCTCACCCTGCTCACGCCTCCGGGGGAGTGGGGCGCCGACATCGCGGTCGGCAACTCACAGCGCTTCGGCGTGCCGCTCGGCTACGGCGGTCCGCATGCGGCCTTCTTCGCCACCAAGGATGCGTACAAGCGGCATCTGCCCGGCCGCATCATCGGCGTCTCCAAGGATCGCGCGGGCCGCCCCGGCCTCCGGATGGCCCTCCAGACGCGCGAGCAGCACATCCGCCGCGAAAAGGCGACCAGCAACGTCTGCACCGCACAGGTCCTGCTCGCGGTCACGGCGAGCATGTACGCCGTCTATCACGGGCCAGAGGGGATCAGGAAAATCGCGGAACGGGTCCACGGCCTGACCGCCATCCTCGCGGAAGGCGCCCGCCGTCTCGGCTACAAGATCGGACACGCCGCGTTCTTCGACACCATCGTGATCGAAGGCGACGAGGCGAAGATCAAGGAAGTGGTGGCCGGTGCCCGGAGACGCCGCATCAACCTGCGGCCCCTCGGCGCCACCCGGGTCGGCGTTGCGCTCGACGAGACCGCCGGCCTCGAAGACATCGAAGACCTGGCCCAGGTCCTCGCCCTGGGCAAACCCCTGCCCTTCAAGCTCGACGACCTGATCGCGGCCGCGAAGAGCACCATCCCCGCAGGCCTCATGCGGACGTCGCCCTACCTGACGCACCCCGTGTTCCACCGGCACCGGTCGGAAACGGAGATGCTCCGGTATCTCAAGCAGCTCGAGGACCGCGATCTCTCGCTCACCTCGGCCATGATTCCCCTCGGCTCGTGCACCATGAAGCTGAACGCCACGACCGAGATGATTCCCGTCACCTGGCCCGAGTTCGGCCGGATCCACCCCTTCGCGCCGCGCGATCAGGCCCAGGGGTACACCGAGCTCTTCCGGCAGCTCGAGGAATGGCTGGCCGAAATCACCGGGTTCTCCCGCGTGTCGTTGCAGCCCAACGCGGGATCCCAGGGGGAGTTCGCCGGCCTGCTGGTGATCCGCGCCTATCACCGCGCGCGCGGGCAAAGCCACCGCACCACCTGCCTCATCCCCCAGTCGGCCCACGGGACCAACCCCGCGAGCGCCGTGCTGGCCGGCATGAACGTGGTCGTGGTGAAGACCGACGCGCAGGGGAACATCGACGTCGGCGATCTCACCGCCAAGGCGGAGGAGCACAAGGACACACTGGCGGCGCTGATGGTGACGTATCCGTCCACTCACGGTGTGTTCGAAGCGTCCATCCGCGAGATCTGCAAGATCGTCCATGCGCATGGCGGCCAGGTGTACATGGACGGCGCCAACATGAACGCGCAGGTCGGCCTGTGCCGGCCCGGCGACTTCGGCGCGGACGTGTGCCACCTGAATCTCCACAAGACATTCTGCATTCCGCATGGTGGAGGCGGCCCGGGGATGGGCCCGATCGGGGTGGCCGCCCATCTGGCGAATCACCTGCCCGATCATCCGGTGGTACCCCTGGGCGTCGCGGAGAGCTGCGGGACGATTTCGGCGGGCCCCTGGGGCTCCCCCAGCATCCTGCCGATCTCGTGGGCCTACATCGCGATGATGGGGAAGGAAGACCTCCCCGAGGCGACCAAGCTTGCGATGCTGTCCGCGAACTACATCGCCCGGCGGCTGGCCGGACACTTCGACCTGCTCTACGCCGGCAAGAACGGTCTCATCGCGCACGAGTGCATCCTCGATACGCGCCCCTTCAAGCAGTCGGCGGGTGTGGAAGTCGAGGACATCGCAAAGCGAATCATCGACTATGGATTCCATCCCCCCACGGTCTCATTCCCCGTGGCGGGCACGCTGATGGTGGAGCCCACGGAGAGTGAGCCGAAGGTGGAGCTCGACCGGTTCTGCGATGCGCTGATCGCGATCCGCAACGAGATCCGCGAGATCGAGCGGGGCGAAGCGGACCGGGAGGACAACCTGCTGGCCAACTCCCCGCACCCGCTGGCGGACCTCCTCGCCGACGAGTGGAAGCATCCGTATTCGCGGGAGCGGGCGGGGTTCCCGTCCGCGGCCACGCGGGCGCACAAGGTGTGGCCCACCGTCAGCCGGATCGACGGCGCCTACGGAGACCGGAATCTCATCTGTGTGTGTCCGCCGATTGAGAGCTACGCGACAGTCGGTTAGGCGGTTAGACGGTTAGGCGGTTAGTGATGCAATGGGAATTGATAAGGGAGAACGAAGGGCGGCCTGGTTCCGAGAATATGGCGGTGGACCAGGCGCTGCTCGAAGATTCGGCGCAGACCGGGCGCGCGTTTCTCCGCCTGTACCGCTGGACCCCTTCCTGTCTCTCCTTCGGACGCAACGAGCCCGCCCTCACCCGGTACGATCGCGCGGAAATCGAGCGGCGCGGGATCTCCGTCGTACGCCGGCCCACCGGTGGCCGCGCCGTGTGGCACGACGGCGAGGTCACCTATGCGGTCGCCGCACCCATCGCGACGTTCGGCTCCCTGAAGGACGGGTACCGGGTCATTCATGAGCGCCTCGCCGCCGCGTTGCGCACTTTGGGCGTCGCCGCGTCGGTGGCGCCCGCCGTCCGGACCGCGGGCGTCGGCGCCGGGGCATGCTTCGCATCCCCCGTGGGCGGTGAAGTGATCGTCGACCGGAAGAAGGTCGTGGGCTCGGCACAGGTCCGCGGAGGTGACGCCTTCCTGCAGCACGGCTCCATCCTGCTCGACGGGTCCCAGGAACTGGTGCGGTCCGTGACCCGGGGCACCGCGCCCGAGGGCGGGGAGACGACGTTGCGGGCGTTGACGGGGCGGCCGGTGTCGTTCGACGAGGTCGCCGACGCCATCGTGTCGTCCTGGGCACCGGCCCCGGCGCTCGCGCCCGCTCGATTCGTCCCAGTGGGGCGTTTTCGCGACGCTGATTGGACCTGGCGCCGATAGGCCCGGCATTGAATGTTAGGCGGCGTATGAACTTCCGCATTGCGCTTCCGGCCTTCGCCGTACTGCCCCTCGCCATCGCGTGCTCGTCCCGCGGGTCCTGCAAGGGTGACTACTGCGGCACCGTCGTCTTCGTGACCGCGAACAATCCGAAAACGCTCCTCCCCACGGAGATCGAGAATGCCGCCGCGCGGGACGTCGACGAGCAGCTCTTCCTCCGGCTCGCCGACCTGGGGATGGCGGGCAACACCGTCGGCGACTCGGGGTTCGTGCCCCGGCTGGCGACGCGCTGGGAGTGGGACGATCCGAAGACCCTCGTGTTCCATCTGGATCCGCGGGCCCGCTGGCAGGACGGCGTTCCCGTCACGGCGAACGACGTCGCGTTCTCGTTCGATGCGTACCGCGACCCGGTCGTCAACGCGTCGGCCCGGAACGCGCTGACCAAGATCGCATCGGTGACGGTGCGTGACTCGGTCACGGCGGTCTTCAGATTCAAGGAACGATACCCGACGGCGTTCTACGACGCTGTCTATCAGATGTGGATCATCCCCCAGCACCTGCTCGCCCAGGTGCCCCGCACCGACTGGCTGACCGCCGCCTTCGGGCAGCACCCCGTCGGCGACGGGCCGTACCGCTTCGTGAGCATGACGCCGGGACAGACCATCGAGCTGGCCGCCGACTCCACGTTCTTCGAAGGACGGCCGCACATCCGGCGGCTGGTCTGGAAGATCGTCGCGAACCTGCCGGCGGCCGTGAGCGACATCGTCACCAACCAGGCGGACGCGCTCGAATTCCTCGGCTCCCCGGCCAACATCGAGCAGGTGAAAAAGACTCCGGGCATGACCCTGATTCCGTATCCGGGCTCGAACTACATGTACGTCGAGCTCAATACGCGGGCGAACGGCGATTCCTCCCGGCCGCACCCCATCCTCGGTGATGCCCAGGTCCGCCGGGCCCTCACCATGGCCCTGGACCGCCAGAGCATGCTGACGAACGTCGTCGGGTCGTACGGCAAGGTCCCGCCGGGTCCGATCCCGCAGTGGTGGCCCATCTGGGACTCGGTGCGCACCCTCCCCTTCGACTCGGCCGGCGCCGCACGCCTCCTGTCCGCACGGGGATGGCGGCTTGGACCCGACGGCATCCGCGTCAAGGACTCGGTCCGTCTCTCGGTCGAAGTCATGTTCACGTCCACGAGCGGCGCGCGGCAGGCGTTCGCCCGGCTCATGCAGGCGCAATGGAAAGCCGTCGGTGTGGATCTGCAGATCCAGCCCCTCGACCAGAACCTGATCGCGGACCGGCTGGCTTCCGGCAAGTTCGACGCCGTCATCCAGAATTTCAATTCCGACCCGACGCCGGCCTCCGGCATCGCGCAGCACTGGACTCATGGCGCCCCCAACAACTACAGCCACTGGTCCAATGACGACTTCGACCGGCTGGTGAACCTCGCGACGACGGCCGCCACGGTGAAACAGTCGCGCGGGTACTGGCGCGGAGCGCTGAATATCATCAACGCCGAGGCGCCCGGGATCTGGCTGGCCGCTCCCGACAACGTGGCCGCCGTCAGCTCCCGCATCGCCGACGTGAAGCTCCGGACCGACTCCTACTGGGCGCTGGTGTGGACCTGGCGGATCCCGGCCGACCGTCTCATCGATCGGGATCGCTAGGGCCGACGTGGGGGGCGGGAGGCTCTGGCTGATCCGGCGCGTCGCCGCCGCGGCCGCCATCGTTTTCGCCGTCACGTCCCTCACCTTCGTCGCCATCCA
>DATEGY010000385.1:0-2836 GCA_035279865.1 Gemmatimonadales bacterium | reverse complement strand
GGACAACTTCGGCCGCGGGTTCTTCGGCGGCACGGCGGTGTCGCTCTCCGACATGCTCGGAGACCGGACCATGGTGTTCTCCGCGGCCGTGAACGGCCGCCTGGCGGAGGCCGAGGTACTGGCGGCGTACATCAATCAGGTGCACCGGACCAACTGGGCGGTCGGCTTCACGCAGGAGCCCTACTACTTCTACGAGCCGTCGAGCAGTGACACCTCGGGCGGCCTGACCCGCCTGAATACGAACATCCGGCGCTTCGTGATCCGGGACATGTTCGGCACCGCCTCGTATCCGTTCAGCCAGTTCACCCGGGCGGAGTTTTCCCTGCACGCCGTGGCCATCTCCGACGCGACGTTGCAGGTCCAGGACGTCTACCAGTACCAATGCGACGTCAGCGGCGCCTGCGCGTATATCCCCCAGGCGGAGAACCTGAACACCATCGGCGGCGTGACCAACGCCTACGCCCAGCCCAGCGTCGCCCTGGCGCACGACAATGCGCTGTTCTCCTACGTCGGCCCCTTCTCCGGATCCCGTTGGCGCGTGGAAGTGGCACCGTCCCTGGGCAGCTGGCAGTTCACCGCCCTGACGGCCGACTGGCGGCGGTACTTCTTCTTCCGCCCGTTCACGCTGGCCGTGCGCGGACTCTATTTCGGCCGCACCGGCCGCGATGGCGGGCGGTTCCCCACGTTCCTGGGCTCCACCGAGCTGATCCGCGGGTACACCGCCGGGTCGTTCCAGAGCAACGAGTGCGTCTCCGCCATCTCGGCTAATTCCCAGACCGGATGCGCTGAGCTCGACCAGTTGATCGGATCACAGGTGGGCGTGGCGAACGTCGAGATCCGGTTCCCGCTCACCCGCGCCCTGGTGCTCGGCGTGCTCCCGGTCGGCTTCCCGCCGCTCGAGGGCGCGTTCTTCTACGACGCCGGTGTCTCGTTCAACAGCATCTCGCAGCTCCACTGGACTCGCACCGCGTCGGAAAGCCCGGACAACGTCCGCATTCCCCTCCGGAGTTACGGCTTCGGTATCCGGGCCAACATGTTCGGAATCGTGATTCTCAGGCTAGACTACACGAAGCCACTGAACCGCCCGAACAACAGCCGCGCGTACTGGACCCTGTCCCTCGGCCCGACGTTCTAACTCCGTTCGGCTGAACCACTTGCCCTGGCCTCACCGACTTCCTATTTTGTCGGTGAGGCCATTTGCATACCCGCCCCGCGTGTCTCATTCTGGCGACCGTGGTGTTGGGGAGTTGCCACTCCCGGACACCGGCACCCGCATCCTCGCAAACCAAGCAAAATCAGCCAGTTAGGCCGTCAGCCCGCACTGAGGGGCGCTCGGCCGCGGTCCTCATTCGCCTGTCCGCCAAAGGCGGGGCCCCGCGCCTCTACCGGCTCCCCACGCTGGCGGAGCTGCCCGGGACGCTGCGCGGACGGCTCCCCGCCGCCGACCGGATCGTCGGGACCGACGACGCCGACGGCCTGCTGTACTTCCATTCCACGAAGGGCGATGCCGTCGCCTACGACCTGGAGAGCGGCCGCTCCGACACCGTGGCGACGGGCGTGATGTTGGCGGCGCTCGGTCCCGACGGCACCCTGTTCACCGTCGACGCCAAGAAACGCGTGGTGAGCTATGCGCACCGGGCGCGCACCGTGTGGCCGCAACCGCTCGCTGCGATGCCGGAAGCGGTGTTCGGCGGGGCGGACCAGCGGCTGATCGCCGTCACCTCCGACAAGAAACCCAAGCTGCTGGCGCAGACCGTCGACCAGCCCGCGGTGACGCGGCCCTTCCCCGGCTCCGCGGTCGTCGAAGCTGCGCGCTACGGGGACGAAGTCGCATCGGCCACCGACTCCGGTCTGGTGCTCCTGGAGCCGCTGGGGCGGCGCGCCGCGGCGTTCGTGCCGCTCCCCGACCACCCGATCGACGTGGCGTTCTCGCCCGCGGGACACCGGCTCTACGTGAGCAAGAAGACGGGGCTGGGCCTCGCGGTGGTGGACCGCTTCTCCCGCGAAGAACTGGACGGCGTCGCGCTGCCCGGCATGGGGAGGGCCATCCGCCTCGACCCCCTCGGGCGCTGGCTCCTCGTGCAGGCGGGCCTCGGCGATTCCATCTGGATCGTCGATCTGCCGACGAAGACGCTGACGGCGACGGTGGCAGGCGACTGGGGAGACGATCTCCCGGTGGTGTCACCCGACGGGACCGTGCTGATCCGCCAGGGGAGCGACATCGTCGCGGTACGCCCCGACTCCGGACTGAAGACCGGGAAAATCACCGGCGCGGGCGGTGATCTCTGGATCGCCACCGGCTGGATCCCCTCGGGGTCGTCACGCTCCGCGGCGCTCGCGGACGCACCCGGACCGGCGGCCGCGGCCGGCGACACGACCGCGGGCGCGCTCTATGTCCAGGTCTCCATCTCGCAGAACAAGGAGTGGTCGGACGGCATGGCGCAGCAGCTCTCCCGCGCCGGCCTCTCGGCAAAGGTCTTGCCCCCGACCTCCACGGACGACGGGTATCGCGTCGTGCTGGGACCCTACGCCACGCGCGAGGCGGCCGAGGACATCGGCCGCAAGCTCGGCCGGCCGTACTGGATCTACCAGCCACCCCAATGACCACACGCACCCTCTCGCGCGCCGACGCGCTCCACACCGTTCCGCCCCTCCTCGCGGGGAGAACGTTGATTGCGCTGGTGCCGCTGGGCGTGGACCTCGACTGGGCCGGGCGGGCCGCGTGGGACATCGCGCGCGGGTGCGCCGCGAGCCGTCGCGTGGCGCTGATCGACCTGCGTCTCGCCGATCCGACCCTGTACCGCGTTCCCCAGCTCACTCCAGGGGAAGGCGTGGT
>DATEGY010000384.1:0-2863 GCA_035279865.1 Gemmatimonadales bacterium | reverse complement strand
ACGGCGGAGCTCTACTATCCGGTCACCTGGACGTCGAGCGACACGACGGTCGCCACCGTGGACACGGGTGGGCTCATCAGGGCCCGCGCGCCCGGACGCGCCGGCATCTTTGGCACGGCGCACGGGAGAGCCGACACCGTCCGGCTCTACGTCCGGGCGCCATCGGCGCCTCTCCTGGTCTCCCTGAGCGACTCGGCTGTGAACGCCGGCGACACCCTTACGATTGCGGGAGCGGGGCTCGGCTCCCCAGGCATCGATACCGTGTGGATCGCCGGCGTGCCGTCCATGATCACGAGCGCCGCTGACACGCAGATCGTCGCGGTCGTTCCAGCGGCCACGCAGTACTCGTGCGCGTCTCCCGGTCCCGTCAGCCTCCGCGTAACCGTCGGACGCGAATTCCGGGATACCCTCGTGTCTCTCACGGTCGCGCCGACGGCCACGCTGGCCGTCGGCGACGTACTGCGGCTCACGGGTGCCCCCGCGCGATGCCTCTCCTTCCCCGTGCTGTCGGGCAGCTACCTCGTCGGGGTCGCGAACACCGCGGCCGTGACAAGATCGTTCGAGCTCCAAGTCGACAGCGCGGGGCGGCAGCAGGTGCCACCGCCTCCCAACTGGCCCACCGCCCTCCGGTCCGGCAGCCGCGGGCCACAGACGGCCGATGGCCAGTCACCCCTCGGGCTGACCCGGATCATCAGCGAGCGCATGCGGGGCGTGATCCACAGCCTCTGGATGCAACAACGGGGCGGGCCGCGGGCCGCGATGACCGGTCCGACGATGGCTCCGCCCACGTTTTTCCCCGGTGCCACCACGGTACTCAAGGTCCCGGTCCTGGATGCTCCTGATCCCTGCTCTACGTTCTCGCAGGTCCAGGCCCGCGTGGTCTATGCGGGTGCGCATGTGGTCATGATGGAGGACGCCGATGCGCCCCTGGCGGGACAGATGGACCCCGTCATCACCTCCGTCGGGACCGATCTCGACGGACACGCCTTCAGCGTGCTGGCCACCAACCTCGGCAATCCCCTCGCCGCATTTCCGGGGGGCAAGATGGTCGTCCTGATGACGCCCCAAGCCAACGCCTACGGTACCGACGCCTTCAGTGCCGGGTGTGATTTCTACGCACCCAGCGTCGCACCCTCATCGAACCAGGAGCCGGTGATCTATGCCGCCGTTCCGACCGATCCCGGAACGGGATACTCGGCCTTCACGGCGCAAGCCTGGGCGTGGGCCGTGCCCGCGAGCCTGGTGAACCTCGGAGCGCATCTCACCACGTTCGGCGTGCGCCTCGCGGCCGGTGCCCCGCCCGAGCAGGCGTGGCTGGACGAAGCGATCGCCGAAGCGACCGTCGAGATTTGGGACCGGCAGTACTCGGGAGTGGTCTGGAAGGAGAACGCCGGATATCAGGCGTCATTGTATTGCGAGGTACGCCCAACCTTCCCGTCTTGCACCGGTCATCCCTTTGCGATGTTCGGGGCATTCGAGACGCTGTACCAGTACGACTTGGCGGCGCCGGCGCGATCCCCGCTCGGCGGAGCACCCGGCGACTTTACGTTCCCCGCCGGTGCGTGGTGGCTCTTGCGGACGACGATCGATCACTATGCCAGCACCGAGTCCGGGTTTCTCAGCGCGCTGGTGCATGAGCCCAGCCTCACCGGGCTCGCGAACCTCACCGCCCGGGCGGGAGCACCGGCCGGCACCGTCCTGGCGGACTGGATGGTGTACTCGTACGGTGCCGGAGATCCGAACTTCGGGGCACTCCCCGCGTCTCTGACCACGGGGAGCTGGGATTCTCACAACATCTTCTCGGGAATGCATAACGACTTCCCGCAGCAGTTCGGCTTCTTCCCGCTTTCGCCCATGCCCCTGGGCGGCGTGCAAACGTTTTACGGCGGCGGGGCCGCGATCGGTCAATTCGGCGTCGGCGTTCCAACCGCCGAGGCGCTGGGACTGACGTCCCCCGCCGGGGGGGTCGCCGATCCCGCCGTGTTTCTGACCATCGTCCGCGTCTACTGATCAGAAGATGTTCGCGCCGCGGACCCGGAAGTCCACGTTGTCATTCACCCACTTGAGAAAGTCGGTCTGTTGGTCGACCGGCACGCCCGCCTTGAACTGCGCATGCCACCCGGTCATGACCTGTGCCTCTTCGGTCCACATGCGGACCCGTTTCCGCTTCACCTGCCGCTTCCACTGGTCCCCGACCGTGGGGCTCGCGTACAGCAGGCGGACCGTCACACTCCGCGAGAGATACTCGAGGGGCTGAATGTCGATGCGTTGATACGGCGTCTCTCCCTTGGCCAAATGCGTTCCCGGCGGGAGGTCCGGGACGCCGTCCGAGAGGACCACCACGTTCAAGGGAGCGAGAATGAGCCCTCGCTCCTTGACGATCCCCGCCACCCGGGTGAAGAACGTGTTGAAGTCCGTCCACTCATCCGTCGGCGGAAACCAGGTGCGGATGTCGGCCGCGACCTGCTCGGCCGAGAGGCCCTGAAAATCGTTGATGGGGTGAAAGGCCTTCGGCTCCCCCGCCCGCGAGCCCCCGACCGAACCCACGAAGAGCGCCGTCGGAGTCTTGAGCCCTCCGGCGCCCTGGAGGTGCGCCACGATGTACTGCGCCGCGAAGTCCACCGCGTCGTCGTACAACTTGGAATCCCGGAACGAGCCGGAGACGTCGATTCCGATCACCAGGGTCGACGGCCCCTGCTGCCGGCCCTCCTGGTCGCCCGTGGTGCAGGCGGCGAAGAAGAGCGCACCCAGGGCGACGACGAGCGCGCGCCCGCCGCGCCGGGTCCTCATGCCACCCCCGTCGGCTGATGCTTGGCCACCGCCTCCCGGCTCGAGAGCTGCGGCGTGGACGCCAGCACCTGCT
>DATEGY010000383.1:0-3651 GCA_035279865.1 Gemmatimonadales bacterium | reverse complement strand
CGGGTCCGGAACCGGCACCGCGGAAAGCAGGGCACGGGTGTAGGGATGCCGCGGCGACGAATACATGCGGTCCACAGGCCCCCGCTCGACGATCTGGCCCGCGTACATCACGGCGACCTCATCCGCGACGTGGCGGACCACCGCCAGGTCATGAGCAATAAAGAGATACGTGAGGCCGTAGGTGCGTTGCAGCTCGCGGAGGAGGTTGAGCACCTGGGCCTGCACGGAGACATCGAGCGCGGTGACGGGCTCGTCGCAGATCAGGAACCGGGGACGCACCGCAAGGGCCCGCGCGATCCCCACCCGCTGCCGCTGGCCACCCGAGAGCTCGTGCGGATACCGCGGCGCGAAGGACGGGTCGAGTCCCACTTCCCGGAGCAGCTCGGCGACGCGCGCGGGCCGCTCCGGTCGGGCAGCCAGGCGATGGATGATCAGGGGCTCGGCAACGGCGTCGCCGACGGTCATGCGCGGGTTGAGGGATCCCGACGGATCCTGAAAAATCACCTGCATGCTCCGCCGCAGCGCGCGCAGCGGTCCACTCGAGAGCCTGAAGACGTCGAGGCCGTCGAAAGTGAACCGGCCTTCCGTGGGCTCGACCAGCCGGAGCAGCGTGCGTCCCACCGTGGTCTTTCCGGATCCGGTCTCGCCCACCAGCGCCAGCGTCTTCCCCGCGTCAATCGAAAAGGAGACGCCGTCCACCGCTCGCACCGGCGGTGACCGCTTGAGGCCCAGCCAGCCCCGGTCGCCACCGTAGTGTTTGACCAACCCCTCCACCTGGACCAGGGCGCTCATGGAGTCGGGGGCTTCCTGCGGGCCGGCTCCTGCACCAGCCAGCACCGGGCCGACTGGCCCGGGCGGGGGCCGTCGAGGAGGGGGGGCTCCTCCGTACGGCACCGGTCCCAGGCATGGGGGCACCGCGGATGAAACCGGCACCCCACGGGCCAGTCGGTCGCCGGGGGCACCGAACCGGGAATGCCCTTCAGCGCCCCGCGGCCGCTCTCGAGCCGCGGCACCGACGCCAGGAGACCCGCCGTGTAGGGGTGGAGTGGCGCGGCGAACAGGTCCCTCGTGGCGGATGTCTCCACCACCTGTCCCGCGTACATCACGACGACGCGGTCCGCGGCACCGGCCACGATGCCCAGATCATGCGTGATCAGCATGACCGCCATGCCCATGTCGGCCTGGGTCTTCTCCAGGAGCTCCAGGATCTGCGCCTGGACGGTGACATCGAGCGCCGTGGTCGGCTCATCCGCGATGAGGATTTTGGGACGGCACATCAGGGCCATCGCGATCATCACGCGCTGGCAGGTGCCTCCCGACAGCTGATGCGGATACTCGTAGGCACGCGCGTCGGCGTCGGGCACGCCCACTTGATTGAGCATGTCGACGGCCCGGATCCACGCCTCCGGTTTCGAAAGCCCCAGGTGCACCCTGGCCACCTCGGCGATCTGATCGCCGACGGTGAACACCGGATTGAGGGAGCTCATGGGTTCCTGAAACACCATCGCGATCTGGTTGCCGCGAACCGCCCGCAGCTCCGCGGGCGACAGGGTGAGGAGGTTGCGGCCCTCGAACTCGATCAGGCTGCCCGGCATGATGTGTCCGGGGGGCTCGGGGATCAGCCGGAGGACGGAAAGGGAGGTGACGGTCTTCCCGGAGCCCGACTCGCCCACGATGCCGAGGGTCTCTCCGGCGTGCAGGTCGAGGGACACACCGTCCACGGCGCGTGCGGCGCCGGCGCCCGTGACGAAATACGTCTTCAGGTCGCGGATCGACAGCAGCGGTGGGGCCGTCTTGGCCGT
Organism: Gemmatimonadales bacterium; assembly: GCA_035279865.1. Lineage (GTDB taxonomy): Bacteria > Gemmatimonadota > Gemmatimonadetes > Gemmatimonadales > GWC2-71-9 > 40CM-2-70-7. The sequence goes on along the minus strand of DATEGY010000383.1, from coordinate 1,849 downwards.
CTTGGCCGTCTTGGCCGTCTCGCTCACGCGTGCTCCGGACGGGGATCGAACGCGTCGCGAAGGGCATCGCCGACGGCATTCCAGGACATGACGACGATCGCGATGGTCAGGCCCGGAAAGAAGCTCGTCCAGGGCGCGAGCGCCAGTTGCGCCTGCCCGTCGGCCACCATCGTGCCCCAGGACGGCGTCGGCGGCTGCACGCCGAACCCGAGGAACGAGAGGCCGGCTTCGAGGAGCATCACGTTGCCCACCGAGAGCACGGCGGACACGATGATCGGCGCCAGCGCGGCCGGGAGCAGGTGGCAGACGAGGACGCGGGCGGGCGAGGCACCGAGCGCGCGGGCGGCGTCCACGAACGGCCGGCCGCGCAGGGACAGCGCCTCCGCGCGCACCAGGCGGCTGGTGGTGAACCACCCGGTGAGCCCGAGCAGGACGACGAGCAGGGCCAGGGGGATCCGGTTCCAGTAGGCCACCGCGAGGAGCAGCATGAAGATCCGCGGCACGGCCAGGCCGATGTCCACGAGCCGCATCAGCACCGCATCGATCCAGCCCCGGGCGTATCCGGCCACCCCACCGATGGTGACGCCGACCGTCATCGCCACCAGGGTCGCGAGGAGTGCAACCCCCAGGGACACACGGCCCCCGTAGACGAGGCGGCTCCAGATGTCGGAGCTGTACGCGTCGGTTCCGAGCGGATGCGCCCACGACGGCGGGGCGTTCTGCAGCGTGACGATGCCGGGCTGCGCGGCCGGGTCGTACGGCGCGACGAGCGGCGCGAGGGCCGCAATGACGGAGAAGAAGACGAGTACCCGCAGGCCCCACACGCCCGCCGGGTGCCCGAAATATCGTCTGCCGCTGCCCAGGCCCCTGGTCCGGCGCCGGAGGAGCTCGACGGCGACCATCGTCACCACGGCTGCGCCGACCAGGGCGAGCGTCGGCCGCAGGGTCATGCGGCACGCTCCCGGATGCGCGGATCGGCGGCGGCATAGAGCACATCGGCCAGGAGGGACCCGGTGACCACCATCGCGCTCGCCACGATGGCGACAGCGGTGACCAGGGCATGGTCCCGGGCGAGCACCGCGTCGGTGGCGAGGCGGCCCATTCCGGGCCACGAGAAGACGCTCTCGATCAGGACGGACCCGGTGAGCAGAAACGGGAGGGAGAGTCCGGCGAGCGTGATCAGGGGCAGGAGGGAGTTCCGCAGGGCGTGGACGAGGAGGACGCGCCGTTCTCTCACCCCTTTCGCGCGTGCGGTCCGCACGAACTCACGCCCCAGGGTCTCGAGCAGGGCCGCGCGCTGGTACCGCGCGGTGCCCGCCGCCCCCACCAGGCCGAGCGTGAGCGCCGGGAGCGCGAGGTGATGGAGCCGGTCCCCGAGTTGCCCCAGGAAGGGCAGGGTTTCGTACAACCCCGGGGTGGACGTGAATCCCGGCGGGAACCAGTGCAGCCAATCCGCGAACACGAAGACGAGCACCAGGCCGAGCCAGAACGCTGGAACGGAATAGATGAAAAGTGTGACGTTGGAGAGCACCACATCGGTCGCCCGCCGGGCGCGGGCCGCCAGAATGACGCCGAGCAACAGGCCGAGGCCGAGGTCGAGCGCCAGCGCGGTGCCGGCGAGGAGCAGGGTGTTGGGGATGGCGGTCGCCAGGGCGTCCCGGACGTACTCGCCCCGGCTGAAGGCGTATCCCAGCTCTCCCTGCGACAGGTTTCTGAGGTACAGGACGTACTGCGTGGAAACGGGCCGGTCGAGCCCGAACTGGTGGTTGAGGCGCGCCACCACGGCGGTGTCGACCGGGCGGTCGGGCGGAGGGAGGAAGGGGGAGCCCGGCGCCAGATGGATGGCGAC
>DATEGY010000382.1:0-3850 GCA_035279865.1 Gemmatimonadales bacterium | reverse complement strand
GGCACGCGGACGACATGCACGCAGAGCCGGTAGTAGAGGTCGAGCCGGAACCGGCCCGCCTGGACTTCCTGCTCGAGCTGCCGGTTCGTCGCGGCCACCACCCGGGCATCCACCGGAATGGTCCGGTTGCCGCCCACGCGCGTGATTTCGCGCTGCTCCAGGACCCGGAGCAGTTTGGCCTGCGCCGGGAGCGGGAGCTCCCCCACTTCATCCAGAAAGAGGGTGCCACCCGCGGCAGTCTCGAAGGCCCCCTTCCGCAAGGTGTGCGCGCCGGTGAACGCGCCTCGCTCATGGCCGAAGAGCTCACTCTCCACCAGCTCTCCCGGCAACGCGGCGCAGTTCACCGCCACCAGTAATCCCTTGCGGGCCGAGATCCGGTGGATCTCATTGGCGACGAGCTCTTTTCCGGTCCCTGAATCGCCCAGCACGAGCACGGGACTGGGAATGGGGGCCAGCCGCTGGAGCTGCTCCCGCACGCGCGTGAGCGCCGCCGAGGTCCCGACCAGGGCGCCCTCGGACGCACGGAGCGTGGCCACCTCACGGGTCAGGCGCTCCCGCTCCAGAACGTGCTCCACTTCACGGACCACCCGCTCCATCGGCTCGGCCTTGTCCAGAAAGCTCCGGGCGCCGAGCTGGACCGCCTGAAGACAGCGGTCGTAGCTCCCGGTCCCCGTGTACACGATCACCGGCACCCGGCGCCCGACCGACTTCAGCACCGCGAAACCATCCAGGACCGGCATCTCCAGGTCGAGAATCATCACATCCACCGGTTCCCGCGCGATGACGTCGATCGCGGCCTGCCCTCCGGCGGCGATCAGAGTCTGGTACTTCCCCAGCCGGCGCAGATCGTAGGCGTACTGCTCCGCCATGGCCGGGACGTCGTCTACCACCAGGACCGTAGTCATCGATCGCCTTCTTTCTCTCCTGCCGCCCGCACCCCTTCTATGCGCGGGAATTCCACCGTGAAGGAGGACCCGGCTCCCGGCGCGGTGTCCACCCGGAGCGCCCCACCCGCATCTCCCACCAGTCTGCGCACGATCGTCAGACCGAGCCCCGACCCGGCCGGCTTGGTCGAATGAAATCCCGCGAGCGCCCGCTCCAGATCCGCAGGGCTCATGCCGCCACCGGTATCGATGACTTCGAGACGGACCTGCTCGCCCCCATGCGTCCGGAGCGTCACCGTGCCGCGCCCGTTCACGAGGGCGTCGCATGCGTTGCTCGCGAGGTTGTCGATCACCCGGCGCAGGGCCAGGGGATCGGCCCGTACCACCGGCGCCGGCTCAGCCAGCTCCACGCGGATCGTGACTGCTTCGTCCCCCGCCAGCCGCTGGGCCGCGCCCTGTACCGCGGCATTCAGGTCGCAGGGTTCGGCTACGCCCGGCACGGCCAGCCGGGCGTACTCGCCGGCCAGCGCGTGCAGGTAGGTGACGCTGGACTCCACGGTCCCGCGCCGTTCCGCAAACACCCGCGCCAGCTCCGCGGGCCCTTCCGAGGCGGCGTCGGTCCAGTGCCGGAACACGTTCCGGATCGGCGTGAGCCCGTTGCGGATGTCGTGATTCACCTGCCGAGCCAGGTCCCCCAGTGCGGCCCGCCGCTCCGCCCGGCGCGCCGCCTCCGCGCCGTCGCGCAGACGGCCGGTCATCGTGCGCAGGACGACGGCCAGCTTTCCGATCTCGTCACTCCGGACGGTGTCGAACGCCCCTTCGGGATGCTCCGGATCCAGCGCCTCGGCCCGGGCGGTGAGGTCGGCAAGCGGGCGTGAGAGTCGCCCTGCCAGCCAGAGCGCCAGCGCCAGTCCGGTCAGCGCGGCGGCGGCGAGTCCCAGCATCAGCCACCGGTCCACACTGCCCGTGATCGCCGCGAGCGGAGCCGGCGACTGCGTAACCGCCAGGCTTATGGTACCGATCGAATCCGCGTCCTCCGAGGAGAGGAACGGCAGCGGCACGACGTGCCCTCCGCGCGCGGCACTGTCGTCGAGCGCAACCGTCACATCGGCGTCAGGCGCTGAGCGGGCCAGCCACTCGGAATCGAGACTGATGCCCCCCACGATCGGATAGACCCGGTCTCCCACCCGGAGGGAATCGAGCCGCCCGAGCGTCACGAACGGCGACTCCGCGGAGCGCACGCGAATCAGAACGAGCGAATCCGGAGACGCCGCGAGCAGGGCCGCGAGACGGGGCTCCGCCCACCCATAGGCGTTCCGGAAGTGTCCGGAAGAGAGAACCGTCCCGCCGGCACCCAGGATCTGGAGACTCGCCAGCCCCGAGGCGCGCATGGCCGTCCCCGCGAAATCCCGCACGTACTCCGCGCCCGAGTCGGCCGCGAGAGCGGCCCGGAGATGGACGTCGGCAGCCGCCACCCGACGGACCCCCGCCAGCCGCCGCGCCAGATCGGCGCTCGTTCCGGCTACCCGGGCCCGGACGTGATCTACGCCCTCATCAGCCCGCCGGTCGAACAGGGCCTCGAGTCTGGTTCCCACCGCGCGGCGCACTCCCCACCCGAACACAACGAGGGGGATCAGCACGGCCGGCAGAAAGGCCGCGGCCAGACGCGCGCGGAAGGTCACGGGGCCGTCCGGGGGTCGCCCAGCCGCGGGGCGCCATCGCCGCCGAGGCGGACGGGGAGAAGACTCCGGTCGAGGACGACACTCGAGCGGACGGCGATCAACGGCGTCCCGGCCCCCCAGGATGGCGAACAGGGAGCACCGGCGGTCCGCGGCGCGATCACGGCCCATTCACTGCCCTGCGACACCGCGCGCTCCCATTCCACGGGGGAGAGAGGCACTGCGAACACACCGTGCCCCAGCGCGCCCGAGCCGATGAGCCTGGCCGCCAGGGCTTCTCCAGTCGGATCCCCCCGCCGGTAGGCCACCCGGCGAGTACCCGAGAGCTTCGCCTCCCGCGACCCGGTCCGGGGACATCCGTCGTGGTCCGCGGCGGTCGCGTCCACCCGCACCGCCGCCACCAGATCGTCGCGGTCCACCGGCACCGGGTCCGGGGCGATCAGCACGTACTCTTCGGTCCACGCCATCGGCAGGACGGCGAAGCGGCGCCGGGTGGCGGCAAACGCGAGGGCCGCACGATCGCGAGTGATCACCACGTCCGCGTGGCTTTCCAGCGCGTCCCGGGCGTCGTCCGTGCCGGGCCCGAATGTGATGCGCGGCGCGGTCCCGGGCGTCGTCGGCTGCAGCACGGCGTCGTCGGTCCCGCTCACCGGATTCGTGAGCCAGCGGCTCCCCGTGCCGATCGGCCAGCCATGATCGGGGGCGGGCTTGGTGATGGCCGCCACCGGGGCCAGCACCGACGGCAATGGATCCTGGCCGTTCGTAGCGATCCGGACGAGGGTGTCTCCCTCGATCGCCGTCCGTTCGGCGAGCGCGGAATCGGCGAGCCGCCAGCTGGCCTTCACGTCGGCGGCGAGCACCGGGGCCCCATCCCAGAAGTGCGCGTCCTTCCGAAGCACGAACTCCACCGCATCGGCGCCCCGGCGCCACGAGGCAGCCAGGCCGGGCATCAGGTTCCCCTGACAATCCACCTTCACCAGCGTTTCGTACGCCAGGCCGAAGGCGATCCGCTCCGCGCCGGACCGCGGCACGGGAGCGTCCTGGCTCGAGACCGGTCCGTCTGCGACGACGCGGATCGAGTCGCGTGGCGCACCGGGAGCGGGCGTTCCCGCCGCCATGCAGTCGACGGGGAAATGATTCGGCGCCGGGGGCGCTACGCGCGTGACGGCGCGGCCGCACGCAGAAATCCCCGCCACCGAGAGGGCAGCGAGGAGGAATTGACCTTTGTTCTTCTTCAGCACGGGGACGGCTCCGGTGAGGTTCGGGGGCGCAGGGTGTTATACCCCG
>DATEGY010000381.1:0-9427 GCA_035279865.1 Gemmatimonadales bacterium | reverse complement strand
CTCCGTGAACCTGGTCCCCTGGTTCCCGGAAATCGCCGTCCTCGGCGGCGCCCTGGGCATCATCCCGGGGCTCGTCGCCCTGCGACGCACCGACCGGCGTCCGGTGCTCGGGACCTTTGCGGAGCCTGCGCTGATTGCCCTGATCGCGCTCGTGGTTCTGGACGGCCTGATCAGCGCCCGCACGGGGGCCAGCTTCGCCCTGGGCGCCTGTTCCGCGCTCACGATTCAATGGATGGCCGGCTTCGAAATCGACCCGAAAGCACTCGGCCTCTTCGCCTGGGGCTCGACCCTGGTGGGTCTTGGCCTCGTCTTCGAGCTGTTCGGGTCCGCGGCGGGGATGGACGACGGAGGCTGGCGCCTCTTCGCCCAACTGATCGCCTCCTTCGCCCTCGGCTCCGCCGTGATGACGGCCGGCAAGGCAGCGAGCGACCCGGTGACCGAGGCCGCCGACGCGGGCGTCTTCGCGACATCAGGCGCCCTCGTGATCGCCGCCGGCACCCCGTTCGTCGCGAATCGGGTCGACGGCGTCGCACTGCCGATGTTGGTCGCGACGGCCGGACTGATCGGAGGCGCCTTTGCGCTGGCCTGGAGAGGCTCTCCGCGAACCGGGCTGATCGCGGGAGCTATCGCCGTCGGCGCCCTGATGGCCCTCGTGGCGACGGGCCTCGATCCCGTGGCGCTCGGCTTTCACGAGGGCTCACTGCCCGCCGGGGCCCCCCTGTTGGCCGTGTGCTTGGGCGGACTCCTCGGCCTCGTGATCCGGCTCGTCGACCGGCGGGCCTGGACGATCGCCCTCGTCGTCGCCGCGCTCGTGGCCTTCCATCTCGTGGGCCCCTATGGGACTGCCCTGGGGGCGCTCGCCGGGCTGGCCGCCGTCGCGTTGCCGTCAGCTCCCTGCCGGGCCGCCACCGTAGTCGCCGCCATCGCCATCATCGTGGCGTCACATTCCGGGAGTCCCCTGGTCACGCCCGGCCACTGGAGTGGATGGTTCCACACCTTCCTGGCTGCGGTCGCCGTCGGAGTGGTCGGTGCGCTGGGCAAAGGCCCGCGCTTTGCGCTGCTGCGGGTTGCGATACTGACCTGGGTAGTCATCGGGCCGTTGTTGTTGTAGGTCCAGTTCACTGTTTTCAGTTCACCGCTGCGCGTCTGTGCGTCTAGCCTTTGCATATCCGCGCTTTTCCAGGAAGACCGGATGCTCCGTCTTGGTATTGTCGGTCTGCCGAACGTCGGGAAGTCGACCCTCTTCAACGCGCTGACGTCCTCCAAGGCCGCCGCCGCCGAGAACTATCCCTTCTGTACCGTGGATCCGAACGTCGGTGTCGTCGAAGTTCCCGATCCCCGGCTTGAGCAGCTCGTGGAGCTGGTCAGGCCGAAAAAGAAAGTCCCGGCCGTCGTCGAGTTCGTCGACATCGCGGGTCTCGTGAAAGGCGCGTCCCAGGGCGAGGGGCTGGGCAACCAGTTTCTCTCGCACATCCGTGAAGTGGACGCGATCGTCCACGTGATCCGCTGTTTCGAAGATCCGGACGTGGTGCACGTGATGGGTCCCGTGGATCCCGTGCGCGACCACGACATCATCTCCGCGGAGCTGGCCCTGGCGGACGTGTCGGTGATCGACCGCCGGGTGGATAAGACCCGGAAGAGCGCGAAGGCGGGCGACAAGGACGCCCAGACGGAAATGGCGTTGCTCGAACGGGTGAACGTCGAGCTGAACGCCGGGAAGGGCGCGCGCGCCGCCGCGAAGGACGCAAAGGAGCTGGCGGCCCTCCGCGCCATGGGTCTCCTCACCGCCAAGCCGATTCTCTACGCCGCCAACGTGAGCGAAGACGATCTCGCGGCGGGGGGCGGGAAGTTCGTCGACGTGCTGCAGCAGGCGGTCACGGCCCATCATGAAGAGGCCGAGCTGGTCCCCTTCTCCGCCAAGCTGGAGGCGGAGCTGGCGGATCTGTCACGGGACGAGCGGAAGGAGTTCCTGGAAGGCGCGGGCGTGCACGAACCCGGGCTCGACCGGCTGATCCACGCCGGGTACGCCCTCCTCGGGCTCCGGACCTACTTCACCGCGGGCGAGCAGGAAGTCCGCGCGTGGACCATCCATGTGAACGACACCGCCTACGATGCGGCCGGCGTGATTCACTCGGACTTTCAAAAGGGATTCATCCGCGCGGAAACGGTGAGCTTCACGGATTTCACGAAATCGGGCGGGTGGAAGCCGGCGCGCGAGCAGGGATTGGTCCGCAGCGAAGGCCGGGAGTACGTGGTGCAGGACGGCGACGTGCTCCTCTTCCGCTTCAACGTCTAACTCAACGCTCCGCCAGCCGCTGGTAGAAAGCCCGGGTCCAGATCACCACACTGAACTCCTGGAGCGGCAGCTGCTGGAGATAGTCGGTTCTCACGATCCATTCGCTCGCGATGGTGCGGCGGGGGCGCAAAGCACTCGGCAGCGGGTAGTACTCGATCCCCGTCACGGCATCGAGCGGCAATTCGTCGGCCTGCTCGTTCCGCTGGAAGACCCCATCGACGTAGATGCTCACCAGCGTCGGGGTGCCGCGGTAGTAGATCATGGCGCCGCAACCGTCCCCGGTCCGCAAGCACCCGTGCGTGATGCCTAAGGAGGCCAGCAGGTCCTTGAGCGTGGTGTAGCCGGAGCGGGCCAGGTCGTGCCGCGTGAAAAACGTCCCGTAGCCTTGCCGTGCGCGGTCGAAGAACCCCGCCATCCCCCACCGCCCCACCAGATGCCAGTCCACGTGCTCGACGGTCGCTTCGAGCTCCGGCGTCTCCGTGTCGACCACTACCCGCAGGGGCTCATCGCCCTCCACCGACGGGACTATCCCGACACCGCTCTTACCGTTCCACGTCAGGTGGAGGCGCGACGCCGAGCCGGCCAGGGCGAAGTGCCCGGCGCTGTCGCTCGTGGCCTGCCGGTTGCCGGCGGTGACCACCACCCCGACCAGGGGGTGCCCACTCGCCAGGGCCAGCACGGTCCCGGTCAGGGAATCCCCGGCCGGGATACTGAGCAGGATGAGGGGGACGGCCCACATACCCTTCAAGCTACCCCGCCTTTACCCCTCGGTGCCCCCCGGCTATCTTTCGCGCCTCAATTCCCCTACTCGGTGCCGCACCTGCGCCGGGTCGTTCTAGCCCAAAGGGAGGTGGCATGACTCGTCGCTACGAGACGGTCTACATCTTTGACAGTGCCCTCGAGGAACCCGCCGTCACCGAGAAGCTCGATCGTTTTCACGCGCACCTGACCAAAGACGGGAAGGGCACGCTGACCAACGTGAGCCATTGGGGCAAGCGGACCCTCGCCTATCCCATCAAGAAGAAGGACACCGGCTACTACGTCGTGGCCCAGTTCGAGACCACCGGGGACCTGCTCCCGGAGTACGAGCGCGCGGTCACGCTGGACGAGGGCGTCCTGCGGTTTCTGGTGGTGGTGTCCGAGGCCGAGGCCAAGCCGGTTCCGGCGCCCGCCATCGCCGGCGACGACGACGGTGAGGAGGACGACGCGTGAGACGCCCTTCGAAGACCTGCCCGGTGTGTGAATCGGGAGTCCGGGTTCTGGACTACAAGGACGACCGGACCGTGAGCCGCTTCCTGACCGAACGCGGCAAGATTCTCCCGTCGCGCCTGTCCGGCATGTGTGCCCGGCACCAGCGGCAGCTGGCGACCGCCATCAAGCGCGCGCGACAGCTGGCCCTGATCCCGTACATCAAGGGCTTCACCGGCTGAGATGACCTCCCCGCGGAGCGTCTGGTGGCTCGTGAGCGGCACGGTACTCCTCGCCGTCTTCGCGCCAACCAGTCTGCCGCTCGCGGGAGTGACGTTCGCGGGTCTCCAGCTCATCGGGGGCACGCGGTCCCGGATGTCCCGTGCGGGTGCCCTGCTCATCGGCTGCTTCGCGTTGTGGGCACTGGTCATCCCGCAGGAGTCGGCGATCGACGCGGTGGTCGGCGTCTTTCAGCTGTTCGCCGCCGTCGCCTTCGTGGCGCTCGCCTGGAGCGCGCCGGGCCCCTTTCTGTCCCGGGCCACCGCCGCGCTCGTGTGGAGCGGCGCGAGTGCCGCGGCGCTGGCGTGGATCCTGAACGGGGCGCACACCTGGGGGCTCCTGGCCTGGGATACGGTGCGTCAGACGAGCTTCGCGCTCCGGACCGTTCTGGAAGTGATGTCCCCCGAGGTCGTGGCGGACATGTACGGGAAATTCGAGCCGGCGGTGCGGTTTTTCAGTGCGGCGCGTCCCGCGCTCGAGGCGCTGTGGGGCTATGCGGCGCTGGCGGCGGCCTGGCAGTGGCACGTCCGGATTGCGCGGGCTCCGCTGGGACCCGAGCTGCGGCCGTTCCGGCAGTTCCGGCTGGCGGACGGCGCGGTCTGGGCCGTCGTCGCGGTGACCACCGCCTGGATCGTTTCGGGGAGTCTCCCGGGCATCCGCATCGTCGCGCTGAACGTCGGGCTGGTGCTGGGCGTGCTGTACGTGCTGCGCGGAGCGGCGGTAGTCGGGGCCGCGGCCGCGATCATCGCGGTTCCGGCCTGGGTGCAGGCGCTGGCGGTGTTTTCGGGGCTGCTCTTCGCCCCGGCGACCGCGCCGAGCCTCTGCGTCCTGGGCGTGACCGATACCTGGTTGGAGTTCCGGCGCCGGCTGGCAGGCCGGCCGAACTGATCACGAGGACGTCATGGAAATCATTCTGCGGGAAGACGTGCAGCACGTCGGCAAGGCCGGCGAGGTCGTGAAGGTGAAGGACGGCTTCGCGCGCAATTTCCTTCTGCCCAAGGGGCTGGCGTATCCGGCCACCGAGGGGAACAAGAAGAAGATCACGTTCGAATCGGCCCGCATCGCCAAGGTGCGCGCGGCCGAGAAGGACGCGGCGCAGGGCCTCGCCGACAAGCTGGCCCAGGTGCACCTGACCTTCGCGGTGAAAGTGGGCGAAGAGGAAAAGCTCTACGGATCCGTCACCGCCGCCGACATTCAGCGCCGCCTGGCCGAGGCGGGGCACGACATCGACAAACGCCAGATCGATCTCGCCGAGCCGATCCGGGCGCTGGGCGAGTTCAAAGTGGGCGTGAAGATTCACTCGGAGGTCCGACCCGAAGTGCAGGTGACGGTGGTCAAGGAGTAAGGCGAGCCCCGTGCCCGCCGGAATCAGATACGTCGACGGACCCCGGCTGTCGCGGTCGCTGCTCGCCGCGGCGGACTGGGTCGCGGCGGGGCGTGATGAGCTGAACCGGATGAACGTCTTTCCGGTGCCCGACGGCGACACCGGCACCAACATGTGGCTCACCCTGCGGGAAGTCGCCCAGGCGCTGCGCGCCCTGGGGGACGCTCCCCTGCCCCGGGTGACGGAGGCGATGGCGCAGGCCTCGATCCGCGGCGCCCGCGGAAATTCCGGCATGATGCTGTCGCAGTTCCTGCTCGGTCTTCGGGACGGCCTCGGGGACCGCCTCACCGCCAGCGCACGAGACCTCGCCCGCGCCATCCGCATGGGCTTCGAACGGCTCAACGGCGCGCTCGACGACCCGGTCGAAGGCACGATCCTCACGGTGGCCCGCGACGCCGCCGACGAAGCGGACGCCGCTGCCGACGAACGGGACCTCAAAGTCTTCATGCGTCGCCTGGTGACCCGGGCGGAGCGCTCCCTGCAGGGCACGCCCGAGCTGCTCCAGGCCCTCAAGTCCGCGGGGGTGGTGGACGCCGGTGCCAAGGGCTTCGTCCGGCTCCTGGACGGTGTGAAGCGTCTTATAGAAGAAGGGGGCCAGGCACAAGGTGCGGTGGACCGCGACCTGGTCAACGCCGCCGCGACCACCGAGGTGGCCTCGGACAAGGATTACCGGTTCTGCACCGAAGTGATGGTGAAGGGCCCGGCCTTGCCGACGCCGGCGCAGGTGCGTGCGGCGCTGCGCGAGCTGGGCGGCTCGATCGTGGTCCTCGAGTCCGGAGACCTCCTCAAGGCCCACGTCCACACCGACACGCCCGACCGGGTCTTCGCTCTCGGGGCCGCCTGGGGCACCGTCGAGTACACCAAGGCCGAGGACATGCGGGCGCAGCATCAGGCGCTGGTGAACAAGCGTGCGGTCGCCTTCGTCGCCGACACAGCATGCGACCTCCCCGACTCCGCCGTCTTCGAGAAGCAGATCGGGCTCGTGCCGATGCAGCTCATCGTGGGCGACCGCGTCTACCGCGACCGCCTGGAGCTCTCCGCGCCGGAGTTCTACACCCGCCTGCGGACGGGCTTGGACGCCACCACCTCGCAGCCCACCCGCCAGGCGTTCGTCGAGGTGTACCAGGACGCCCTGCGCGTGGCCGAAAGGATCGTGGTGGTCGCCGTGTCCAAGGCGCTGTCGGGCACATTCGCGAACGCCGAGGCCGCGGCCAAGGAACTGGCGGCCGACCGGATCTCGCTGGTGGACTCGCGGAGTGCCTCACTGGGGGAGGGTCTGCTGGTGCTCCGCGGACTCGAGCTCGCGGCGCAGGGAATGCCCGCCGAGGAAATCGCGGCCGAGCTGGCGCGGGTTCGGACGCAATCATCCGGGTTCTTCGTCGTAGATACGCTGGACCGTCTCATCCGGTCGGGACGGGTCTCGCGGCTGGCGGGCTGGCTCGGGACACGGCTGAACGTGAAGCCCATTCTGACGCTGACCGCCGAGGGCGTCGTGGATCAGGCGGGCCGCGCCCGCGGGCGGGACGCGGCCCGTACCAAAGTGCTGGCGCTCCTGGACCGGGCTCTGGTGGCCAAACCCCGAGCCCTCCGGCTCGGCGTGGTGCACGCCGGCATCCACCAGTTCGCCGAAACGCTTCGTCAGGAACTGGTCCGCCGGTATGCGCCGAAGGAAGCTTTGGTCAGTCCCATCACGCCCGTTCTGGCCGCCCATACAGGCATCGGAACCTGGGGCGTATTTTATCAAGTGGAGGACGGAACAAACGCGGGCGGCAAGCGCTATGAGTAGCGGTCGAGGGCGTTCCCGGGGGAAACCCGCCGCGGCGCTCGAGGTGCTCCGGCCCATTCTGGACGGGCTGTCGGACCGGAAGGCGGTGCAGGTGGTCGTGCTGGACCTGCGGGGGTTGTCGGAAGCGACGGACTTTTTCGTGATCGCGTCGGGGACGTCCGATGCGCACGTCAGAGGTATGGCGGATCACTTGATGTCGCTCCACGGCGTCGGTCGGCCGCACCATGTCGAGGGACTGACGCAGGGCCGGTGGGTGTTGCTCGACTACGTGGATTTCGTGGTCCATCTGTTCCACCCCGAGCTGCGTGACTTCTATCAACTCGAGCGTCTTTGGGGTGAAGCGCCGGTGGTGGCAGTGGGGGAATGAAGGTCCAGGATCCGGGGGTGGTATGAAGGCGACGAAGGTTCTCTTGACGGGGCTCGCGTGCGCCGTGGTCAGTACGACGGCATCGGCGCAGTACTTCGGACAGAACAAGGTCCAGTACCGCTCCTTCGACTGGCAGATCATCCAGACCGAGCACTTCGACGTCTACTTTTATCCCGTCGAGCGGGAAGCGGCACTCGACGTGGCCCGCATCGCCGAACGCTCCTATGCGCGCCTCTCACGCATCCTCCATCACAACTTCATAGAGCGGAAGCCCATCCTCCTGTACGCCTCGTACTCGGAGTTCCAGGAGACCAACGCGCTCGGCGGTGAAAGTCCCGGGGAGGGCACCGAGGGCGTCACCGAGTTCTTCAAGCACCGGATGGTGATCCCGTTCACGGGATCGTACGAAGCTATGGAGCACGTCATCCAGCACGAGATGACGCACCAATTCCAGTACGACGTGTACTCGGGCGGCCACCCGGGCGGCGGCATCCAGACCATGATCGCCGTGAACCCGCCCGGCTGGTTCATGGAGGGCATGTCGGAGTACCTGTCGCTCGGTCCTCTCGATCCGGCGACGGCGATGGCGCTGCGGGACGCGGCCCTGCAGGGGCACCTCCCCACCATCGAGGACATGACCGACGATCCGAACATCTTCCCGTATTTCTACGGCCACGCGCTGTTCGCCTACATCGGCCAGCGCTGGGGCGACGAAGTGATCGGGGAGATCCTGCAGGCCTCCCGTGGCGCCGGCATCGAGGGCGCGTTCAAGCGCGCCTTGGGGATCTCGCTGGACGAGCTCTCGAAGGACTGGCGGGACGCGGTCCAGGCGACGTTCCTGCCCCAGATCTCGGACCACTATCCCGCGCGGCGGATCGCGGAGCCCCTGCTGACCCAGAAGCGGTCCGACGGGACCCTGCACCTCGCCCCGTCGCTGTCGCCGAACGGGAAAGACATCGCCTACTTCGGCGAGGGGAACGACTTCTTCATCGATCTCTATCTCGCGGACGCCGAAACCGGCAAGACCATCCGGCGGCTGGTGAAGTCCACGACATCGAGCAACTACGAAAGCCTGCGCTTCATCTATTCATCAGGGTCGTTCTCACCCGATGGGCGGTATTTCGCCATCGCCGTGAAGCACAAGGACCGGGACGACCTGGTGATCTTCGACATCCAGAAGGACAAGGAAGCGGCCCGGCTCCGGATCCCGCTGAACGGGGTGAACAACCCCACGTGGTCTCCCGACGGCTCGCAGCTGGCCTTCACGGGATATGACGGCGGTCTCGCCGACCTGTTCATCGTCAACAAGGACGGCTCCGACCTCCGGCGCCTCACGCACGACAAGTACGCCGACCTCCTGCCCCAGTGGTCCCCCGACGGGAAGACCATCGCCTTTGCGACCGATCGCGGCCCGAACACCAACTTCGAGACACTGGCCACCGGGAACTACCGGATCGCGCTCTACCATCTGGACTCGGGCCAGATCGAGGTCCTGGATCACATGGAGTACGGCCGGAACGTGAATCCGGTGTGGGCTCCCGACGGCCGCTCCCTGGCGTTCGTCTCGGACCGCACCGGCATCGCGAACATTTTCCTTTATGACCTGGGCGACAAGCAGGTGTATCAGCTGACCGACGTCTACACCGGCGTGTCGGGCATCACCCCCATCTCCCCCGCCCTCTCCTGGGCCAAGGAGACGGACCGGTTGGCCTTCGCGTACTACGACGACGGCAGCTGGGACGTCTACGCCATCGACAATCCGCGGTCCCTACGGGGCCGGCCCTACGCCGACAAGCCCATGCCGCCCCTGGTCTACGCCCAGACCCGGCCGCGGTACGAGATGGCGAGCGCCACCGGGGATACCGGGCGCATCATTCCATCCGCTCCGGCAGATACGAGCTCGGCGTCGGCCCCCTCGAGCTCCATCTACCGGGCGCCATCGGGCCTCCGGCAGTCGGGCGCCCAACCCGCCGAGACGACCAAGGTGTCGCAGCCGGTTTCGGTGAAGCAGCTGCTCGATTCCAATACGCTGGCCCTGCCGGATACCGCCGAATTCTCGATCAAGCCGTATCGCGTGCGGTTCACGCCCGACTACGTGGCCCGGCCCACCATCGGCTACGAGCGGGA
>DATEGY010000380.1:0-7408 GCA_035279865.1 Gemmatimonadales bacterium | reverse complement strand
GAGCTGGCCCCCTCCGCACGACACGGCCGTGCCCGCGCCCCCTCGCCCCGTCCCCGACGTCGCCGGACGGACCCTGCGGGACGCGGTCCGGCTCTTGCACCGTCGTGGCTTTCACGTGGTCATCAAAGGATGGGGCAACGTCGAAAAGACGTGGCCCGCGGCGGGAGCCCAGGCCAACGCCGGATCACTCGTCACCGTCTTTGGAGACACACCGCAGTGATCGAGTTGCAGACCATTGTCGCCCGCTTGCGCGATCGCGGACTCCTGGTGCGGGCCCCCGCGAGCCTGCCGTCCGTCACCGGTGTCACCGCGGATACCCGGAAGCTCCAGCGCGGCATGCTCTATTGTGCCGTACGCGGCGCGATTCAGGACGGACACACATACGTGTCCCAGGCGGCCCGGGAGGGCGCCGCTGCGGCCCTGGTGGAGGCGGAGCAGCCGGGGACGTTGCCGCAGGTCGTGGTGACCGATGGCCGGCGTGCGGCCGCGGTAGCCGCCGAGGTGTGGTTCGGATATCCGGCCCAGCATCTCAACCTGGTGGGCGTGACGGGTACCAACGGGAAGACCACGTCGGTGACGCTGGGCCGGCACGTGCTGTCCTTGCTGTGGCCCACGGGGTCGATCGGAACCCTGGGCGCCTTCGCCCCGGACGGCACGCCGGTCGAAAGCGAGGCCGGCAACCTGACCACGCCGGGACCCATCGACCTGCAGGAGACCCTCGCCCTTCTCGTGCAGCGGGGCGCGCGCGGGGCCGCGATGGAGGTGTCGTCCCACAGCCTGGACCAGGGGCGGGTGGATGGTCTCACGTACCGGGCGGCGATCTTCACGAACCTGACCCGGGATCACCTCGACTACCACAAGACCTTCGAGCACTACTTCCAGGCCAAGGCCAGGTTGTCGAGCTATCTGGCGTCCGACGGTATCGAGGTCGTGAATGCCGAGGACCCCGCGTGGGAGCAGCTGCCCGCCGGGCACCGCCGCATCACCTTCGGCGAGTCCAGGGGGGACGTGCGCGCGGACGACGTGAGGACCTCGGGCTCCGGATCGCGGTTCCTCCTGGTAGCGCCTCAGGGGCGCGCGGAGGTGAACCTCCCGCTGCTGGGTGCCTTCAATGTCGCGAACGCGCTCGGCGTCGCCGCCTGCGCACTGGGGCTGGGCGCACCACTGGACGGTGTAGCCGAGCGGCTGACGCATGCGCCGCAGGTGCCCGGACGGATGGAACGGATTGCGTCGAAGCCGTGCATCGTGCTGCGGGACTACGCGCACACGCCGGACGCGCTCGAGCGGGCCCTCGAGACCGTGCGTCCGCTGACCCAGGGGAAGGTGATCGCGGTTTTCGGAGCGGGTGGGGACCGGGACCGGGGGAAGCGGGCGCCGATGGGTGATATCGCCAGCCGGCTCGCGGATGTGGCCATCGCCACGTCCGACAATCCGCGGACCGAAGACCCGAACCGGATTCTCGATGATGTCGAGCAGGGGATGCAGGGGCGCCCGCACCACCGGGAAGCCGACCGCCGGAAGGCCATCGCGCTCGCGCTCTCCCTCGCCCGGTCCAGGGACACCGTGATCCTGGCGGGGAAGGGACACGAGACCTACCAGGTGATCGGCCACGACAAGCAGCCGTTCGACGAGCGCCAGGTGGTCCGGGAGCTGGGGGCTTCCTGATGGGAGAGAGGCTGGAGACGGCGGACCCGCCGCAGGAGCCCTGGACGGCCGCGCAGGTGAGCGAGGCGCTGGGTGTCCCGGTGACTGCGTCGGGTCCTCTTACGGGTATCTCGACCGACACCCGGCACCTGACACCCGGCACCTTGTTTGTCGCCCTGGCGGGCGAGCACTTTGACGCGCACGCGTTCCTGGATCGGGCGTTGGAGGGAGGCGCCGGGGCCGCCGTCGTCCGGCGGGGCACTCCCCCCGTGGCGGGCCTTCCATTGATTGAAGTGCCGGACACGCTCGTGGCGCTGGGGGCGCTGGCGCGAGCGCGCCGCCGGCGGCTCCCCGCCGGCGCACCGGTAGTTGCGGTCACAGGCTCGAGCGGGAAAACCAGCACCAAGGAGCTGATTCGCGCCGCCCTCGGCGTGCGCTACCACGTCCACGCGACGGCGGGGAACCTCAACAACCTCGTGGGTGTGCCCCTCTCGATTCTCGGCGCGGCGTCGGGGACCGATGCCCTGGTGATCGAGGCCGGGGCCAATCTGCCGGGCGAGATCCCGCGCCTCCGGGACATCATCGAACCGACCATCGCCGTCGTCACCAACGTAGGGTACGCCCACGTGGAAGGCTTCGGGTCTCTCGAAGGCGTGATGCGCGAAAAAGTTTCGCTGGTGGAGCGGTCGCCGGTGGCCGTGGTGGGCACCGAGCCACCCGGGTTGGCGGTGGCGGCACGAGCGAAAACGAGGACCGTCGTGGCGGGCGCGGGGCCCGGAGCCGAGGTCCACCCTGATGGGGCCGAGCTGGACGAGGGTGGGCATCCACGGCTCCGGTGGGGTGGCCGTGAGGTCACGATCCCGGTCACCGGTTTCCATCAGATCGACAACGCCGCGATCGCGGTGGCGGTGGCGCGAGAGGCGGGGATTCGACCCGGAGACGCGTTGCAGGGACTGACGACGGTGCGGGTGCCGGGCGGCCGGGGCGGCATCACGGACGTGGGCGGTCTGACCGTGATCGATGACAGCTACAACGCGAACCCCGGATCGCTCCGGCGCGCGGTGGAGTTCGCCCGCTGGCTGGCAGAGCGGCGCTCCCGGCCGCTCGCGGTGGTGGTCGGGACGATGTTGGAGTTGGGCCCGGAGAGTGACAAATTGCATCGGGTGGCGGCGGAGGAGATCGTCGCCGCGGCACCGGCCCTGGTGGGTGCGGTCGGTGCGTTCGAGGCCGCGTTCTCGCCGTTCGCCGGCCTGCTCAAGGATCGTCTCGTCGTGGCGCCGGACGCGGAGCGGCTGGGACCGCTGCTCAAGCGACGTCTCCAGGGGAACGAAGTCGTGTTGCTGAAGGCGTCCCGCGGCGTGGCGCTGGAACGCGTGTTGCGCCACCTCAACTGAGAGGGCGGGAATCGGGCCGTGTTCTATCACCTGCTGGCGCCACTCGCCAAGACGTCGATCATCTTCAATCTCTTCAACTACATCACCTTCCGGATCGCCGGGGCCACGGCCACGGCCCTGATCGTCGCGTTTCTCGTGGGCCCGTGGATCATCGACATCCTGCGTCGCCGCAACGTGGGGCAGGTGGTGCGCGCCGAGGGGCCGGCCAGCCACCAGGGGAAGCGCGGGACGCCTACGATGGGCGGCCTCATCATCATCATCGCCACCGTTATCCCGACCCTCCTGTGGGCGCGGCTCGACACCCGCTACGTGCTGGTCGCGGTCGTCGCGACGCTGTGGATGGGCGCGATCGGGTTCATCGACGACTACCTCAAGATCGTCCGCGGCAAGTCGCAGGGCCTCGTGGCCCGGTGGAAGCTCGTCGGGCAAGTCACGTTCGGGCTCGCCCTCGGAGCCTTTCTCGTCACCTGGCCCTTCGTCGACAAGTGGGCGACGGCGACGCAGCTGCCGTTGCTCAAGTACGTGTTTCTCGTGCTCCCGTGGCCGGTCTACATCGCGTTCGTGACCATCGTGGTGACCGGGTCGTCCAACGCCGTGAATCTCACCGACGGACTCGACGGCCTCGCGACGGGACTCACGGCCATCGTCGCGGGCTCGTTCACGATCTTTGCGTACGTGTTCGGGCGGGCGGACTACTCGAAGTACCTGGGCGTCCTCTTTTCTCCCGGTGCCGGCGAGCTCGCGGTCTTCTGCGCGGCCCTCCTCGGTGCGAGTCTCGGCTTTCTCTGGTTCAACGCACATCCCGCCAAGGTCTTCATGGGGGACACGGGATCGCTCGCGATCGGCGGAGCCCTGGGCGCGGTCGCCATCATGCTCAAGGCCGAGTTTCTCCTGCTCATCGCCGGCGCGGTGTTCGTGGCGGAGACGCTGTCGGTGATGATTCAGGTGAACGTGTACCGGTGGAACCGGCGGCGGCATGGGAAGGAGTACGCGGACGCGCACCGGGTCTTCCGGATGGCGCCGCTGCATCACCATTTCGAGAAGATGGGGTGGGCGGAGCCGCTGGTGGTGATGCGGTTCTACATCCTGGGCGTGTTGAGCGCGGCCATCGCGCTCGCGACGCTCAAGGTGCGATGAAGCTCCCCGATTCCTGGCGGAACGGCACCGTCGCGGTCATCGGGCTGGGGAAGAGCGGGGTCGCGGCCACGCGGCTCCTGGCCCGGGAGCACGTGAAGGTTTACGCGTCGGACGGCTCGAATCATCCGTATGCCGGCGATGCGCTCCAGGCCCTGGGCGGCCTGGCGGGCGTGGAAGTGGAGATCGGCCATCACAATCTCACGCGGATCGCGCACGCCGCCGGCGTGGTGGTCTCGCCCGGCGTGCCCCCCGATGCGCCGCCCCTCAGGGCCGCACGCGAGGCCGGGATTCCGGTCGTGTCGGAGCTCGATGTCGGGTGCCGGGCGCTCGAGGACACGCGGCTCATCGCGATCACCGGAACGAACGGCAAGACGACGACGACGGCGTTGATCGCCCACCTCCTGCGCGCTGCCGGACTCGAGGCGGAGGCGGTGGGGAACATCGGCCGGCCCGTGTCAGACCTGGCGCTGTCCGCCCCGCGCCCCCGGCTCCTGGCCGTCGAGGTCTCCTCGTTCCAGCTCCACGACTCGCCGCATTTCGCGCCCGAGATCGGGGTCCTCACCAACCTCGCCCCCGATCACCTCGACCGGTACGCCTCGGTGGACGAGTACTACGCCGACAAGGCGCTGCTCTTCCGGAACGCGGGCGCGAAGAACGCCTGGGTGGTGAACGGGGATGACCGGCTGGTGCTGGACATGGTCAAGGGCGTGGAGGGGACCAAGCTGCAGTTTTCCCTCGAGTGGAAGGCCGACGCCTGGTATGACGGAGCGGCGGCCGCGCTGATGCTGAAGGAGGAGGTGCTGCTGCCCCGGAGGGACCTCGGACTTCTGGGTGCGCACAACGTGGCGAACGCGCTGGCCGGCGCGCTGGCGGTTCACCGGGCGGGCGTCGCGCGCTCGTCGATCGCGGAGGGACTGAGGACCTTCCGGGCGCTCCCGCACCGGCTCGAGCCGGTCCGGGAAGCGGGCGGTGTGCTGTGGATCAACGATTCGAAGGCCACGAACATCGCGTCGACCGTGGTCGCGGTGGAAGCCATGACGCGTCCCTACGTGCTGCTCCTCGGTGGCCGGCACAAAGGGGAGCCCTACACCCGGCTCGCGCCGCTCCTCAAGCCGCAGTGCCGGTTGGTGGTCGCGTACGGAGAAGCCGGGCCGATCGTCGCACGGGACCTCGAGGGCCAGGACGGCCACGTGCCGGTCGCGCGGGGCACGACGTTCGCGAACGTGCTGGAACAGGCCCGCGCGGCCGCCCGCCCCGGTGACGCCGTGCTGCTGTCGCCCGCCTGCTCGAGCTACGACCAGTTCAAGAACTACGAAGAGCGGGGCGCGACCTTCCGTCAGTTCGCGGAGGAGCTGTGAAGGAGGTCCAGTGGGAGACCCGGCTCCTCGGAATCCTGGCGGCGGTGCTGATCGTCGTGGGCCTGGTGTCGGTGTACGGCGCGTCGAGCCTGGTCAGCACCCAGGGCGGGGTGGTGGGCGCGAGCTACTTCTTCAAGCAGGCCATCGGAGCCGCCATCGGCGGACTCGGCGCCACTATCGTGGCACGCACGGACTACCATATCTGGCAGCGCTGGGCCTGGCCCCTCCTGGGAGCGACGGCGTTGCTCCTGCTCCTGCCCATCCTGCCGTTCACCCACGTGGTCGCGCCCACCCTGAACGGTGCCCGGCGCTGGGTGAACCTGGGGTTCACCGTGATTCAGCCATCGGAGCTGGCCAAGTTCACCATCGTATGCTGGACCGCCATGCTCGCGGCGAAGAAGGGTGATCAGCTCCGCACGTTCAAGTTCGGACTCCTGCCGTTCCTGGTGGTGCTCTTCCCGATCATCGGGCTGGTGTTCCTCGAACCCAATCTGTCGATGGCGCTGCTCCTGACCATGCTCGCGGGAACAGTGCTCTTTGCCGCCGGCGCGAGGATCGGCCATTTCCTCCTCCTGGGTATGGGGGCGGCACCCGTGTTGTTCGGCGCTGTGGCGAGCGCGCAGTACCGTCTGGCCCGGGTGGTGCACTTCCTGAGCTCCGGCAGTGCGCCGAGCGAGGCGCAATCCCAGGTGCACCAGTCGCTGGTGGGGATCGGGGCGGGACGCCTGATCGGCGTGGGGTTCGGTCAAGGTCAGCAGAAGCTCGGCTACCTCCCGTACGCCTACTCGGATTTCATTTTCTCGACCATCGCCGAGGAGTGGGGATTCCTGGGCGGACTCGTGATCATCCTGTGTTTCGCCGGGATTTGCTGGCTGGGCCTCCGGATCGCCCGGCGTGCCCCGGATCCCTTCGGACAATTCCTGGCCGTGGGGCTGACGGCGGTGATCGGCGTGACCGCCATTCTGCATATCGCCGTGACGCTGGCGGTGATGCCAGCGACGGGCATCACGCTGCCGCTCATCTCCTACGGCCGCACCAGCCTCTTCGTCTCCCTCGCCGCGATCGGCGTCCTGGTCAGCATCGGTCACGGGGTCGAGGCGCGGCGGAAGACCGGTGGCCGCCGTCGCGCGACGGCACCCGCGGGTACCGCCAAGTGAAGATCCTCATCTCGGGGGGCGGCACCGGGGGCCACTTGACGCCCGCCCTGGCACTGGCGGACACCTTCCGCCAGATGCGCCCGGACATCGAAATCCACCTGGTGGGTGCGGAGCGCGGCATCGAAGCGCAAATCCTGCCGCATCATCCGTATCCCTTCACGTTGCTCCCGCTCCACCCCATCTATCGCCGGCAATGGTGGAAGAACATTCAGTGGCCGGTGCTGGCGGTGCGGTTGTGGCGTGGGATCGGGGCGCTGCTGGCCGAGGTGCAGCCCACACTCGTCGTGGGGACGGGCGGGTACGCGTCCGGGCCGGTGGTCTATCATGCGCAGCGGTCGGACATCCCGACGGCCATTCAGGA
The DNA here is from genome assembly GCA_035279865.1 of Gemmatimonadales bacterium. Taxonomy (GTDB): domain Bacteria; phylum Gemmatimonadota; class Gemmatimonadetes; order Gemmatimonadales; family GWC2-71-9; genus 40CM-2-70-7. The sequence continues at coordinate 357 of DATEGY010000380.1, read as the reverse complement.
ATCGGACTCGAGGCCCGGCATCGCCACGCGGTGGCTCTCCGGGCGCGCGCGCCAGATCCATCTGGGGTTTCCCGAGGCGCGGGCGTTGCTCCGCCCCGGGGACCGGACCGAGGTCTTCACGTTCGGCAATCCGATTCGCCCTCCGGAACCGGGTGACCGGGCCGAGGCGGTCAAGGCGCTCGGGCTCGACCCGGCGCTCCCCACGCTCCTGGTCTTCGGCGGAGGGCAGGGGGCGCGGGCGATCAACTACGCCATGGCCGGCGTGCTGGAGCATGGCCACCTGGGCGACCTCAACCTGATCTGGGGGACCGGTGTGGGGAACTATGCCGGGCTCTCCGGCTATGCGAGACCAGGACG
>DATEGY010000379.1:0-4199 GCA_035279865.1 Gemmatimonadales bacterium | reverse complement strand
GCGTGCCGGCGCTGGCGGAGCGGCGGTCGGACATTCCGGCGCTCGTAGAGCACCTCATCGGCGTCGTGGGCTCTCGGTTCGGCATGCGACCCAAGCCCATCGAGGCGGAGGCGGTGGAGGTCCTGGCGCGGGCCGACTGGTCCCGGAACAACGTCCGCGAGCTCAAGAACGTGGTGGAGCGCATGCTCATCGCGGCGGATGGCGACGTGCTGGGACTCGGGGACATTCCGCGGGAAGTGCGGGAGGCTCCGGCGGCCGAGACGGGCGCGATGGCGGGGACCTTCCGGGAGCTCCGGGCGCAGGCCGAGCGGCGGATTCTTCTCACGGCACTGGATCGCAATGCCTGGCATATCACGCGGACCGCGCGGGAGCTTGGGCTGGCAGATCATGCCAGTCTCCTAAAGATCCTGAGGCGACACGGCATCAGAAAGAACTAGGGCACAGGGGCAATACTAGACGCAACAGACGCACAGATGGGGTTCAGGCAATAGGAAGCCGGAGAGACTCTCCTGTTCTCTGTGCCTTACCTGGACACCATCTGCGCGTCTGTGCGTCTAGTAGTAAGTTCTGTTTTCATGTTGTCCCCCTTCGTTCTTGCTCTTGTCGTCTATGCCCAAACCCCGGTGGACGCCCATCTCGCGGCCTACATCGATTCCATCAGGGCAATCGACAATCACGCGCACCCCATGGCGGTTGTGCCGTCGGGGGGTGCTCCCGATACCGACTACGATGCGTTGCCCCTCGGCGGGATCCCGGAGTTCACCCTCCCCTGGCGCCTGACCCTCGATGCGCCGGTGTGGGGGCAAGCGGCCCGCGCGACGCTGGGAGCGGAGACGCCGGTGCAGGCGCTCGACCGGACCGGCATCCAAGTGGAGTTCGCGAACCGGGTCGCGATGGGGCCTGGACTGCTGAAGGACCGGTTCCGCTGGGTGCCGTTCGATGATCCGCTGATTTTTCCCCTCGACAACCGCCTGGCCGGACAGACGCCCGACACCCGTGCCCTCTACCCGCTGGAGACCAAGCTGCTCAAGCGGTATCTCGGTGATCTGGGTCTCGGCGCTCTCCCGCCCACGCTCGACGCATTCGAAAGCCGGGTCGTGATGCCGATGCTCGAGCGGCAGCACGACGCCGGCGCTCCCGCCATCAAGTTCGAAGTCGCGTATCTGCGGTCATTCGATTTCGCCGATCCCGACACTGCCCGCGCGGCCGCGATCTATGCGCACTACGTCGCGGGTGGTGCTCCCTCAGCGGACGAGGTGAAAATCCTCTCGGACGCACTCTTCCGGGACGTGGCGCGGGAGGCAGGAAAACTGGGGATGGCGGTGCATCTCCACGCCCTGGAGGTCTTCGGCGGTTACTACCAGGCGGAGGGGGCCAGGCCGGGGCTGCTCGAGCCCGTGTTCAACGACTCGACGTTGCGAGGTACGAACTTCGTCCTGATCCATGGTGGGTGGCCGCACGTGGGGGAGACGGAGGCGATGCTCGCCAAGCCCAACGTGTACGCCGACATCTCGATGATGGACTTGATCCTCGCCCCCGAAGAGCTGGCGACGGTGCTCCGGGGCTGGCTCATGCGCTGGCCCGACAAGGTGCTATTCGGCACCGACGCCTTCGACGGGGGTCCCAAACAGACCTGGATGATGGGCGCCTGGGTCGCCTCCACTACCGCCCGCCGGGCGCTCGGCATGGCCCTGACGGGGATGGTCCGGGACGGGGACATCACCATGGCTCAGGCCCGGGTCCTCGCCAAGAAAGTCCTCCGCGACAACGCGATCGCCCTGTATCGGTTGGAAGGCGCCAAGATGCCAAGACGCTAAGTCGGCAAGGGGCCGTGTCCGGAAGAACACCGAGATTTTCAGGAGTGTGTGTTCGATCGAACACGAGCCACTTCGAAGCGGGACCGTAAGTCCTTCTACAAAGCCCTGATCCCTGACACCCGACACCTGGCACCCAGCATGCCTCCAGTGACGGCAACCCCGTCCTGGAGGACGCTATGTATCGCTTCACGCTCGCCGAGGGCTTCGAGCCTTCGCCTACCCGCCGAGTTGTCGGCATCGCGCTGGTCGTGATGGCCATGGGTGCCGTGGCATTCGCCGTCGGCTGTGGCCACAGGTCGAACGGCACCACAACCGCCACACTGCCGACCACGACCAAGGCGACACCCACCGGCCCGGCTGCGCCGGTGACCCCGCCGACGCCCACCCCACCCACCGTGAGCCACTACAAGCTCGCGGTCAACGCCTGGCGGAGCGGCGACCGGGATGGCGCGGTGACGGAATTCCGCGCCGCCATTGCCGAGGATTCCAGCAAGCTGCCGCCGCGACTCAACCTGTCCCGGGTGCTGATCGAGCAGGGCAAGGCGAAGGAGGCTGCGACCGAGATCCAGCAGGTGATCGCACTCGACTCCATCTCCGGCTCGGCGTACCGGCTGCTGGGGCGGGTCCATGACTTTCAGGGACAGACGGATTCCGCGGTGGCCGACTATCGGCACGCCATCGTGCTGAACGATCAGGACGGCTGGTCCATGAACAACCTCGGGCTCGTGCAGATCGAGCGGGGGGAATACGACGAAGCCCTGAAGACGCTGTCCCGTGCCGTGGAGCTGTCGAGTTCGGCCACGTTCCGGAACAGCCTCGGGCTGGCACTGGAGAAGACCGGTCACTACACGGCGGCGGCCGAAGCCTTCAAGTCGGCGCTGTCGGCGGACTCCGGGTACGTCAAAGCGCAGACCAACCTCACCCGGGTGAGCGCCTTGTCGGAGGCTCCGGGCACACAGGCCGTGGATCTGGCGGCACAGGCCCTGGCGTTCATGCAGGAAGTTGAGTCGTGGAAGGCGCCTAAGAACTGAAGGGATAGCAAGTTGAGAAGGGGGGTGATGGCAGCGGTGCCATTGCCCCCCTTGTTCATTTGTTTAGGTTTCCCCTCCCTTGTAGCGCGACCTTTCTTCTTAGTAGAAGGGCATTGCAATGAAGGCGACCGACATCCGGCGCGGGCACGTGATCATGATGGACGGGAACCCGTGCCGCGTAGAGGAGTTCACCCACCGCACTCCCGGTAATCTCCGCGCGTTCGTGCAGCTCCGTCTGCGCAACCTGAATTCCGGTAACACGTTCGATACTCGCGTTTCGGCCACGGATTTCCTGGATGAGGTCCGCCTCGACCAGAAGGAATTCCAGGTGCTGTACCGCGACCAGAGCGGAGTGCATGTCATGGACGCGGAGACCTACGAGCAGTACACGCTGGACGAGGGGAGCACGGGCGACCAGGGTGAGTGGTTACAGCCTGAAATGCGCTTCCAGGCCGAGTGGCTGGACGGGAAGCCGATCGGGATCAAACTGCCCGCGGTGATGGAGCTGGACGTCGTCGAGACCTCGCCGGTGATGAAGTCGGCGACCAAGACGGCCTCGAGCAAGCCCGCCAAGCTGTCCAACGGGGTCACGATTCAGGTGCCCGAGTTCATTTCCACCGGCGACCGCCTGCGGGTGGATCCCCGGGAGGGGAAATACCTCGAAAGGGCCAAGTAGCACCTGACGACTCTTGGACGACAACGATCGGCGCCCCCCTTCCGTAACGAGGGGGGCGCCGCAGTTTTGGGGGTCCCTTTCCCTTTCCACATCAGGAGACGTCAATGCACCGCCCGGGTGTCCTCCCTGTCCTCGTGCTCGCCGGCCTCACAGGTCTGGCGACCCCTCTCGCCGCTCAGGCAAAAGCGAATCGCAAAGCGGCGGCCAAGGCTCCGGCGGATGTCACCGCGACGGCAGCGGCTGCGGCTTCGCCGGCCGATTCGCTCAACACGATCCGCTTCCGCAACCTCGGGCCCTCGGTGGCAGGCGGGCGGGTGGCTTCAGTGGCGGGGATTCCCGGTCAGCCCCTGACCTACTACGTGGGCGCGGCGGCGGGCGGCGTGTGGAAGACCACGGACGGCGGGAATACCTGGGACGCGATCTTCAAGGATCAACCGGTCGCCTCGATCGGCGCGGTGGCGCTCGCGCCTTCGAATCCCAATCTGGTCTGGGTGGGAACCGGTGAAGCGGCGATCCGGAACGACGTCGTGAACGGGCATGGCGTCTACTTCTCGCCCGACGCCGGGCACAGCTGGCACTTCATGGGCCTGGCCGACGTGGGGCAGATCTCGAAGATCATCGTCGATCCGGCGAACCCCGACGTGGTGCTGGTGGCGGCCCTGGGCCACGCGTGGA
>DATEGY010000378.1:0-4557 GCA_035279865.1 Gemmatimonadales bacterium | reverse complement strand
CCGACTCCACCGATATCAACGCGCTGGTCGTCGACGTCAAGGACGATACCGGGTGCATGCTGTATCCGTCGCAGGTGCCTACCGCCGTCGAGATCGGCGCGAGCGCCTGCGCGCGAACCAAGAACGTCGAAGCCCGCCTGGACACGCTGCGCGCACATCACATCTACACCATCGCGCGCATCGTCGTGGCGAAGGATCCGCGGCTGGCCGAGCGGAAGCCGGAGTGGTCGGTGAGGGACAAGCGGGGCGGGCTCTGGCGCGACCGGATCAACATTGCCTGGGTCGACGCGTACAACGACTCCGTATGGATCTACGCGGCGCAGCTCGCGCGTGAAGCGGTGGAAAAGGGCTTCAACGAAGTGCAGTTCGACTACGTGCGCTTCCCCGACGAACCGCGGGCGAAGCTGGCCGAGGCGATTTTCCCGGCCAAGAAGCCCGGGGACACGGAGCGGGTCGCGGTCCGCCGCCATGTGCAGCTGCTGGTCGACAGGGTCCGCGCCGCCGGCGTCCCCGCCACCTTCGATATCTTCGCCCTGACCGCCTCGACCACGAGCGGGGACTTGGGCATCGGCCAGGTCTGGGAGGACTTCGCGTCGGTGGCCGACGTGGTGTTGCCGATGGTGTATCCCAGCCACTACTATGCTGGCGCCTTCGGGTTCGCGCATCCCAACGGAGAGCCGTACCGCGTGGTGCATGACGCCCTGCGGGACGCCCAGGAGAAGAGCCGCGACATTCCGAACGCGGCCACCATCCGTCCGTACCTGCAGGCGTTCACCCTCGGCCGGCGGAAGCCGCGCTACACGCCGGTGGAGATTCGCGAAGAGATCCGTGCGGCGGAGGAGTTGGGCATTACGTCGTGGGTTCTGTGGAACCCCAGGAGCGTCTATCAACGCGACGCCCTGCGGCCCTTCCGCACCACCAGCCACCCCTCTGAAACCGAAGCCGGCGTCGGCGAGTAGGACTAAGCACTTCACAACGGAGATGGGCATGGGGAAGGTCGGCGTGGGGATGGTGCTCGCGGGCTTGTTCGCGGCGGCGTGCTCCTCGAGTACGACCAGCGTGAGCTCGGACGCTATCGACGGCGCGGAGCTCGCGGCGGTCCGGGCCGCGCTGGGCCAGGCGCTCGCCTCGGACAGTTTCTATTCCGAGCTGTCGACGTTCGTCTTCCCGTTCATCGATCAAGCGACGAAAGAAGGCGAAGGGCCGGGCGACACGACCCGCCTCGTCGGGATCCTGCTCGACATCAATGCGAGCAAGGGAGACACCCCGATCGTCGCCCGCTTCAGCGCCCTGCTGGACTGGCGGCACTATCGCCCCACGTCCCAGACGGTGGACAGCATCACCTTCCTGCTCGGCGCGGGGATCACGCCCCCCATCTCCGACTCCCTGGCGAAGTCCTTCTCACCAGACTCGGTGGGGACCGGCGTCGGCTTCGTCGTCGCGCAGGCCCAGGACTCGGCGGTGCAGACCTGGCTGACCCGCACCGGCGCCTTTCACGTGACGGCCGCCAGTTTCGGCTCCCCGCAAACCACGGGGCTGGGCGGCCTCACGCTCGCCGTGTCACACGGCACGATGAATGGGGATTTCCATCTGACGGCCAAGCTCGAGCCCGACTCGTCGACGACGGTCACGGGCACGCGCAGTTTTTCGGGGGGAATTCACGCCCTCAAAATCGCCATCACCGGATCTTTGAGCGCGCCTCCGGCACCGGCGCCCACTCGGTAATCACGCCGGCGATGGCCGAAGCGGCCACCGTGTAGGGATTCGCGAGGTACAGCTGCCCCGGACCGGAGCGGCCCGGGAAGTTCCGATTGATGGCCGAGATGGTGACCTCGTCCTTGGTGCGGGAGACGCCGGGACCCGCGTTGATGCAGGCGCCGCAGGACGGCTCGAGGAACATGGCGCCCACCTGCCGGAAGATGTCGAGATAGCCCTGCTCTTCGCAGTACCGCTTCACATCCTGTGACCCCGACTGAATGAAGAACTTCACGCCCGGCGCCACCTTCTGGCCCCGGTCCACCGCTTCCTTGAGGACGCGGGCATACATGTCCATGTCCTCTTTCTTTCCGGCGGTGCACGACCCCGCGTACGCGATCTCGACTTTGACCGGCGCGCCGAGCTCGTCGATGTAGGCGCCGTTGCCCGGATCGCCGGGGAGCGCGACCATCGGCTTGAGCTGGGAGGCGTCGATCTCGATCACCTCGCAGTACTCGGCGTTCGGGTCGGACGCGAGGTCCGCACAGGCCTTCTCGGCTTCGACGCGCGACATCTTCCGGTAGTCCATCAGGTACGCGACGGTCTTTTCATCGGGTGCCACGTACCCCGTGAACCCCCCCACCTCGGCGGTCATGTTCGTCATCGTCGCGCGCTCGTCGACCGACAGCGCCGCGACCGCGCCGCCGCAATACTCGACCAGCTTCCCGATCGCCTGCCCGCTCTTGATGTACGGATGCCGCAGGATCTCGAGCATGTAATCCTTGGCGGTCACGTTCGCGGGCTTGGCGCCCTTGACCACGACCTTCACGGTCTCGGGCACGGTGAGACGAACGTCCTTGGTGATCCACGAATTGAAGATCGCGGTGGTCCCGACACCGAACGCGACGCACCCCACGGCGCCGGCGTGCGGCGTGTGGGAATCCGAGCCGATGATGACCTGGCCCGGAAGCGCGTGCGACTCGAGAATCTTTGAGTGGCAGATGGCCTCGGAGCCATGATGGCCCAGGCGCAGCTCCCCGTAGAGCTTGATCCCCTGCTTCTCCGCGAAGGCCCGCTGCTTTTTCTCGAGTTGATTGGCGACGTCGAGGAGGCCTTCCTTGATCCGTTCCGGCGTCATCGCCTCACCCAGGAAGGTGAGGTGGTCGCGGAACAGGAGCACCGAACCGGGATCGAACACCTTCTCGTCCTGGCCGACGAGCTGTTCAAAGAAGATCGCGGCCATCGGAGTGACGTACTCGTGGCTGAAGCGGATGTCGGTCACCACGAAGCCTTCGTCCCCCGGCTTCACCGATGGGACGCCGACCTTGCCCTTGGACGGATCCACGACCCAGTGACGGGCCAGCACCTTCTCGCCGAGCGTCAGGGGACGGCGCGACGTGGCGGGCGGACTCAGGACGACTTTGCCCTGCAGGCGCGCCACGTTGTAGTTGAAGAGTCCGTCGTACTCGATGATGCCCTTGGTGATTTCCCCCTCGCCCTCGGTGAACGCGGAGAGCGGGATCTCCTCGCCCCGGCGTACGCGCTCGATGATGGAGAAGTCGGTCGTGGTCAGGACGCCGAGATTCTGGCAATTCTCGCGGTAGATGCGCTCGATGTTTTCGGCGATGACCAGCTTGATGCCGGCGCACATCTCGGCATAGGGTGACTGCTCCCGGGAGGACCCTTTCCCGCGGCGCTTCCCGGAGACCGAGGCGACGAAGCCCCCCTGCTTGACCGACCCGCGGGTGATCGGGAACTGGTCACCGCACTTGAGTCCGAGGTACGGGAATTCCCCCAGCGTCTCGTCGTAGTAGTAACAGATGTACGCCGGCGTGATCTCGTCGGTCGAGATGTTATCACGCAGCGGCACTTTGGGGGGCCACGGTAAATCCTTGCCGGCGAGCTGCTCACGCACGAGACCGGCATCCTCGGTGAGGAACAGGATGCGGCCCGGGAAGCGGACGCGATCGGGCAGCTTATTGACGGTGCGAGACTTGAGAGCTTCCAGCATGCCGAAAAATGACCCCTTGCTCCAGGTGGAGCAAGGCGATTGGTTCAGCCGATGCGACCTCTATACACCTTGTTGATGATCTTCGGGGCTTCGTCGGGTCCGGCCCTCGCGCAACAGCCTGCCACTCCCGCCACACCGGCTGGCCCTCCGCCTCAAAGCATTCCGGCGCCGAACGAGCGTGCGATGGATGCCCATCTCCGGTTCCTGGCGAGCGACCTGCTGGAAGGACGCGCCCCGGCGACCCGGGGCGGGCACCTCGCGACCGACTACATCGCCGCGCAATTCGAAGCGATAGGCCTCGAGCCCGCGGGCCCGAATGGCTCGTATTTCCAGCCCGTTTCGCTCGCCGGAACCCTGACCCAGCAACCGTCTTTGGTGTGGGGGAAGGGCGCGGACACCAGAAGCCTCAAGCCGGGTGACGACTTCGTGGAGTGGGCCATGAAGCCCGAGTCGCGAATCACGGTGGACGGGGACGTGGTGTTCGTCGGGTACGGCATCAAGGCACCCGAGTACCGATGGGATGACTACAAGGGCGCCGATCTCCATGGCAAAGTGCTGCTGATGCTCGTGAACGATCCGGGGATTCAGGACTCGACGCTCTTCAAGGGACGGGTACTCACGTATTACGGGCGCTGGACCTACAAGCTCGAGGAGGCGGCGCGACAGGGAGCGGTCGGGGTGGTCCTGGTGCACACCACGCCGAGCGCGACCTACGGCTGGGATGTGGTCCGGGGATCCTGGTCCGTCGAGCAGTTCCAGCTGGAGGGGGACGCGGGCCCGTCCCTCGATTTTGCCTCGTGGGCCACGCATGACGCGGTGCAGTCCGCGCTCGCCTCGGTGGGGCTCAATCT
>DATEGY010000377.1:0-4784 GCA_035279865.1 Gemmatimonadales bacterium | reverse complement strand
CCGGGGTCACGCTTTGGAAATTCGTGTACTTCAAAGGACGGAAGCGCCCGTGACCACCAACCCGGGAGTCTCGGTGGGAATTCCTCTCTTCAATGAGGAGCAGGGGGTGCCGGAGCTGATCCGGCGCGTGGGCGCGGTGCTGGACGGCCTGCCGGGTGGACCCCACGAGATCGTTTGTGTCGATGACGGGAGCCGGGACGGCACGGTCCGGGTGCTGGAGCAGCTGACGGCGAGGGAGCGGCGCCTCAAGGTCGTGGCGTTCTCCCGGAACTTCGGTCATCAGACGGCACTCACCGCGGCGCTCGATCACGTCTCGGGCGATGTCGTGGTGGTGATGGACGGAGATCTCCAGGATCCGCCTGAGGAGATTCCCCGGTTTCTCAAGCACTACGCCGAAGGGAATGACGTCGTGTATGCCAAGCGAGTGGGACGGAAGGAATCCTGGTGGCTCAGGCTGTGCTACTTCGGTTTCTATCGGCTCATGTCTTCACTCTCCACGCTCCCTCTTCCGCTCGACGCGGGCGACTTCTCGCTCATGTCGCGTCGCGTGGTGGAGGTGCTGAAGAGCTCGCCGGAGCATCACCGCTATCTCCGCGGCCTCAGGGCCTGGGCGGGATTCAAGCAGCTCGGCGTGGAGGTCGAGCGTCCGGCCCGCTTTGCGGGGGAGAGCCAATACAGCCTCTGGGCGCTGATGCGACTCGCAGCGAACGGGATTTTCGCGTTCTCGACCATCCCCTTGAAGGCCGCGGCGCTCCTCGGCACGCTCGCCATCGGCCTGGCGATGCTCTACGTGCCCTGGGCGCTCTACGCCAAGTTCATCCTCAAGCAGAGTCCGCAGGGGTTCACGACGCTCATCGTGGCGATCGTCTTTCTCTCCGGAGTGAACCTGTTTTTCCTGGGTGTGATCGGTGCCTACATGGGGCGCGTGTATGAGGAAGTGAAGCGGCGGCCGCTCTACGTGGTGGACCGAGTGATCGGGGGTTGAGAAACCGGCTTCCCCCGGCCAGCTTTGACGCCCACGGCGCCGTAGCCAAGTGGTAAGGCAGAGGTCTGCAAAACCTCCATTCATCGGTTCGATTCCGATCGGCGCCTCTTGGATCACCCCCCCCGTAGTTGTACGCTCGTGAAACGCCCCCGCGCGGCCTGACGCTTCTGTAACCGCTCGCTGACGCTCCCCAGGGGACCGTAGCGCGTCCCGCCGGTTACAGTCCGGCATGAACCCACGACCTCTGGCCACCCTCGCCCTCGTCGCTGCGCTCGGCTCCTGCAAGTCGTCCATGGCGAGCCTGCCGCCGGCGGGCGCCGTGATCACGATCGCCGACTACGCGTTTTCACCCGAAACCACCACCGTCAAGTCCGGAACGATCGTCGAATGGGAGAACCAGGGCCCGTCGACGCACACCGTCACCAGTGACTCCACGCTCTGGACCAGCGCGACCCTGGGTCCCCCGGGTGGGGGAGGCGGGTATGGCGGCCCCTCCGCGGGTGGCACGTTCCGGTTCACGTTCACCGCGATGGGCACGTTCGCGTATCACTGCTCGATCCATTCGCAGATGCATGGCGTCGTCATCGTCACGCCCTGACGGCTCCCCGAAACGGAAAGCCAGCCAACCCAGCGTCCACTCGCATGGACTGGATTGACTGGCTGGCCGGGATGTCTTGACGGCATCCGCGACCTCGCGTCCGGTAAGGGACAATAGGCCGCGGGACGTCACTCTTCGCACCACCTTCGCGCCCAGTCGCCGGGCGCGCGCGACGAACGGCGGCTACTTCGCCGCCAGCTGCCTCAGCACGTACTCGAGAATCCCGCCATGCCGGTAGTACTGCAGCTCCTGCGGCGTGTCGATGCGGACCGTCACCTTGAACGACTTGGTGCCGCTCTCGCCCTTGGCGGTCACCGTCAGCGTCTTCCCTTTCGGGAATCCCTCGACGAGGACGTCGGTCACCCCCGCGAAATCGAACGTCTCCTTGCCGGTGAGCCCCAGCGACTCCGCCGACTCACCCGCGGCGAACTGCAGCGGCAGAACCCCCATTCCCACGAGGTTGGACCGGTGAATGCGCTCGTAACTCTGCGCGATCACCACCCGGACGCCCAGGAGACGCGGTCCCTTGGCGGCCCAGTCTCGTGACGAACCCGAGCCGTACTCCTTGCCGGCAAGCACCAGAAGGGGCGTCTTCTCCGCTTGATACTTGAGCGACGCGTCGTAGATCGACATCGGCGCGCCGTCGGGCAGATGCACCGTGAAGGGCCCCTCGGTGTCCGGCGCCAGCTTGTTCTTGAGGCGCACGTTCGCGAAGGTGCCGCGCACCATCACCTCGTGGTTGCCCCGGCGCGAGCCGTAGGAATTGAAGTCCGCGGGCTGAACACCGTGGGAAATGAGATACTGCCCGGCGGGACTCGTCTTCCTGATCGACCCGGCGGGGGAGATGTGGTCGGTCGTGATGCTGTCGGCCAATACGGCCAGCACCCGGGCGTTCTTGACATCTGAGATGGGGCCTGGCTGAGGGGGCATGCCGTCGAAATAGGGCGCCTGCCGGATGTACGTCGAATCCTTCTCCCATACGAAGCGCTCGCCATCGGGGACCGGGAGACCCTGCCAACGAGCATCTCCCGCGAACACCTCGCTGTACTCCTTATGGAACATCGACGATTGCACCGACTGCCGTACCACGCCGGCCACTTCCTGCGCGCTCGGCCAGATGTCCTTCAGGTAGACGGGCTTGCCGTCTTTCCCGTTGCCCAGCGCCTCCTTCTCGAAGTCGAAGTCGATCCGCCCCGCCAGCGCGAACGCGACGACGAGCGGCGGCGAGGCGAGATAGTTGGCGCGGACTTCCTGCTGAATCCGCCCCTCGAAGTTCCGGTTCCCCGAGAGGACGGCGCAGGTCACGAGCTCACCTTCGGTGATCGCCGCCGTGACTTCTTCGGGCAGGGGACCGGAATTCCCGATGCACGTGGTGCAGCCGTACCCCACCAGGTTGAAGCGAAGCTGGTCGAGGAATGGCGTCAGCCCCGCCTGGCCGAGGTAGTCGGTGACGACCTTGGAGCCGGGGGCGAGGCTGGTCTTCACCCACGCGCGGGTATTGAGGCCCTTTTCGACGGCCTTCTGGGCGAGCAGGCCCGCCGCCACCATCACCGAGGGATTCGACGTGTTGGTGCAGCTCGTGATCGCCGCGATGACCACGGAGCCATGCCGGAGCTCACAGGTCTCACCGTTGATCGTGAGGTCGACGTGTGTTTTCCGGGCCGGGGGAGTCGCGACCGCGGTCCCCCCACCCTCGCCTTCCCAACGCCCCGTGGGCGCCGGAGGCGCCGAAGGCTTTACGAGTGAGGGCAAAGCGGCCGCAAACCCCTTGGCGACGTCATGAAGGGCCACCCGATCCTGCGGGCGGCGGGGTCCGGCGAGACTGGGTTCCACGGTGCCCAGATCGAGAGCGAGCGTGTCGGAGAACTTGGGCTCCGGCGAATCGGGGGTGAGGAAGAGGCCCTGCTCTTTCGTGTACGCTTCGACGAGGGCCACCTGGTCTTTCGGCCGTCCGGTGAACTCGAGGTACTTGAGGGTCTCGGCGTCCACCGGGAAGATGCCGCAGGTGGCGCCATACTCGGGTGCCATGTTGCCGATCGTCGCGCGATCGGCGAGGGGCAGGTTCGCCACGCCGGGGCCGTAGAACTCCACGAATTTCCCGACGACACCCTTTTTCCGGAGCATCTCCGTTACGGTGAGCACCAGGTCCGTCGCCGTCGTGCCCTCGCGCAGCCTCCCGGACAGCCGGAACCCCACGACCTGGGGGATCAGCATGGAGATGGGCTGGCCCAGCATGGCGGCCTCGGCCTCGATGCCCCCCACGCCCCAGCCCAGCACGCCGAGTCCGTTGATCATGGTGGTGTGCGAGTCGGTACCGACGACGGTGTCCGGATACGCGAGTGGTTCGTTGCCGTCACCCGTGAACACGACCCGAGCGAGGTACTCCAGGTTCACCTGGTGCACGATCCCCGTATCGGGTGGGACGACCCGGAATCCGCGGAAGGTCTTCTGGGCCCAGCGCAGCAGCGCGTAACGCTCGCGATTCCGCTGAAACTCGAGCTCGGCGTTGGCCTGGAACGCCGTGGGCGTCCCGAACTGATCCACGATCACCGAATGGTCGATCACCAGCTCGGCGGGGAGCTGCGGATTGATCTTCTTGGGGTCTCCACCCATCCGGGACATGGCGTCGCGCATCGCCGCCAGGTCCACCACCGCGGGGACGCCCGTGAAGTCCTGCAGGAGCACCCGGGCCGGCATGAACGCGATCTCTTCATCGGGGATCTGCGCCGGGTCCCATTTGGTGAGCTTGTCGATGTCCTGCGCGCGGACGGTCCGGCCATCTTCCAAGCGGAGGAGGTTCTCGAGGAGGATCTTGAGCGAGTAGGGAAGCCGGGAGACCGGCAGGCCCTTCTTCTCGAGTGCCTCGAGCGTGTGAATGGTGAAACGCCTCCCGCTCACCGCGAGGGTGGTGCGGCTTCCGAAGGAATTCGTCTGGCTCATTCGACCGTCCGTACGCTGTCTACGTAGTATTCCGTGAGTCCGAAGCAGCTGGTGGGAACGCCCTTGTGTTGCTCGTAGTGCAGTGCCACCCGCTTGCCCAGGGTGTTGTTCACCAGGCCCGCGACCGAATCATTCCTGACCGTGAAGTAGAACTTCTCGGGGGTCGACCCGGGCACCGCGACCATCGACAGCTCCCCTTCCCACGTCTTGCAAAGCCATCCCTGCTTCGAGAACTTCTGCACATACCCCGCTCGGGTGCCG
>DATEGY010000376.1:0-6879 GCA_035279865.1 Gemmatimonadales bacterium | reverse complement strand
CATCAGGCATACATCCCACGGAGCCGGTGCATGGCGGCCACCCGGTCGATCGAGAGCATGTACGCCGCGATCCGGGTATTGACCTTGTGCTTGTCCGCCAGGGCCACCACGTCGTTGAACGATTTCACCATGATCTGTTCGAGCCGGCTGTTCACCGTGGCTTCGTCCCAGAAATATCCGCCGCGGTCCTGGACCCACTCGAAGTAGCTCACCGTGACGCCGCCGGCATTCGCCAGGATGTCCGGGATGACGAAGATCCCCTTGTCCTCGAGGATCTTGTCCGCGCCGGCCGTGGTCGGCCCGTTGGCCCCTTCGCAGATGATCCTGGCCTTGATCTTGGGCGCGTTTTTCGACGTGATCACGTTCTCGAGCGCGGCCGGCACCAGCACATCGCAGTCGCAGGTGAGGAGCTGCTCGTTCGTGATGGCTTCGGCCTTCGGATACCCGGCCAGCTGCCGGTGCTCGCGCACCCACTGGATGAGGTCGGTGACATCCAAACCCTTAGGATTGATCAGCCCGCCGGACTTGTCGGCGACGGCCACGATGGTCGCGCCTTCCTTGGCGAGCAGGTCGGCCGAGATGGATCCGACATTGCCGAAGCCCATCACGGCGACGCGGGCCTTGTTCATGGGAATCCCGACGCGCTTGAGCGCCTCGCGGGTCACGAACATGCACCCCCGCCCCGTCGCTTCCCGGCGGCCCAGCGAGCCACCCATCTCGACCGGCTTGCCGGTGACCACAGCGGTCACGGTGTGCCGCTTGTGCATCGAGTAGGTGTCCATGATCCAGGCCATCACCCGCTCGTTGGTATTCACGTCGGGCGCGGGGACATCGGAGTCGGGCCCCAGCACGTCGATGATCCCCGAGGTGTAACGGCGGGTCACCCGCTCGAGCTCGGCCATGGACATGGTGGTCGGATCGCAGATCACGCCGCCCTTGGCCCCGCCGAACGGGATGTTCACGACGGCGCACTTCCACGTCATCCAGGCCGCCAGCGCCTTGACCTCATCCAGCGTGACGTTCAGGTCGAAGCGGATGCCGCCCTTGGCGGGCCCGCGTGACGTGTTGTACAGCACGCGATAACCGGTGTAGACCTCCACTTCCCCGTTGTCGCGGAGCACGGGCACCGAGACGATGATCTGTTTTTCCGGGTGGCGGAGGATCTTGTAGAGGCCGGGATCCAGGTTCAGGAGTTTGGCCGCGTGATCGAAGCGCTCCATCATGGCTTCGAACGGGTTTTCCTCGGCCAGGAACGTGTCCTTTTCAGGACGGATGATCGAGTCGCTCATATCTCAGGGGTGGAGGAATCGGTTAGGGTGACCAGCAGCGCCTCGATGGCCTGCTGGCCCCGCTCCCACCGGACACCGAGCGTCGCCACCAACGGCTCCCGCGCATCGGCGGGCCACCGGGAGCGGAGCTTCACGGCGTCCTTTTCGGTGACTACAACATAATCGGCTGTGGCAGCGGCGTTTAGCAGGGCCACAATGTCCGCGTCGGTGTAGGCGTGATGGTCTTGGTATGTCACAAGTTGCACCGCCCCGCCCTGTCCCGTGAGTTCTTCAAGCTGGATGGCGAACGACCGGGGGTCCGCGATCCCGGCCGCCGCCAGCACGCGTCGTCCCGCCAGGGTCTCCCCCTTGAACGACTGACCCGAGCGCAACCCTTCGAACCCGGTGAGCGCGAGGTGGACGATACCGATTGGAGTGGTCGGCCAGGCCCGCTCCAGCTGTCCCGCGAGCTTCGCCGCGTACCCAGGGAGCCATCCCTTCCGGGTCACGATGATCGCATCGGCGCGGCCCAGGGCTCCCCATCGCTCTCGCCAGGGACCGGCCGGGAGCGGAAAGGGCGACAGCCGGGACTGTTCCACGGCAAGGAGCGCGATGTTCAGGTCGCGTGAGACCCGGAGCGTCTGGTAGGCATCGTCGAGCACCAGGATGCTCGCGCCTGCCCGGAGGGCCTCGCGGGCTCCGTGGACTCGATCCGGGTCGGCCACCACCAGCGCTTGCGGGACGAGCCGGGCATGGACCAGCGGCTCATCCCCGCCGTAGCCTCGGAGGAGGATGGCCGGGCGTTGCTGATGGCGCACCAGCCATTCGGCGATCCAGGCGGCCAGCGGCGTCTTGCCGGCTCCCCCAACCGTCAGGTTGCCCACCGACACCGACGGCAACGGCAGCCGCACGCCGCCTCGAGCGAACGCCGCGCGCATCACCATCACCAGGGAGTAGATCAGGGAGAGCGGGAGGAGGAGGAGGCGGATTCCCCAGGCGCTGGTTCTATCGCCCCGCTCCCACACCCAGTGGACTATAGCGACCGTCCTCGACCGACTCATGACGCCGTTCCCAGTGCGACCAGCACCCGTTCCAGCTCCCCAAGCGCCCGTCGCGCGTCATCCTTCGCCGGCCCGAGCACGATGGGTTGTCCGAAGACGACATCCACCCGGGCGAAGGGCTTGGGGATGCGCATCCGGTCCCAGGTGGGGATCCGCCACTCGGCGCTCGCGTTCGCCGTGAGCGGCACGATCGCGGCCGATGCGTGCCGGGCGGCCGACACGATGCCGGCCTGCACCTTCTCGGCGGGTCCCCGCGGGCCATCGGGCGTGACCGCCACGATATTGCCCGCCTGCAGGGCGCGGATGAGGCCCAGGAGGCCGACCTCCCCGCCCCGGTTGGTCGAGCCGCGAACGGCGGAGTAGCCCAGAGCGGAGGCGAGATCGGCCAGGTGACCGCCGTCCCGGTGCTTGCTGATGAGCAGGACGATGCCGCGGTCCCGATGGGAGAAGAGGAGCGGCAATATCCGGCTATGCCAGAGCGCGAGAATGTAGGGGCGTCGCTCAGCGATCAATGCCCGCACGGGCTCTTCACCGGAAATCCGGAAGCGCCACGTGCGCGCGAGGAGCCGGATGAGCCGCTGGCCCACCTTCGACAGCACGGGCTCGGCGAAGGTGAGCTTCACTTCAGCATTTCCGCCGCGAGGTCGGCGACGCGCTCGGCAGCGCCGGGAGGGCCGAGCCGCTCCCGCACCTGGGCCAGTCCCTCCCGCTGAGCACGAGCCGCCGCGGCGTTGCGGTCGAGGAGCGGCAGCACCGCCCGCGCCAGCGCCTTGGGAGTCGCCTGCCCCTGCAGGAACTCCGGCGCCACTTCCCGCTCAGCCACGAGGTTCACGAGCCCGACGCGCGGCACCTGGAGGAGCCGCCGCGCGATGAAAAAGGAGAGACCGTTCATCCGGTAGGCGATCGCCATGGGCAGGTCGGCGAGGGCCGCTTCGAGGGTGGTCGTCCCCGACTTGCACAGTCCGGCGTCGGCCGCGGCGAACACCAGGCTGGGATCGCCGTACGCGATGGGGACGTCGCGGGGATCGGGATACTCGGCGCGGTCGGTTCCGGCGACGATCAACTGAACAGCCGGAAGCGCCTTGCGCACCTGGAGCGCCGCATCGCGGAAGCGTGTCCACATGTGCGCCACTTCCTGCCGCCGGCTCCCTGGAAAGATGCCGAGGACGGGACGCCGGGCATCGAGCTGGAGGGCGCGTCGCGCCTCGTCGCGGCCCGGGAGCGGCGGGCGGTCCTTGAGCGGGTGGCCGACGAAGGTGGTGGAAACGCCGCGCTCCCGGAAAAAGCGCTCCTCGAACGGGAGAATGACGGCCAACTGGCGGACGTTGCCGCGGAGGCGCTTGATACGGCCCGGGGCCCAGGCCCACAGTTGAGGCGCGATATAGTAGAGGAGGGGGACCTTCAGGGCCGTGACCTGAGGGGCGAAACGCAGGTGGTAGCCCGGGTAATCCACCAGCATGACGGCGTGGTAGCGGCCTTCCGCGAGACTTCCCCGGGTCCGGGCGGCGAGGCGGCGGTGGGCGGGGACCGTGCTCAAAGCCTCGACGAAACCCACCACCGACATCGCCTCCATCCGGTCCAGTACCCTCGCGCCGGCAGCCTCGAGCGCGGGGCCTCCGAACGCTTCCACCTCGAGACCCGGAATGCGGCGTCGAAGGGCGGCGACGACCGGAGCGGCGTGCGCATCCCCCGACGGTTCGCCCGCCGAGACATAGAGACGGGGGGACGCGGTCACGGCCGCAGGGTGGCGAGCGGAGACGACTGGATGGCGTCGGCGACCCGGGTCGCGAGGACCAGTGCCTGAGCACCGGCGGCGCCGGATACGGCGACGTCCCCTTCCCCCCGGACCGCGCGGACGAAGCTCTCGAGCTCGAGCTTCAGGGGCTCGGCCTCGGGCGCGTCCAGCTTGATGTGCTCGACGATGTCCTCGATCCGGGTGGCGCCCAGGCCCTTCCAACCGGCTTTCAACCGGTAGAAGTGGCCGGTCCCCTGGGCGAGATCGAGGGAGAAATACCCGGTGGGCTGGAAGATCCGGAGCTTCCGGGTGCGTTCCCGGGAGATGCGGGACGCTGTCACGACCGCCACGGCCCCGTTCGAGAACTCCACGCGGGCATTGGCGATGTCGACGTGCGGGGTGAGGAGGGGCGCGCCCGTTGCGCGGACGTCCGTGACGTCCTTCCCGACCAGCTCCAGAATGAGATCCAGGTCGTGGATCATCAGGTCCAGCACCACGGCCACATCGGAACCCCGCGGCGTAAACGGTGCGAGGCGGTCGCACTGGAAGAAGCGGGGGTCGTCGAGATACGGCAGGGCCGCCCGCACCGCGCGGTTGAAGCGCTCCACGTGCCCCACCTGCAGCTTCGCTCGGTGCCGGGTGGCAGCGGCCACCAGCTGTTCGGCGCCCGACACCGAATCGGCCAGGGGCTTCTCGATCAGACAGGAGATACCGCGGGAGAGTGCGGCCAGTCCGACCTCGGTATGGGCGGGCGTCGACACCACCACGCTCGCGGCGTCCACCTGGTCCAGGAGGGCGTCCAGCGTGGAGAACGCCCGGGTCCCCAGCTCCTGCGCGACGTGCGCGGCGCGGTCGGCGTTCCGGTCGAAGATGCCGGCGAGCTCCGCCCCGTCGATATGGCGGAGGAGGCGGGCGTGGTGGTAACCCAGTGCGCCGGTGCCGATCACGCCGATCCGCACCCGCGACAGCGTCACACCAGCACTCCCCGCTGCGACGTCTCGATGAACGTGAGGAAGGTTTCCACTTCGGGCAGGGCCGGCAGCTCGGCGCGGGCGCGCGCGATGCCCTGCGTGATGTTGAAGTCCGAGTTGAAGAGCAACCGGTACGCGCGCTTGAGCGCCAGCTTCACGTCCGCCGAGAACCCGGCGCGCTGGAGGCCGACCGAATTGAGGCCGTACAGCTGGAGCGGGTTACCCACCGCCTTCACGTAGGGCGGCACGTCCTGGTTCACGCGGGAGCCGCCGCCCACGAAGGCGAAGGTCCCGATCCGGCAGAACTGATGGATCGGGGTCAGACCCGAGATGTTGGCGCGGTCACCGATGGTCACGTGCCCGGCCATCTGGACGCCGTTGGCGATGATGACGTCCGAGCCCAGGTGGCAATCATGAGCGATATGGACGTAGGTCATGAGGAAGCAGCGCGCCCCGATGGTCGTATGGCCGGTGGCGGTGCTCCCGCGGTTCACCGTCGAATATTCGCGGATCACCGTCTGGTCGCCGATCTCGACCCAGGTCTCTTCGTTCTTGTACTTGAGGTCCTGTGGCGGTCCCCCGACGACGGTCCCGACGCCGATCTGCACGCCCGCGCCGATCCGGGCGTTGCATTCGACCACGGCGTGCGCGGCGATCCGGGTGCCGTCCCCGATGGTCACCCGGGGACCGATCACGGCATAGGGGCCCACGTGTACATCCTGGCCGAGCTCCGCTTTGGCGTCGATCAGCGCGGTGGCGTGAATCATTTGTCGGTCACGATCGCCATCATTTCGGCCTCCGCCACGACCTGCCCGTCGACGTAGCCGACGCCCTTCATCTTGCAGGTCCGGCCCCGGAACTGCACCATCTCCAGCTCGAAGCGGATCTGGTCGCCGGGCAGCACGGGCCGGCGGAACTTCACGTTGTCGAGCGACATGAAGTAGACCACTTTGTCTTCGACGTTCTGGCCCTCGAAGTGTCCCATCAGGAGCATGCCGCCCACCTGCGCCATCGCTTCGATGATGAGCACGCCCGGCATGATCGGGTGCCCGGGGAAATGGCCCTGGAAGAACGGCTCGTTGATCGTGACGTTCTTGATGCCGACGATCCGCCGGTCCCCTTCCACCTCGATGATGCGGTCCACGAGCAGGAACGGATAGCGGTGCGGCAGGATGTCGAGAATCCGGCCGATATCGTAACGCGCGTCACCCGTGCGCTTGGCGGTGCGGGACAGCGCCCGCGCGAGCGCGACGTTCCCCACGTGGGACGGGCGGGTGGCGACGATGTGCGCGCGCACGCGCGCGCCGGTGAGGGCCAGGTCGCCCACGATGTCCGCGGCCTTGTGCCGGACGAATTCGTCGGGCCACCGGAGGGGCCCGCCCTGCACCACGGCCTGATCGTCCAGCACGATGGCGTTGTCCTTGGTCACGCCTTTGATGAGCCCTTTGGCCCGGAGGGCGTCGACCTCGCTCGCAAACCCGAAGGTGCGCGCGGGCGCGAGCTCCCGGGCGAAGGCCTCGGGGGTGATCTCATAGGTGCCGGCCTGGCGTCCGATCAGGGGATGGGCGAACTCGACCGTGGTGGTCAGACGGTAGCTCTTGGCGGGTGCCACTACGTAACTCGCATCGCCTTCGGTGACCGTGAACGGTGCCTGCACGGTGAGGAATACCGGCTCGCCCTCCACGTCGGCGGTTCCCGCCTGGGTCAGCGCCTTGAAATACGGGCCCACGCTGCCGTCGAGCGCCGGCGGCTCCGGCCCGGACAGCTCGATGAGGCAGTCGTCGATTTCCAGGGCGCCGAGCGCGGCGAGTAGATGCTCGACGGTATGGATGGTCGCGTCGCCG
>DATEGY010000375.1:0-12187 GCA_035279865.1 Gemmatimonadales bacterium | reverse complement strand
CTGCATCAGCGCCGGCACCTGGTGACGGAGGCGGTCGGCGAACTCTATGGTACCGGCGAGGCGCCCGTCGACGAGGACGCAGGCGGTGGTCTCCTCGGCGTCGGCATCCGGCACGTGGACGCCATGCTCCGCCGCCAAGGCGGGTGAGCCGACCAGCACCCGGTGTCCCGCAACGTCTCCTTCCACGCCCGACCCGGGCCACTCGCGAACGGATGTCACCAGGGGCACTCCCGTTCCCGCCTGCCGAGCCGCCTCCACGACGGCGCGCGCCAGATGATGAGAGGAACGGTCTTCGACGGCCGCCGCCAGGCGCAGAATCTCGCCCGCCGATTCCCCCGGTCGTGGGTGCACGCGGCGCACGGTGGGGTGCCCCAGTGTGAGCGTGCCGGTCTTGTCGAATACGAACGTGTGGGCGCGTCCCAGTTGCTCGATGGCCGCCCCGGTTTTCACGATGACTCCGAGGTCGGCCACCCGGCTGATGGCCCCGATCACCGCCACGGGGGTCGCGAGGATCAAGGGGCAGGGAGTAGCCACGACCAGGACCGCGAGGATGCTGGTCGGATCGCGGGTGGCGAGCCAGGCCACGCCGCAGGCGAGGAGCGTGACCGGTGTGAACCAGGCGGCGTAGCGATCGGCGAGACGCTGGAGAGGGGCCCGTTCCCGGCGGGCGCTTTCCACCAGTTGCACGATGCGCTGGTATTGGCTCTCGCTGCTCGCCTTGTCGGCACGGACCGTGAGCGCGCCCTCGAGGTTGATGCTCCCGGACATGAGCGGCGTGCCTGGGCCCGCCCGGACCGGGACCGGCTCGCCGGTGAGCGCAGACTGATCCACGGCGGACGATCCCTCGACGACCGTCGCATCTACCGGGACCAGGTCTCCGGGGCGGATCAACAGTCGGTCCCCCGGTGCCACCGCGTCCACCGGAACGTCCACGATCCCCTCGGGGGCATGACGGTGGGCAATGCGGGGCGCCCGGGCGAGCAGGGCTTCGAGCGAGTCGGAGGCGCGCGCGAAAGCACGGCGCTCGAGCGCTTCACCGCCCGACTGCATCAGCACCACGACAGCGCCGGCGAAGTACTGATCCAGCACGAGGGAGGTGACGATGGCGAGCGCGGCGACGACGTCGGCCGCGAAGTGTCCGCGCAGGACGTCCCGCAGGGTTTTCCAGAGGAGGGGACCGCCGCCGCCTAAGACGACCGCGAGCCAGCACCAGTGCGCACCCGTCCGGGTCCCGGGCGTGAGCCACAACCCCGCACCCGCCACCAGTCCGAGGGCGGACAGGAGCGGCAGTGGGTAATCCCGAATGATGGCGCGCACCGGCTGACCCATACTGATCAGCCTAGCGGACGTCGTTGAAGCGGCCGCCAACGCAGTATGAGGGGACCCTTACGATTCCCCGTCAGCTCGCGGGCGTTCCGGATCCCTTCGTCAGGCCGGTCGCCTCCTCGTGGAAGGCCGCGATGGTGCCGGCGTGCTCGGCGTATTCGGGACGCTTCTTCGCGAGCTCCGCCGGTTCGTGCTTGAGGTAGCTGCGGCACGCCACTTCGTAGTTCTTCGTGTCCCGCCGCAGACCGTACACGCGCGCCCGCAGCATGTCCGCGAACAAGTGCGTCGGGACCTGCTTCTGGATGGTGTCGGCTTCCGCCAGGGCGGCCGGCATGTTCCCCGACGTCAGCTGGAGGACGCCGATGTGGTAGTGGGCGTCCGGGGTCACGTCCGGGAGCATTCCATAGGCCTGGAGCGCCATGGGCAGAAAGAACTCTGCCGAGTCCGCCTTCCCGGCCGCGTGCAGGCTCATCACCCGGGTATAGAGCCGGCTGGCCCGCTCTGCGGGGGTCATGTTGGCGATGTCTACCGACGCCGCTCCACCACCCCCGGCGGCCGGGGCGGCGGCCGCGGCCGTGGTCTCCGCGCCTCCAGCAGGCTCCGGGCGCCGGAAGAGTCCGTCCGCCAGTACGCCCACCAGCACGCCGACAAAAAACCCTGCCAGCGCCCAGGGAGCCGCCGTCTGCCAGCCGCGGGCGGCAGTCTGGGCTCCGACACGGGCTCCGCAGTTGTGGCAGAACTGTGCGGTGTCGGGCAGGGGTTCGCCGCAGGACGAACAATTCATGGAGTCTCCCACCAGAATGGGGTCATCGTGACTACTGGGTTGGAATCGCGGTGCCATGGCACGCGGTGCAGACCTCGGGATTCTTCCTGATCATACGCGCCGCGTCGAAGCCGGGGCCATGGGGATTGAAGCGCCGTCCCCCCAGCGCCGAGTGGCACGTCAGGCAGTCCCGCTCGACGTGACAGCTGGTGCAGGTCTCCAGGCTCTGCCTGGCGACGACGCCGTGCCCCGAGATGAAGAACCGCGACGCGTCATGGTAACCCTTTCCCAGCGCCGCCGTGGCCACCAGCCCCGCGCTCTTGTGGCACGTCACGCAGAACTGGCCCGGGTTGTGACAGGTGTTGCACGACGTTTCGCGCGCGTAGGCGGCAGCCGGGTGCCGGGTCAAGAACCCGGCAGGATGGTACGCCCCGGCGCTGGCGGCGTCGGGGCGGTGGCACTGGACGCAGTCGCTCCGGCTGTGACAGCTCGCGCAGGTCTTCGCCGCGGCCTCGGCCGAGGGCGCGTGATGCTTGATGAACGCCGTGGTATGCCACGACGGGGCGTGCCGCGTGACCAGGGCACCGCGGCCGCGGCCCGGCCCGGCCGGATGGAGAGCGGCAGCCACTGCGGGAGTGGCCGAGTGGCAGGTGAGACAGCTCTGCTGGGTGTGGCAGGTCGCACAGGTCGCCGCGGGCAGGCGCGACGCGGGGCCGTGGCTCTGAAGGAAGTCCTCGGCAGCGTGCGACGCAGGAGCCTTGAGGGATGCCGCGATGGCCGTGCCGCGGGGATCGGCCGCCATTGCCTGGATGGCGGGCTGCTCGGGCGAATCCACGTGACAGGTCAGGCAGAAGTTCTGTGAATGGCACGTGGCGCAGCTCGGCGCAACGGGCGCGAGCCGGGCGGCTTGCACTCCGTGCCCCGTTCCCGAAGCGAAGCCGGCGGCCTGATGGGATGCCGGGGCGGGGAATTTCGCGACGTCGGCGCGCGATAGACGCACCGCCGCCGGCAACGCGTAATGACAGGTGGCGCACGCCGTGTCCGGTGCGTCCAGATGCGCGGTCCGGATGCCGTGGCAGTCGAGGCAGCGGCGGACGATCGGAAGCTGCACGCTCATCCAGGGCGCAGTCGCCTCCTGGTGGCACGAGACGCAGGTGGCCGCCGGCACCTTGACGGCATGGGCGATGTGCGAGAACCGGAGATTGGTGCGGAGGGAGTCGGTGGGCCGGAGATACCGCACCCGTTTCTGAATCGTCCCGTCATGGCACGACGTGCACGCTCCGGAGTCCGGGTAGAGGGCCGCCCCGGCTTCCCCCGCGCCGGCATGACATCCGAGACACGTTGGAAATACCTTGGCGTGGCGAACATGGTCGAACTGGGGTGTCTGGGCCGAGGCGACCCGGGCCACGAGGACGACCGCGGCGATCCAAGCCGCTCTCATCGCGGCGCCTCGGGCATCGCCTGCACGGCCGCCGGCAGACCAGCATGCACCTCGCTGCCGAAGAGCAGCACCAGCCGAGCCGAGATCCGGGTCTGATTCCAGTCGAACCCCGCGGTGTCCGGGCGCCGGCGGGACTCGGTGTATTGCGTGGCGTCCGCCTGCACGTTCCACCGGTCGGAGGCCTTCCAGGTCGCCGCCGCGCCCACCATCCAGACGGACGCATCATCGAGCCGGAACTCGAGGGGGCGGTCGAGCGTGCCGGCGTGCGCCGACAGGGTGAGCTGGTCAGTGACGGTGAAGGTGGCGCCCCCGGTGAAACCGCGCGACGAGGCCCCGGGACCGAACTCGGCGCGGTATCCGGCGTCCAGGGTCCACCGGCGGGAAACGGCATAGACGCCGTCCCACGAAAACCGCCAGCCGGAGTTCTCGAAGTTGGTGAGAGGAGCGGAGGCACCCGTCGCGTCGTACTGGTAGGCCTGCCCCGTGACGTGAAAGGACAAACCGCGGGCAGGGGCGAGATCCACGGTGCCGTCGATCGACCGGTACGCGGTGGGACTGAAGACGCCCCAGATGGTCCACAGGTCGAAATCGGGGCGGTAGCGGCTCACGCCGAGGGACGCGCCCGCGAATCCGGATGCGGGCCGCCACGCCAGGCGCAGGTCGACGTTCCCCCACAGGCTCTGGGCCAGGTCGTACATGCCGCTCGCGGTGAGGGTCCACCCTGCCAGGGGCCGGACGACGGCGTCACCCCGCGTGCGCTCCGACACGAAGTACTGTGAGCGCCGGTCCACCTGCCGCTCGTACGACCAATGCAGATCCAGGGGCATGCTCCGGAATCCCACGGAGCCACCGGCCACGAGCTGCCGCTCGACTGGCTGGAAGTCGTCGAGAGGATTGAGCGCCGCGCTGGTCACCGGCAAGGCCGACGCATCCGCGAGGCCCCATCCCAGATACGCGGTGGCATCGACGCCCATTTGCTCCCGCCGCACGGTGGCGCTGGCGCCATCGAACCCAGTGAAGCCGATCGGTGCCGCCTGGGTCTGACGGCCCAGCCGCACCAGGTACGCCGGCCGGGCGAACTCTGCGTACCCCTCGAGCAGCTGGAGGGCCGGTGCCGTGGAAGGCCAGCTCACCGCGGCGTTGCCGAGGTCCGCGTCTCCGCGCGCCAGCATGTGGACGGACAGCCCAGGGATTCCCAGTCCCCATGCGGTGAAATCCGCCGCGGTGCTCACGGGGCCACTCCGCTGCGTGGGGCCCGGGCGGAAAAAGGAGCAATAGGGCTGGCCGGCGACGCACTGCACCGCGATGCCGTCGGGCGTGACAGGGCCGCCACCGACGCCCGGAACCGTGTCCGACACCGGCAGGCTGTCGACGGCGACGCCCCGGTACGCGACGACCTGTGAGCGGACGTCGAGGCGCAGCCGGTACCCTTGTGCCGTGAGGCTGGCGGGGAGCAGGACGAGGAGCACCAGGATGCGTCTCACCGGCTCGTCCTCATGTCGGCGCCGGCCCCGACGTGACATCCGGTGCAGGCGCGCTCCGGGTAGTGCGGGATCTGCGTCGGGTGACAGGCGAGACAGAGTCCCCGGTCGGGGACGAGCCCAGCGACGATCGTGCTGGTGTGGCACCCCACGCACCCGCGATGGGCCTCCGCGGGGGGTGCATGCGCCGTGCGTACAGCGGGGGAGGACGTCTCGGTGTGGCAGACCGCGCAAGCCCGCGCCGTGGTGTGATGGTCGTCGTGACATGACGCGCAGGTGCGCACGGGGGGCGCCGGGTCCATCGAGACGGGTGTCGTGTGACACGTCACACACCGCAAGCGCTGGTGAGTGGCGTGGGAAAATTGCACCGCGTGTTCCCGCGGCGTGGCCCCCGCTACGGCGACTCGAACCGTGACGGACTCCGCGTGGGCGATCGAGTCCGCCACATGGCACCGGATACACGTCGCCGTGTCGGACCCCTGGTGGTGGCAGATCTGGCAGCCGCGCGGCGGCTGGAAGGTCAACCGGCCGTGCCCCTGCTGGGACGAGTGGCAGGTGATACAGGCGAGCGACGTGTGGCGTGCGTGGGGAAAGGAATCGGGAACCGCGAGGGCGGGGGGCAGCGGGGGGGGCGGCTCCAAGCGGACATCCCCTTTTCCCTTGGGCCGGGGATCGGCGGGCGGAGACCGCATCGAGATGCCGGCCTTCGCCTTGGTGGTGTCGAACGGGACTGGGGGTTTGAGCAGGCCGCCACCGGCGCGTCGGGCCCGGACCGCGGCGTGGCACCCGGCGCAGTCGCTCGGATCCACCTTCCAGATGTGGGGCTGATGGCAGATCAGGCAGTTGCCCGGTCCCGCGACGGCGCGGTGCTGCGTGCCGACGTGGAAGGGCTCATTGCGCCAGGTGGAGTGACACTGGGCGGACGTGCAGGTCTTGGCGGCGTCCGCGGCCCGCGTCTGGACGTGCGGGTTATGGCACATCCCGCAGGTGCCGCGATGCGGGTCCCTCGCGGGATCGAAGGACGCGAGCATGGCGCGCATCTGGTGACACCCGAAGCACTGCTTCACGTTCGGGACCAGGGTCCCCTTGGCGGAATCGTAGGTCGCGAGCTGCGGCACCTTCGCCGTGAACTGGTGGCAGGTGACGCAATGCAGATCCGTCTGCTGGGACATTTTCCCCAGCTCGATGTGGACGTTCGTGTGGCACTGGGTCTGCCCGCAGGTCGAGTCCACCGGCACGAAATGGTGCACTTCCTGGCCGTGGCACCGCACGCACTGGATGCCCCGGAGCACGCTCGAGTCCGACTCCAGGTGGGTCCGGTGCCCCGCAGTGGCGGAAATGATCTTCCACTTCTTGGGGTCGCCGTTCACATGGCAGCCCGCACACACCCCGTTGGGGACTTTCGAGTGCGGTCCGATTTCCGCGGGCCGTTCCGCGACCCAGAGGTAGAGTTGCCGCGCGCTGGCGAAAATCGATTGCTGGTGACACTGGTGACATTGCAGGGAGTCGTGCACGGATTGGGTGAACCGCTGGTACGCGGGGCCCATGATGTGACAGCCGGTGCAGAACCCGTTGTCATGCTGCATGTAGTGCCAGCCGTACGCGCCGCCACCCGAGCCCAGCAGAATCACCCCCAGCGCCGCAAACCCCAGCCCCAGCTTCAGGCTCCAGGGGCGGCTGGCGAGCCAGAGCACGATGGGCCGGCGCCGCTTCCAGAGGAACCAGGCCACCGCCAACGCGACGATGATGCCGAGGATGAAGCCCGTGATCTGGAGCCAGGAGGGGAGGTTGAACAGGAAGCGGACGAACGCCGAAATCCCCCCGGGAAGGGGGGACTCGACTTTGACCTGCGGGAGGACTCCGGGGAGGGTCGGCTCGAAAATATGGAGCCTCCGGTTTACCGGCTTCCGACCACTCGCATGCTGTTGACTGGCGCACCCGCCATGCGGACGCCCGGGGGCGGCGTCGCATGCACCCGGAGGTCGACGCCGGCCGGCGGCGCCAACCCATACGTGGTATGCAGCGCCTGAATGGACGCGGTGAGGAGGGCCTCGAGGAGGAACGGATTGTGCACGCCGTTTCCGGAGGCCATGTGGGTCGCGAAACCGCGGCCCATCAACTTGCCGCTCAGGAAGTTCTGACGGTCCTCGGTGGCCGCGAGTGCGGCGTTGAAGAGCGCGCCCTTCGCCACCGTGGTGACGTTGGTGCTGAAGTTGAGCTCCGCGGAGTCCTGAGCGGTGCCGCGCGCCAGGATGGCGGGGATCAGGCCCGGATCCGTGGGATCGATCACGTTGTTGTGATTCGTATCCGACCAGATCTGGTCGAGCAGGTTGTCGATACGCCCCTGGAACACCTGGAAGGCGGTGGACGCGACACTCGGCCCGCCCACGTGGCAGGCGCCGTTGGAACAGGCGCGGAAGTCGCGTTGGGCGATGGGGCAGTTCGTGGTCGCCTGAGGGATCCCGGCCGTGTCGAGGCACGGCGTCGCCGTGAACGTGTGCCCCACGCTCTGGAACGAGAAGGCACCCGTCGCCTTGTCGGTCACCGTCGTCTGCGCGACGTGACACGTAGCGCAGAGGCTCGGATTGGCCGCGGAGCCGTGGCTCGAAACGATCTGGCCCGTGTCATAGGCGAAGCCCGGCGGAATCCAGCCGACGTTGATGCCGAGCACGAGGAGTCCCTGCGCCCCGTGCGCACCACGGGATGTGCCGGTGGCCCCGGAGGCGACGCTCCAGGGCGGCGTGCCGGACCGCGAGTGGCAGGAGACGCACAGGTTGTCGAGCGTCGGGGTGGAGATCGACGCCCGCAGCTGCGCCGTGTTGGGCGAGCCGTGGGGATCGTGGCACACGACGCAGGTGATCCGCAATGCCGTCGCGGGCGTCACGGCGCCCTTCTCCTTGAAGTTTCCCGTCACGCCGAACTTGACGGTGAGCGCCGTCTGTCCCTCATGGCACGTACCGCAGGTTGCGATGTTGGCCGCGGACGACGTGGCCACGCTGAAGCCCGGCCCGGACCCGTGCGCCGATTGCTTCCATTGATCGACGAACGGCTCGTGGACGCCGGTGTGACAGCCGGCGCACGTCGAGACCAGGCCGGTATCGACGTTGATCGAGGCGAGCGGTTCCGTCTGCTGGGTCGGATTCTGGACGTGCGCGAAGCCAGGGCCGTGGCAATTCTCGCATTGCACGTCGTGATAGGCGGAGTCTGGTTTCACAGCGTACCCGCCAGGTTTCCCGAAGCTGTTCCCGTTTTGCGAGACGCTGTGGCAATTGCTGCAGTACGACGCCGCGTGTCCGGAGCCTTGGAGATCGGCCCAGGCCGAGGCGTGCTTGGTATTGACCCACCTTGCCTGGACCCCGACGTGACAATTACCGCAGGTCGTCTGCTGGGTGGCCGTCGTGAAGTACCCGAGGAAGCCGCTGGTCGAGTCCGGGGGAGGATTGAATGGAGGTCGCGTGCGATACACGATGTCGGTGTGGGTGCACGCGGAGGCCAGAAGGCCGAGGGCCACGATCCACAGGCGATGTTTCATAGACACGCTCGATGCTTGTGTACTGGTCACCTAGGTACTTCCCCGTACGTATCGAGACTGCATACCGGTCCATGATGTCGCAAGCAAATCAGTATGAAGATTTCTTCACGCTGAACGACGTGGCTGCACTCCCCGGGGGGTCGGTGGTGTCGTTGTGTCGAGGTACGGCCGGGGGACCAGCTCCCCCGGATCTGCTGACCGCTAGAGGGCGCCCGCCAGCTGAGGGACCGGAGCATGCGCGCGCTCGCCTGCCCGCCGGTGCGGCGGCACCAGGAGCAGAGACGTCGGGAGCTGATTCAGGAGCTCCTCGCTCACGCTGCCCAGCAATGCCCGCTGGACGAAGTTCCTGCCATGCGATCCGAGGATCACGAGGTCGGCAGCCCAGTCGGTCAATTCCCGAAGCAACGTCTCCACCGGGTGCCCGATCCGGATGACCTTGTCGGCAGTTCTGGTTCGGACCCGCGACCACAACTCCGAGGTCACCTGGGCTTCGGACCAGCGATAGTAGTCGTCGTGATCCAGGGCCATCGTGATGCCGGGGGTGATCGGGAGGGGCTCGATCACGGAGATCAGCCGCAGCTCGGCGTGCAGCGCATTGGCGTATGCTTCGGCCATCGCCAGCACAGCCTTGCCGCTTTCCGAGAAATCGATGGCCGCCAGCACCCGCGACACCGGCCCGGTCGAGGGCCCGGCGACGATAACCGGACGCTCGGCGAGGCGGGCCAGACCGTGCCCGGTGCTGGATCCGAACCACCGGCCGAAGGTGCTGTGGCGCTTGCCACCGATCACGATCGCCTGCGCGTCCACCTCTTCGGCTGCCTCGTTGAGCTCCACGGCCGCCCGTCCCAGACGGACGTCGAGGTGGCGCAGTTCCTCGCTCGAGAGGCGCTCCCGGAGCACCTTGCGGATCCGGTCTTCTGCCGACCGGAGGGCGGCTGCCTCGAACGCTTCAGCCTGCACCGCATCCGGGGCGGGCGTCGAGGTCCAGGGGCTGCGGACGGCATGCACGAAATGGCAGGGAGCGTCGAACGCCGTGCCCAGCTCACGCGCAAGCGCGAGGGCGCGCGGTGCGGCGTCGGATCCATCGACGCCGACGATGATCGGGGAGTGGTTCATGGCGACAGGCTCCGGTGTAAGCACGAAGCCAATCTCCCGGAGCTCCCCTGAAGGGATGGTGATGGTTCGATGAAGGTGCGTGGCGCCTTTTCTGCCGGGCTGGCAAGGGGGGGAACGGGTCGATATGATTGAACCCATGAAGACGGGCACCAAGTTCGCCATCGGCGCCGCCATCGTGGTCGTGTCGGCGGGATGGCTGATGGCGACGGGGATCAAGCAGTCGGGGCAGTATTTCCTCACCCCGACGGAGCTTTCCCGGAAGGTCGCGGCCGATCCCGGGTTCTATAACGTGGGGATGAAAGTCGGAGCCCACGTCGTACCGGGATCCGTGACTCGCGACGTGGCGACGTCCACTCTCAAGTTCAGCGTCGCCGACGGCGGCGCCATCTACCCGGTGGTCTTCCACGGCCTGCCGCCCGATACCTTCACCGATTCGGTCGAGGTGGTGGTCGAGGGCCGGCTCCAGAAGGACGGCGTCATCCACGCCACCGACGTACTCGCCAAGTGCGGGTCGCGGTACGAAGCGGTTCCCAAGGCATAAACCGTGACCATCCTGGGCAGCCTGGCGCTCTGGATCGCCTGTCTCATCGGCATCTGGGGCGCCGTCACCGGCTTCTCGGGGGGGATGACGGGACGGACTGATCTGCAGCAGAGCTCCCGCCACGCCGTTTTCGCGATGTGCCTGTCGCTCGTCGTGGCCGTCTTCTGCGTCGAATGGCTGCTGTTCGCGCGCGATTTCAATGTGGAGTACGTCGCCGCCTACACCAGCCGGAACCTCCCGACCTTCTACACGTGGTCCGCCCTGTACGCCGGACAGAAGGGCAGCCTCCTCTTCTGGGCCACCGTACTGTCGATCTTCGGATCGCTGGCGATGGTGCTGACGGCTCCCCGTCACCGCGTCTACCTCCCGTACGTGTCGGCGGTGGTGTGTGTCGTCGCGGTCTTTTTCCTGGTGGTCATGCTGGGAGCTGCCAACCCCTTCGACCGGCTCCCCTATACGCCGGCGGACGGGCGGGGAATGAATCCCCAGCTGCAGAATCCCGGGATGGTCTTCCATCCGCCGATGCTCTACCTCGGGTAC
This sequence comes from Gemmatimonadales bacterium, assembly GCA_035279865.1. Taxonomy (GTDB): domain Bacteria; phylum Gemmatimonadota; class Gemmatimonadetes; order Gemmatimonadales; family GWC2-71-9; genus 40CM-2-70-7. The sequence continues at coordinate 1,447 of DATEGY010000375.1, read as the reverse complement.
ATCTCCATCACCATCCCGTTCGCGTTCGCGGTGGCCGCGTTGCTCTCGAAGCGCCTCGACGTCGACTGGCTGGTGGCCATCCGGAAGTGGACGATCCTGTCGTGGTTGTTCCTCTCCGTCGGGATCTGCCTGGGCATGTGGTGGGCCTACGTGGAGCTGGGGTGGGGCGGCTACTGGGCCTGGGATCCCGTCGAGAATGCTTCGTTTCTGCCCTGGCTCGTGATGACCGCATTTCTGCATTCGGTCATGATCCAGGAAAAGCGCGGGATGCTGAAGAAGTGGAACCTGGGATTGATCATGGGTGCGTGGGTGCTGTCGATCTTCGGGACCTTTCTCACCCGGTCCGGCGTGATCCAATCGGTCCATTCGTTCACGCAGTCTCCCGTCGGCGCCTATTTCTCCTGGTTCCTCTTCCTGGCCATCGGGCTGCTCACGCTGCTGTATGTGACGCGGCTGCCGCTGTTGCAGGCCGAGGCCACGCTGGAGTCGCTGGTGAGCCGCGAGGCGAGCTTCCTCTTCAATAATCTGATGCTCGTCGGCATCGCCTTCACCGTCCTGGTCCTGACCGTGTATCCGTTGCTGTCGGAGTGGTTCACGGGCCAGAAGATCGTGATGAAGCCACCGGCATTCGATTTCGTGAACGTGCCATTGGGGCTGGCCCTGCTGGCCCTCACCGGCATCGGTCCGCTCATCGCCTGGCGCCGGGCGTCCATCCCCAATCTCAAGCGGCAGTTCTCCGTGCCCCTCACCTCGGGCATCGCGGCCGCGCTCATTGTGCTCCTCTTGGGCATGCGGCAGTTCTGGCCCGTGCTTACCGTGTCGATCTCGGCGTTCGTGCTCGGCACCGTGGTGCAGGAATTTTTCCGCGGCGTCCGCGCCCGCCACCGGCAGTACGGCGAGATGTATCCGCTCGCCTTCTTCCACCTGATTGCGCGGAACCGCCGGCGGTACGGCGGCTACATCGTCCACACCGGCATCGTGCTCTTGTTCGTGGCGTTCACGGGCATGGCGTTCAAGGTGGAGACGGAAGCCTCCCTCAAGCCCGGACAATCGGTGACGCTGGCCAGCCCCTACGGGTGGACGTACACATTCAAGCACCTGGGCATTTCCCAGTATGACGCGCTGAATCGACAGGTGACCGCCGGGACGGTCGTCGTGTCGCGGAACGGGAAGACCATCGGCACCATGGTGCCCGAGAAACGCCAGCACGTCGATTCCTTCGGCAACCCGACGTTCGAGCCGTCCACCGCCGTCGCGATCCGGAGTGACCTGCGCGAAGACCTGTACGTGGTCCTGGGCGGCGTGGTGAACGGGACCGAGACCGCGGTGTATCGGTTCACCATCAATCCCTTGGTGTGGTGGGTATGGTACGGGGGCATGATCGTCGCTCTGGGCGGCGTGATCGTCATGTGGCCGGGTGGGACGGTGGGGTCGAATCGCGTCGCCA
>DATEGY010000374.1:0-9890 GCA_035279865.1 Gemmatimonadales bacterium | reverse complement strand
GCGAGCCTTGTGATCGCGGATCGCGAGCCGCAGCTGGTGAAGGAGCGGGCCGGCGAGCTCGAAAAGAGCGGCGTCCCGGTTGTGGGCGTCACCGCGGACCTCACGACGGCCACCGCGGCGCGCGGCGCCGTCGAAGCGGCGGAGCAGGAGTTCAACGGTCTGGACGCCGTGGTCAATGTGGCGGGCGGGTTTCTCGCCGCGGGACCGCTGGCCGGAATCACGGCCGACCAGCTCGACCGCACCTTCGCGATCAACTTCCGGACGGCGTTCAATCTGTGTCAGGCCGCGGCCCCAGCGCTCACCCGGCGCGGGGGCGGGGCGGTCGTGAATTTTGCGTCGGTGGCCGTCCTGCGGCCTGCCGGCGGCATGAGCGGGTACGCGGCCGCCAAAGCCGCCGTGGCCGGGCTGACGCGGTCCCTCGCCATCGAGCTCGCGCCGTCCCGCATCCGTGTGAACGCCGTCGCTCCCGAATCGGTCCGCACCCCCGAGAACATCGCCGCGATGGGCGCGGACATGGCCTACGTCGAGATGGACGATCTGATCCGCGTCGTCCTCTTCCTGGCGAGCGACGAAGCCCGGTCCGTCAGCGGCGAGGTCATCCCCCTCTCCAGCATGCGCCGGTGATCCTCCAGGGCCGCGCCGCGCTCGTGACCGGAGCCGGGCGCCGGGTGGGGCAGGCGATCGCCGTCGGTCTCGCGCGCGCGGGCTGTGACGTCGCGGTGCACGTCCACGGGACCGCGGACGGCGGAATGGACACGGTACAGCAGATCCGGGCACTGGGCCGCACGGCGGATGCGATCGCGGCGGATCTCGCCGATCCGCATGCCGCGGCGTCGCTGGCGGGACGCGCCGCGGGTGTCCTGGGCGGCAGGCTGGACATTCTCGTGAATTCCGCCGCGGTCATGGTGAAGCAGCCCGTGGCGGAGGTGACGCCGGAATCCTGGAACCAGACGCTCGACCTGAACCTGCGCGCGCCCTTCTTCGTGACGCAGGGGGCGGTGCCCTACTTGCGAACCTCACGCGGGCGGGTGGTGAACCTCGCCGATGTCGCCGGGTTCGAGCCCTGGCCTCAGTACGTGCCCCATTGCGTAAGCAAGGCGGGTGTGGTGATGCTCACGAAGGGGCTGGCCCGGGCGCTGGCCCCGGACATCCTCGTGAATGCCGTCGCGCCCGGCGCGGTGCTCCTCCCCGACGACTGGGACGAAAAGACCAGGGCCCACTTTGCGGAGACGACACCCGTGGGACGTCTGGGCTCCCCCGAGGACGTCGTCCAGGCGGTGCTCTATCTCCTCACCGCCGACTACGTCACCGGGACGGTGCTGGTCGTGGACGGCGGGCGGGTCATCCGATGAGCGATCCGGTCCTCATGCGGGACGTCATCATCGTCGGCGGCGGGTGCTACGGCTCGTTCTACGCGGGGCAGCTCGCGCGGGCCAAGGAGAAGGGCAAGGCATCGTTCCGCCGGGTCATGCTCGTGGACCGCAACGCGGACTGCCGGGCTCGAAAGGAGTTCGAGTCCGCACCGGACCGCACCTTCGTGATGTCGGACTGGGGCAGCTTCTTCGACGACTACCTGGGTTCGATCCAGGCCACGGCGGACGACCAGCCCGCGGATTTCATCGTGCCGTCGCCCCACATGCCCCACCTCATGTTCGAGTGGATCGTCCGGCGGGCGCGGGCCCGGTGGCCCGGGCGGTCCGTGACGGTCGAGCCGGTGCCGGGGGAGCTGGACACCCCGTACGACCGGACGGGGAACGACCGGACGCGTTACGTCTCGTACGCCGACTGGATCTGCCCGACGCACTGTGTGGAGCCCGTGACCTGCCCGGCCATCGGGGCGGCGCGGACGTGGGAGATGCCGGATTCGGTGCACGCGCTCGCGGACCGGCTGGGGGAGGGGGAGCGGCCGGTATTCGGGCCGGCGCTGTTCGTGTGCAGGCACCACGTCTTCGGTGTGGGGACCTTCGCCGTCAATCAAGTCCTGGCCGGCGATGCCGTCGTCGCGCGTGCGGGGGAGACCGGCGCGCCGGCGGCCGTATTGATCGGCACGGTCTCGAGCTGTCACGGGGCCCTGAATCTGCTCGCGGTGGGGGCCGCCTGACCCCGGAAGCCCGGCGGGCCCAGCTTGAAACGGCCCGGGATCTCTTCAACCGGGGTGAATACTGGCTGGCGCACGAGGCGCTGGAAACCGTCTGGCGTTCTATAAGTAGAGACCGGCCGGAGGAGCGGCTGGTCTGGCAGGGCCTGATCCAGGCCTGCGCGGCCCTGCTGCACCGGTCCCGCGGGAACCGGCACGGCGTGGTGAAGGTTGGTGCCGCCGCGGTCGCCAAGCTCACGGGACCGGAGCACCCGGAGATCGAGTTCGAACTGGTGAAATTCCGCGGGGAGTTGACGCGGGCCCTGGCGGGGGAGGGAGATCCCCCACGACTGGAGTGGCGGACGCCATGACGGCAGCGGAGATCAAGGACTTCGATGTGATCATCGTCGGCGCGGGCCCGGCGGGGCTCTGCGCGGCGATGTACGCGGGACGGGGCATGCTCCACGCCGTGACGCTCGAACGGGGCGCGCCGGGCGGTGAGCTGCTCAACACGGACCTGATCGAGGACTACCCGGGCTTCGCCAGCGTGAAGGGCTGGGAGCTGGCGCAGCAGATGGCCGACCACGCCCAGAAATTCGGCGCCCAGATCGACACCGCGACGGTGGACCAGATCGCGCGCACCGGTGACGACCGGTTCACCGTGACGACGATCGGCGGCCCCACGTACCGGGCTCCGGCGGTCATCCTGACGGCGGGCGGGACTCCGGTGAAGCTGGGAATTCCGGGCGAGAAGGAATACGCCGGCAAGGGGGTGTCGTACTGCGCAGTGTGCGACGGCGCGTTCTTCAAGGGGGAAGTATTGGCCGTGGTGGGCGGGGGGGACGCGGCGGTCGAAGAGGCGGACTACCTCACCCGCTATGCGTCGAAGGTCTACATCGTTCACCGCCGGGACGAGTTCCGGGCCTCGAAGATCGTGCAGGAACGCGCATTTGCGAACCCGAAGATCGAGGTCATCTGGAACAAGACGGTGCCCGAGATCGCCGGGGGCGAAAAAGGCGTCCAGCACCTCGTGCTCGAGGACGTGCACACCCACGAGCGGTCGACGTTGCCGGTGGGTGGCGTCTTCATCTTTATCGGGTTCAAGCCCAACACCGGTCTCGTGGCCGAACACGTGAAGCACGACGCGGGGGGCTACCTGCTCACCGACGAGCGGATGATGACGTCGGTGCCCGGCCTCTTCGCGGCCGGCGACGTGCGGGCGCAGATCACGCGACAGGTCACCACCGCCGTCGGGGACGCGACCACGGCGGCCATCGCGGTCGAGAAGTATCTCGCGGGGTGGCGGGAGTCCCACGCCAAGGTCCCCGCGTGAAGGTACTCCAGATCCCCGGCGGACAGTTCGTCGAGAACTGCTACCTGGTGATCGACGAAGCCGCGAAGGCCTGTGCGGTGATCGACCCCGGAGAGCAGTCCGGGCTCGTCCTGCACAAACTCCGTGAGTCCGGTGCCACCCCCGTGGGCATTTGGCTGACCCACGCCCACATCGACCACGTCCTCGGGGTGCCGGACGTCGTCGCCGCGACGGGGGCGCCGGTGTACCTGCATCCCGATGACCGGGATCTCTATGACGCCGTACCCGATCAGGCGTCGTGGTTCGGCCTCTCGGCCGATCCCCTGCCGCCGCCGGACCGCACGCTCGCCGCCGGGGAGCGGCTTCACGTGGGCGGCCTGGAGTTCACGGTCCGGCATGCGCCGGGGCACTCGCCCGGGCACGTCGTGTTTGCGGGACACGGGGCCGTGTTCGGCGGAGATGTCCTCTTCGAGGGCTCCATCGGGCGGACCGACGTGCCGGGAGGCGACTTCGACACCCTGATCCACAGCATCGAGCGGGAGTTGCTTGTACTCCCGGATTCGACCATCGTGTACACGGGACATGGACCGAGAACCACTGTCGGCGTCGAGCGCCGCACCAACCCCTTCCTCCGTGGAGTCGCCTAAACCGCGACCGCGCTGCCTCCGCTGCGGCGCCGAAGTCCGCCCCAAGGCCCGGGGCTGCAAGAACCCCTGCTGGAACTGCGGCTTCATCTATCCCCTCGGCGACTGCTCTGACTAGCTGGCGCGTCATCATCCCGCATCTCCTGGCGCTCCTGCTCCTCGGGCTGGACGTGCTGGTTCGCGCGTGGCGAATTCAGCTCTCGGTGTGGTGCGCGGGCGGGAAACTGTCGCTGCGCAATGCCGTCCAGCTGAACCTGTATGGGGAGGTGGCGTCGGCGGTCACGCCGAACCGGCTCGGCGGCGAGCCGGCGCGGTTCGTGGGCATGACCGAGTCGGGTCTGCGGGTGGTGACGGCGCTCGTGGGCCTCGGTGTCGAAGTCGCGGCCGAGTGGCCCGTCTTCCTGGTGATGGCCGCGGGGCTGGCCATCTACTACATCCCGGATTTTGAAGCCCAGGCGGCGCGGTGGCTCCGGCACCACCTGGCGGCGGACCTCGTCGTGATCGAGCTGGCCGTTCTGCTGGTGCTCCTGGCGATCTATCTGATTCAGAAGGTGGTCCGCGGCGGCACCATCCGACACCGGGTGCGGCGGCAGTGGCGGGTGGCCTGGGCGCACGTCCGCCGGGCGCCCTGGTGGGTGATGGCCGCCAACGCGGGACTCACCGCGGTCAGCTTGGCCGCCCGGGCCGCGATCCTTCCCGCGCTCGCCTACGGCATGCCCGACGCGCCGGATTTCAGTGAGATGTTCTTCGGCGCGCTCGCGCTCCTGGCCGCGCCCCTGGTCGTCCCGCTGCCGTCCGGCGGGGGAGGCATCGAGGCCGCGTTTTACGGGGGCTTCGCCGGCGATTTCGGCGACCAGCAGGTGGAGATGCTGCTGCTGTTCCGCATTTATTCCATCGTGATTCTCGCGGTCGCCGGCGGCGTGGTGATGATCCGGAACCTGGGCCTGAAGGCGGCCAAGGAGCTCTTCAGCATCGGCTACGGAAAGCGCGCCCCCCCCAAGACCTAGGTCCCATATATTCCCGCCATGGACACGAGAAACGAGAAAGATCCTCTGGGCGAGCTGCCCGTTCCCGCCGCCGCGCTCTACGGCGTTCAGACCGAACGCGCCCGGCTCAATTTCCCCGTCTCCGGGCTCGCGCCGCTCCCCGCGTTCGTCGACGCGGTGGTGTGGATCAAGAAAGCGGCGGCCCTCACCCACCGGGAGACGGGGCGCCTCGACGCCAAGCTGGCGGATGCGATCGTCAAGGCCGCGGATGAAGTGCTCTCCGGGAAGCATCGCGACCAGTTTGTCGTCGATCCGTACCAGGCCGGCGCCGGCACCTCGCACAACATGAACGCCAACGAAGTGCTGGCGAACCGCGCCAATGAGCTGCTCGGCGGGAAGCGCGGCACGTACACGCCGGTCCATCCCAACGACCACGTCAACATGGCGCAATCCACCAACGACGTGATCCCGACCGCTATCCGTCTCGGTGCTCTCGCCCAGCTCCCCGCGCTGCTCCAGGCCCTGGACGGACTCGCGAAGGCCTTCCTCGACAAGGGCAAGGCATTTGACCAGGTCCTGAAATCGGGGCGCACGCATCTCCAGGATGCGACCCCGGTGCGGTTGGGACAGGAGTTCACGGCGTACGGGCACACCCTCGAACGGAACCGGCGCCGGGTCGCCCAGGCGGCGGACGATCTCCGCGAGCTGGGCATCGGCGGGTCCGCGGTCGGCACCGGGCTCAACGTCGAACCGGCGTACTTCGCCGCCATGATTCGCCATCTGCACTCGGTGTCCGGGCTCGAGCTGCGCGCCGGAGCCGACCGGTTCCAGTTGATGCAGTCGATGGGAGATGCCGCCGCGCTCTCGGGCGCGCTGCGGACACTCGCGGTGGATCTGGGCAAGATCGCGAACGACATCCGGCTGCTGGTCTCGGGCCCGCGCACCGGTCTGGCCGAAATCACCTTGCCGGCGGTCCAGCCGGGGTCGAGCATCATGCCGGGGAAGGTGAATCCGTCCATCGCGGAGATGGTCAACATGGTGTGCTTCCAGGCGATTGGAAACGACGCCACGGTGGCCGCCGCCGCGGAGGCGGGACAGCTCGAGCTCAACGTGATGATGCCCGTGATCGCCCACAATCTCTTTTTCACGATGCACATTCTCACCAGTGCCACGCGCATCTTCGCCGAGCGCTGCGTGACCGGGATCCAGGCGGATGCAGCGATGTGCGCGCACTGGCTGGATCGCTCGCCGGCGCTGGTGACCGCGCTCGCGCCCAGGATCGGGTACGCGGAATCCGCCAAGCTGGCGAAGGAAGCCCTCGCGAAAAACGAAACCGTGCGTCAGCTGGTGACCGAGAAGGGCGTTCTGAACGGCGCCGAACTGGATGCGGTGCTGGATCTCCGGGCGATGACCGAGCCCGGGGTGCCGGGGGAGCGCAAGAAGTCCTGATCGTCGGACCGTTCACTCACAAGGAGCTGCCGATGAGCTGGATCGTGGCCGGGCTGATTGGAGGCGTGGTCGCGTGGTTCGCCGACTACGCGCTGTGGAGCAAGGTCTTCACCAAGGGCATGGAGAACCTCCGACTGGAGCTCTCGCCCGAAGAGATGAAGAAGTTCATGGGGCCCGCCATGGCGAAGTCGGCCCTCCTGGCCTTCGCGTTCGGACTCCTGTTCGCGTACCTCTACCAGCAGTTCCGGTCGGATCTCTGGGTCTCCGGGGGCGGCCTGCTCGCCGGCATGGAGTTCGCCACCGTGCTCTGGCTTCCGACGATCGCCCTCCAGACCATCGGCTCCGGGGTGTGGTATGTGAAGGCGCAGGGTCTCCTGAAGGCGACCTTCTGGGCCTGGCTCATCCGGATGAACGTCGTGGGATTGGTCGTGGGCGTGCTGCTCAAGTAGGCTGTTTTCAGGGTGCGACAGGGTTCGCCACGCCGGCCCGGTGACAGCTGTCACGGCTCTCCCCGGGCCGCCGTGCGGAAATTTCCACGCATGAATACGAGACTCCTGGCACTCGCCCTGGCGGGTCTGAGTATCGCGATGCCGCTCGAGGCGCAGCGTCCGTTTCGCGTCGGGCCGGTGTATTCGTCCCTCTCGCTGGATGACGGAACCGGCACCAGCCGTCATTTCAGCGCCTTCGGCGGGAGTCTCGCGCTCCTGACCGCGGACGACGACGAAACAGGCCTGTCGGTCATCCGCTACAACGATCTCTCGACCTCTCCCGGCTGCCCCCGCTCGTTGACGTTTGTCGGGCTGGACGACGACTACTTCCCCGTGGGGGCGTCCGGTATCGCGCCGTTCGCGTCCACCGAGGTGGGCGTCGCCCGGGTGCTCGACTCGGACAAGAATCTGGCGCAGGAGATCCTCGGCCTCCCCTGTGCCGCCTCCGCCCAGACCACGACCCAGATCGGCTTCGGGTTCGGCTTCGGTCTCCGGGTCACGGCGGGGAAGGATGCCAGCGGGCAGGTGGAGGGCCGGTTCTTCCAGGTGCCCAACAGCGCCATTCAGGCCCTCGAGCTGCGCGCCAACGTTTCGCTGCTCCTCGGCCCGCCGCGCGTCACCCAGATGACGAACGGCACGCTCGGACCGGCGGCCGCCTTCCTCATCCCGATCTCCGGCCCGCTCAAGGGCAGGGGACCGTTCCTCGGCGTGAGGTTCCGCCGGGACACCAAGAAGCCGTCGAGTGTGCTCGGACTCGAAGTGGACTGGGCGCCGCTGAAGTTCACCGGCAATTGTCCGAGCACCGGGTGCAACGAGGACGCAGTGCTCTTCCAGCCAGGGTATGAGGCATCTTACCGGCCCTCGTGGGGACGGATCTACGGCGAACTGGGTCCGGTGCTCGCGGGATTCTTCTCGCTGGGCCCCGACCGCGGGGTCGCGCAAGGCGCGCAGGGCGGATTCGGGGTGGACGTGGAGAAGCACGGCGTCCTGTACAACTTCTCGAGCCGCCTGCTCTGGTTTCAGCCGGGCTCGGGTGGAAACGTCTTTGGCGTTCAGGTCGGCCTGAGCGTGGGCCCGGCCGTCAGGCATTAGGCATTCAACCGGCTACTGAGTTGATATCGCCCGCGGCCCGGGTCATATTCCGCCCATGCGGGTGACCACATGGGCGGAGTACGGACTGATCGTGTCCCTGAGTCTGGCGCGCCGCGTCGGAGATGGTCCCGTCGCCGCCCGTGAGCTCGCCGAGGCGGAACGCCTCCCCCACGACTACGTCGAACAGATCCTCCTGCGGCTGCGTCGTGCCGGACTCGTCGAGTCGGTGCGCGGAGCCAAGGGCGGCTACCTCCTCGCCCGCGACGCGCACGATGTGTCGGTGAAGGACGTGATGGAAGCATCCGAGCACGTCACCTTCGAAGTCAATTGCGACCGTCATCAGGTGGATGCGCACCGCTGCTCGCCCGATTCCGGGTGCAGTATCCGCCCGGTCTGGCGCATGCTGGAGCGCCGGATCAACGACTTCCTGTCGGGGGTGACGCTCGCGGATCTCACCCACGACGAGTCGCGCCTCTACCAGATCACGGGTATCTCGGCCGCCGGCTGAGCCCCCAGTCCCCATGACAGCACGCACTTCCCCCGGCCTCTCTCATGAAGAGGTCCTGCGGTATTCCCGGCACCTCATTCTTCCCGAGGTCGGCGCAGCGGGGCAGGCCAGGCTCAAAGCTGCGCGCGTCCTGCTCGTAGGGGCGGGCGGGCTGGGGTCGCCCGCGGCACTCTATCTCGCCGCGGCCGGCATCGGCACGCTGGGCCTGGTCGACGGCGACCGGGTGGATGCGAGCAATCTCCAGCGGCAGGTGCTGCACGGGACCAAGGATGTGGGGCGGCCCAAGACCGACTCGGCCGCCGATCGCCTCCGCGACATCAATCCCCACGTGACCGTGGAGACCTTCCCGGAGCTCCTGGTCAGCGCGAACGCAATGGAGATCCTGCGTTCGTTCGACGTGATCGTGGACGGATCGGATAACTTTCCGACCCGCTACCTCGTCAACGACGCCTGTGTGCTGCTGGGGAAGCCCGACGTGTACGGGGCGATCTTCCGGTTCGACGGGCAGGCCTCCGTCTTCGGCGCTCCTGGTGGACCCTGCTACCGGTGTCTCTTCGCCGATCCGCCCCCTCCCGATCTCGTACCGTCCTGCGCCGAGGCTGGAGTGCTGGGCGTCCTGCCGGGCATCATCGGATCCATTCAGGCCGTCGAAGCGCTCAAGCTGATCCTGGGGATCGGTGAGTCGCTCTCGGGACGCCTGCTTCTCTTCGATGCGCTGAAACTCCAGTTCCGTGAGCTGGCGGTCTCCCGCGATCCGGACTGCCCGGTGTGCGGGACCCACCCGACGGTCACGTCACTGATCGACTACGAGGCCTTCTGTGGAATGCCAGGAGCTCGCGGCAGTGCCGTAGAAGTGTCTGTGCGGGACTTCTCAGCCGAACGCGGAGCGGGCAAGCGGCATCTGGTGGTGGACGTCAGGGAGCCCTACGAGGTCGCGATCGCGCCATTCCCCGAAGCCGTCCACATCGCCCTGCGGGAGCTTCCCGGAAGACTGACCGAGCTGGATGTCCACTTGCCCGTGGTCACCGTCTGTCACCATGGCCAGCGATCCATGCGCGCGAGGGAAATCCTGGTAGCGGCGGGATTCGGCAACGTGAGGAGTCTGGCCGGGGGGATCGACGCCTGGAGCCGGGAGGTCGATTCAGCGGTACCGCGCTACTGACACCCGACCCCTGGGGCTGACACCTGTCGCTGATGCCGAAGGGGGGACTCGAACCCCCACGGGCTTGCGCCCACTGCGCCCTGAACGCAGCGCGTCTACCAATTCCACCACTTCGGCGTGATTCGGGAACGGCAAATCTAGACGGAGGTATAACCTCAAGTCAACGCTTGGC
>DATEGY010000373.1:0-8488 GCA_035279865.1 Gemmatimonadales bacterium | reverse complement strand
CCGGATCTCGGCCTTGGTGAGCCCCGCGTCGGCCAAGGGCGACCGGATCGCGGCGGCGGCGCCGGCCGCGCGACCGGGCCGGTGCTCGCCGAGATCGTCCGCATTGGTCCCGTCGCAGATCACGGCGAGTCCCCGCTCGGCGGCGACCTGCGAGAGGCGGCCCCAGAGCTCCGTCTTACAGTAGAAGCAGCGGTTGGTCGGATTGGCGAGGTAACGCGGATCTTCGAGCTCGTGCGTGACAACCTCGAGCACGGGCACGTCGAACCGGCGCGCGATGTCGTGCGCGAGGCGCCACTGCTCCTCGGGATACGAATCGCTGCGTCCGATGGCGGCCAGCATCCGCTCTCGCCCCAGCTCCTGCCGGAGCACCACGGCGAGCAGCGCCGAATCGACGCCGCCGGAGTAGCCCAGGAGAGCCGAGGGGTAGCTGCGGACCAGTTCGCGGAGTCGATCGACACGCATGGCCGAATAGTAAGTGAGGCCGGGGGAGGACGAACCCCGGGATTCGGTCACCGGAACCGGATAGTGCCCGGGGGCGAAACCATTTACTATGATGAAACGTTATACAAACATAGCAACGGCCTACGAATCGTCAGCCATCTCAGCGGGGGCCTCCCAAATGACGGGAAAACGACCCATCGACGCCGTCGATCGCCAGCTGTTGCGCCTCCTCGCGGACCACGGCCGCGCCAGTTTCCAGGCGCTCGCCGATGAAGTCGGGCTCTCGCGCCCCGCGGTGATGGAGCGGGTCCGCCGGCTCGAGAGCGCCGGGGTCATCACCGGGTATTCCGCCCAGATCGATCGCGCCAAGGCCGGCGTACCGGTCACCGCATTCGTCGCCGTGCGCTACGGCGGCTCGGGCTACGTCGGGGACGAGCCGCGCATGCGCGCGCTCCTCAAGCACCCCGGCGTACTTGAAGCGCATCACGTGGCGGGCGACGACTGCTACGTCCTCAAGGTGGCTGCGCGGGACCTGGAAGGCATTCAGGATATTCTGCGGACGCTCGCGGGCTCGCCCAAGCAGCTCAATACCAAGACCACCATCGTGCTCAGCACGTTGTTCGAGAAAGCGTCACTCACTCTGCCGCCGGAGAACGACTGAGATGGCTGCCCTTCGCGGCAAAGCGCTCGTGGCGTATCTGCTGGTCTGCCTCTTCTGGGGCTCGACCTACCTCGCGATCCGGATCGGGGTCGGCGTGTTCCCGCCCTTCCTCTTCGCCGGCGTCCGCTTCTTCATCGCCGGCGTGATTCTGCTTACCGGCGCCCTGTTTTTCGGGGACAAGCTCCCGGCCACGCTCAGGGACTGGGTCGTGCTGTCGGTCGTCGGGCTCTTTCTCCTGGCCGGCGGCAACGCGATGGTCGTGTGGGCCGAGCAGTACACACCGTCCGGTGTGGCGAGCGTTTTCGTGGTCACCGTGGCGCTCTGGATGGCGTTCTTCGACGCGGTGATTCCGGGAGGCCCGGGACGGATCTCGGTCCGCGTCATCGCCGGGCTCCTGGTGGGCTTCGCCGGGACCATCCTGCTGGTGGGCGCGAGTCCGGCCGCGATTCTGCACGCCGACCTCCGTGGACCCCTCGCCTTGACGGGCGCCAGCGCGTCGTGGGCCTTCGGCTCGATCCTCTACAAGCGCAAGCACCCCGCCGCGAGCCCGTACGTCGCCGCCTCCATCCAGATGCTCGCGGGCGGCGCGGTGGTCAGCCTCCTGGGCCTGGCGTTGGGGGAAGGAAGCCGCGTGCACGTCACCGCGACCGGGCTCGAAGCCCTGTTCTATCTGGTGATTTTCGGCTCCCTCGTGGGGTACAGCGCCTACTCCTACGCCCTGAAGCACGCGCCGGCGACCATCGTCGGGACCTACGCCTATGTGAACCCCGTCATCGCCGTCCTGCTCGGCTGGCTGCTCCTGGACGAAGCGGTTACGCCGCGGACCTTCGCGGCGATGGCGTTGATCCTCGGCGCGGTGGTCTGGATCCAGTTCTCCCACGCGCTTCCGGCCTTCCGGGAGACCACCGCGGCTGCTGACCCGGCCTGAGGCTGGGCTCGGCGGGGGCATTTGCAGGGTCTCCAACACACGGGCATATTGGCGGCGTTCCCCCCTACCCAATGAGGGCTCCATGCGCACCATCGCCGCCATCGCCTGCGCCGCCCTGCTGGTCTCCACGGCCGCCTGCTTCCACGCGACCATCGAGACGGGCTTGGCGCCGTCCACCACTACCATCGAAGAGTCCTTCGCCTCCGGCTGGATCTTCGGCCTGATCCCGCCGAACACGGTCGACACCAAGGCGAAGTGCGGCTCGCGGGGGGTTTCGAAAGTCGAAACCCAGCACAGTTTCGTGAACATGCTGGTGGCGTTCGTGACCTTCGACATCTACACGCCCATCAGCATCACGGTGACCTGCGCAGCCGGGAAATAGCCAAGAACGCCGGGGGGGCGTGCGCGTATTCACGCCCCCCTCGTGCGCTTCGTCACTCCAGTATTACCCCTCCCTGACACTGCCCAAGTCGTTGTGGGGCGGTATATTATCCAGTCCTATGCCCCGCCCTCCGGCCCCCCTCCGGACCGCTGACCATGACTGAACCCGCGCTCTGCGGGACGTGCGGCACGCCTATCGCGCCGGGGCAACGCTTCTGCGCCGGGTGTGGCGCCGACGTGTCCGGGCAACAGGGGAACGTCGCCACCGCGTTCGTCTCGAAACAGAACATGGTCCGGGCGACCATGAGCGCCACCGCCCTCCACGACGTCCTCCGGCACGCGACCATCGGGGAGTACGAAATCCTGGCCGAGCTGGGTCGCGGCGGCATGGCGACGGTGTACCTGGGGCACGACATCGCGCTGGACCGCAAGGTCGCCATCAAGGTGATGTCCCCCGCCTTGCTCACCGGCGAAGGCATGGTCGAGCGCTTCAAGCGCGAGGCCCGCACGGCGGCGTCCCTCTCCCATCCGAACATCATCCCGATCTACGCGGTCAAAGAAGGCGACCAGATCGTCTATTTCGTGATGAAGTTCGTCGAAGGCCGCCCGCTGGACTCCATCATCAAGGAAACGGGCAAGCTCCCGATCCAGATGGTGCAGCAGATCCTCCAGCAGGTGGGTGCGGGGCTCGGCTACGCGCACAAGCGCGGCATCATTCACCGGGACGTGAAGCCCGCGAACGTCATGGTGGACACCGAAGGCTGGGCCGTGGTCACGGACTTCGGCATCGCCAAGGTGACCGAGACCAAGGGCCTCACCATGACGGGGGCCACCGTCGGCACGCCGTCGTACATGAGCCCGGAGCAGTGCGCCGCGAAGGAGCTCACCGGCGCCTCCGATCAGTACTCGCTGGGCGTGGTGGCGTACGAGATGCTCGCCGGAAAGCTCCCCTTCGGGGGCGACTCCATCATGGCGATCATGTACGCGCACTTCAACGATCCCCCGCCACCCTTGACCGAAGCCCGGCCCGACTGCCCGCCCGAAATCGTGAGCGCGGTGAACCGGATGCTCTCCAAGGAGCCCGGTGACCGCTTCCCGAGCGTCGAGGACGCCATCTCCGCGATCGGCGTGCCGGCCCTGACACCCGACGATCCGGTGCGCACGCAGCTGATGACCCTCGCAGCGTCGAACAAAAACACCGAGATGCTGAAGCGGCTGACCACACCGGTGTCGATGCCGGGGCGGACCCAAGCCGGCAAGAGCACGGTGTCCACCACCGGCGGCACCGGCTTCGGCATCGTCCCACAGCAGGTGTCGGTCGCGGCAGGTGGCGCGGTGCAGCTCACCGCCAAGCTCAAGGGCGCGGGCGGCAAGACGCTCGTGGGACCGCGGGTCACCTGGGCCTCCACCGCCCCGGAGATCGCGACCATCACGCCGCAGGGCCTGGTGAACGCGGTGGCCGAAGGCGAAGTCCTGATCACCTGCACCTGCGAGGGCGCGAGCGCCACGGCAACGATCACCGTGACCCCCCCCGAAGGGCACCGGTCGAAGAAAGGCTGGCTCCTCGGCGCCGGCGTGCTGGTCGCGGCCGGTGTGACGCTCGCGGTGCTGCAACCCTGGGCGCCGAAGCCCGCTGGAACGCCGAATACCGCGCAGCAGACGGCACAACAGACGGCGCAGCCCCCGGCCGCGCCCCCGAAAACGGACTCGACGCCCGTGAGTCAGGTGGCGCAGAATACGCCCCAGACCGGCAATCCGGCGCCGTCACATCCGCAGCCGACCCCCGGCCGCCGACCGGGTCAGCCGGCGGGCCGTCCGTCCCAGCAGGTCAGCGCGGCACCGAGGGACACGCCGAAAACCGTGATCCAGGTGCCGGTGCAGACAACGCCGCCTCAGCAACAGCAGCAGACGGCAGCCAAGCCCGAGCCCACGCCCGCCACTACGCCAGCGGCGCCTCCGCCCCCGCCGCCGATCGCGCCGGCGGATATCCAGAGCGTCATTGCCGCCTACGAAGGAGCGCTGGAAGCGAAGAGTCTCGACCGGATGCGGAGCGTGTATCCCGCGCTGCCGCCCGACCAGACGTCGAACTGGACGACCTTTTTCCAGTTCGCGTCCAAGATCAAATCTGAATTCCGGGTGTCGAACATTCAGCCGGCAACCGGCGACGTAGCCACCGCCACTGTCCAAGGGCAGTTGCATTTCGAGGTGCAGGGGAAGTCCCAGGACCAACCCCATAACTACGTCGCCACGCTTACCCGGCATGATGGGAAGTGGCGCATCGAATCCATCAAGTGAACTCACCCCGCCGCTCTGCCCGTGCCGGCCGTCCGGGCATCTCCTTCCTGGTGGCGATCGCCACCGCCGTGATCTTCGCCTGCACCACCGACACCCTGATCGGTCCCAAGGACGTCGCGCTCCTGGTGATCGAACCGGATACCGTCGTGATGCCCGTCGGCGATACGATCCTGCTCGAGGGCGTGGCCACCGACAGCCGCGGGGTGAAGTACATCGGGGCCAAGATCACCTGGTCGTCGAGCAATCCCTCGGTCGTCGCCATCACGGCGGAAGGGCGCCTGATCTCAGCCGCTGTCGGGACCGCCACCGTCACCGCCTCGGCGGACGGCAAATCCGCCAGCGCCTTCGTCACCGTCACGCCGGCCGCGACCATCGCCGTGGACGCGGACACCCTGGCCTTCGGTGCGACCCGGAATGGCCCCCTGCCGGCGTCGCAGCGGATCGTCGTCACCAACGGGTCGCCCGGCGTGCTGACGGGCCTCGGCACCGGTGCGCCGGTCTACACGGGTCCGGACACCGGATGGCTGGCGGCCACGTCGCAGTCCGGGACGGCACCCGACACCATCATCTTCAACGTCACGCTCGACTCGTTCCCGGTGGGCACCTACACGGCGACGGTGCCGGTCACGGCGACCAAAGCGACGAATGCACCCAAGAACATCACGATCACCTTGACGCTCTCGGCAGGCGCACCGGCCGCAGTTACGAAGAGCGTGGGTGATTCACAGACGGCGGTCGTCCAGACCGCGGTCGGGACGGCCCCCGCCGTCCTGGTGAAGGATGCCTTCAATAATCCGGTCGCGGGAACCAGCGTGACGTTCTCGGTCACCGCCGGAAACGGCTCGGTCACCGGCGCCACCACCACGACCAATGCGTCCGGCATCGCGACCATCGGCTCGTGGACGCTCGACACCATCGCGAAAACCGACACGTTGACGGCCACCGCCGGCGCCCTGCCTCCGGTGGAATTCACGGCAGTCGCCACGTCGGCACCGGCGAACCAGATCCTGAAGTCGGGCGGCGACGCGCAGACCGCCAGCGTGGCATCCACGCTTCCGGCGGCCCCCGCCGTGACGGTCCACGACAAGTTCGGGAACCCGGTCCCGGGTGTCGCCGTGACGTTCGCAGTGACCGCGCCCAACGGTTCGGTGACCGGCGCCACGCCGGCGACGAACGCCCAGGGCGTCGCGACGGTGGGCTCCTGGACCCTCGGCACCCTCGCGAAGACCGACAGCCTCAGCGCCTCGGTCTCCGGCGTGGCTACTCCCGCCATTTTCACCGCCACCGCGACCCCGGACGCCGCCGCGACGATGGCCAAGAGCGCGGGCGGGACGACCGGTACGGTGAACGCCAACGTCTCCCCGGCCCCCGCCGTCCTGGTCACCGATCAGTTCGGCAACCCGGTGTCCGGGGTGCTGGTGACGTTCGCGGCGACCGCCTCGAATGGAACAGTGACGGGCGGGTCGGTCAGCAGCAGCGCCTCGGGCCTGGCAACGGTCGGGAGCTTCAAGCTCGCCACCGCCGCGCGGACCGATACCCTCACCGCGTCCGCCGCCTCGCTCACACCCGTCGTGTTCCTCGTCGCCGCGAACGCGGACGTGCCGAACACCGCAGCCAAGAACGGCGGCGACGGCCAGACCGGACCGGCCGGCACGAACGTCGCCACGGCTCCGTCGGTGCTGGTGAAGGATCAGTTCGGGAATCCCGTGGCGGGCTTCGCCGTGACCTTCGCGGTGGCGAGCGGTGGAGGAAGCGTCACGGGCGGCAACGCCACCACCAACGCCTCAGGGATAGCGACGGTGGGCAGCTGGACCCTCGGGAACGCGACCGGCTCGAACTCGTTGACGGCGACCGTCGCGGCCCTGCCGGCCCTCACGTTCACCGCCACCGGCGTCGCCGGCGCAGCCAAGAACATCGCGCGTCTTTCCCCCAGCTCGCAGAGCGACACCATCGGCGCGACCGCGGGCACCGACTCGGTGAAGGTCACGGACCAATTCGGCAATCCGGTCGCCGGCGTCACCGTCACTTGGGGGATCGGCGGCGCAGGATCGCTCACGCCCTTCAGCGCAACAACGAGCGCTACGGGGGTTGCGAAAGCCACGCGTGTCCTGGGCACCGTCCCCGGCGGCGCGACCGACACCGCAAGCGCGACGGGCCTGACCGGCTCGCCCATCACGTTCACGGTCACGACTTCGGCCGGGCATGCCGCGAGCCTCGTGAAAGGCGCCGGTGACGCGCAGACCGATACGGTGGGCGCCACCCTCCCGATCGCCTACGCCGACACCGTGAAGGACCGGGCGGGTAATCCCGTCGCGGGCGTGACGGTGAGCTGGGCAGCCGCGGGGGGCGGCAGCATCACGCTGTCGTCGATCTCCGGCGCAAACGGCGCCGCCACCGCCACCCGTATCCTCGGCACCACCGCCGGCGCCCAGACCGCCACCGGCACGGCCGCGGGACTCGCCGGGTCCCCGACCAGCTTCTCGGCCACGGCGACCCACGGCAACGCCAAGACCTTGAGCATCGTCGCCGGCTCGAACAACCAGACGGCCACGGCCGGCACCGCCGTGGCCAGCCCTCCGTCCGTGAAGATCAACGACCAGTTCGCGAATCCGGTCTCCGGCGTGACCGTGACATTCGCGCTGGGTGCGGGCGGTGCGCGTAACGGCGCAATCACCGGCGCCACGCCGAGTACGAATGCCTCGGGAATCGCGACGCTGACCAGCTGGACCCTTGGCAACACCGCGGGGCCGGACACGGTGACGGCAACGGCGGCGGGTCTGACCGGCTCACCCGCGGTCTTCGTCGACACCAGCAAGACCGGCTCGGCCAGCCTCATCAGCGCCGCCGGCGGCAACGCGCAGACCGATTCCGTGAAGGGCACCCTGCCCCGGCTCGATTCGGTGCTCGTGACCGACGCGGCGCTGAACCCGGTCTCAGGCGTGACCGTGACCTGGACGGTGACGAAGGGTGGCGGTTCCATCACACCGAGCTCGATCACGAATGCGAACGGCATTGCCACAGCACAGTGGATCCTGGGTGACACGGCCGGTGCCCAGACGGCGACGGCCGCCTCCGGCTCCCTGGGCGGATCGCCGGTCACGTTCACCGCAACGGCCACCGCGGGTGCCCCGGCCTCGATGACGAAGAATGGCGGCGACGGGCAGACCGTCGGGGCGGGCACCGCCGTGCCCACCGCCCTGTCGGTGCTCGTGAAGGATCAGTTCAACAACGCCATCCCCGGTGCGACGGTGACCTTCGCCGCCCCCGGTGCATCGAACGGGAATCTGACGGGTGCGACGCCGGCGACCAACGCGTCCGGCATCGCCACCCTGGGCTCGTGGACCGTTGGCAACGCGGCAAAGACCGACTCGGTGACCGCCACCATCAACGCCATCACGGTCACCTTCACCGCGACGGTGACGGCCGGCGGCGCGGCGAACATCGCGCGGCTCGGCGCAGCCTCGCAGAGCGACACGATCGGCGCGACCCTCCCCGCGCTCGACTCGGTCAAGGTGACCGACCAGTTCGGCAACCCGGTGGCGGGAACCACCGTCACGTGGGCGATCGGCGGCGCCGGATCGCTGACGCCGACCGGTCCCACGACCAACGCCCAGGGTATCGCGACGGCGACCCGCGTACTGGGGACCGCCGCCGGGGCCGCGACGGACACCGCAAAGGCTGCCGGGCTCACCGGCTCACCGGTGACGTTCGGCGTGACCACCAACGCCGGTCAGGGCGCCACCCTGATCAAGGGCGCGGGTGACGCGCAGACCGACACCGTC
>DATEGY010000372.1:0-7943 GCA_035279865.1 Gemmatimonadales bacterium | reverse complement strand
CCCAGGTACCCGAGCTCCAGGTCTCCGAAATGGACGTTCAGCTCCCGCCCGCGCGTGGGGCTCTGGTCCTTGGCCATGTACTGGCGCAGGATCTGAACAGGTTGGCCACCCATGACCAGGAGGGACCCCAGGTTCCGGATCAAGGGCGAGAGGAAATCCCGGTTCCGCCCCCGCTCCAGCGCGTAGGCGGACGCCACCGACTCCCCCTCCTGCCCCAGGGAACGGAACAATCCGCCGATGACTTTGCTTTGCTTATAGAGGGCTGTCAGCCGTTCCTCGAGCGTCCGGGTAAGACGCAAAAACCGATAGATCTCAAGGAGCTGATCTCGGTTCAAACCCGCCGGAATTGCGGGCGCCTTGGATGCGGACGTAGAGGGCACGTGTCGTAAATTGTGGTGGGCGTGAAAGTTGGGGACGGCGGAGGTTCAAATCAAGCGGAGGATGACGTGTTGAGCACGACGCTATCCGTGGCCGGCATGACCTGCGGGCACTGTCGAGAGAAGGTGGAACGGGCCCTGCGTGGCGTGAACGGCGTGTATGGAGCCGACGTAGACCTGCCGGCCGGCACCGCCCAGGTGGAAGCCGGGGACGGCGTGACGAACGACATGCTGATCGAAGCGGTACAACGCGCGGGGTATCGCGCGGCCGTTGCCGCCTAGTACGCGCCGCGCACCTGGTAGGAGGGGTCGGCCTTCTGGTGCACCAGCGCGAGGAACCGCTTGGCGACCTTGTCGAGCTCCGCTTCCCCGACCTGGTCGGTGGTCACGTCGATGAAGGTGTAGTGCCCGCCTTCCGCCTTCACCGCGACCGACACCTTCCCCATCGCTCCGGCAAACGACCGCCGGCGATTCGTTTCCTCGGAGGGCGCCAGCCGTCCGCCGAAGTACGACTGTGCCGCCGCCAGTACGTCATCGGGAGACAGGTGGGTCCGGTGGAAATACCGCATCACAGCGCTCCAGTCAGGCGGCCGGCTCGAACCGGCGCAGGGTGAGACTGCTCAGCACCACGGAGAGGCTCGACCACGCCATCGCCGCGCTGGCGATGACGGGGGACAGGAGGAGCCCGGTCACAGGATACAGGACACCGGCCGCCACCGGAATCCCGACCACATTATAGATGAACGCCCAGAAGAGATTCCGCCGGATGGTCGCGAGCGTCTTCCGGGACAGCCCCACCGCCGTGTCCACCGCCCGCAAGTCGCCGCGGATCAGCGTCACGTCTGAGGCCTCGATCGCCACGTCCGCCCCGGTCCCGATGGCGATGCCGACATCGGCCCGCGCAAGGGCCGGCGCATCGTTGATCCCATCCCCGACCATCGCGACCTTCCGGCCCTTCCGCTGAAACTTCCGCACCAGGTCGGCCTTCTGCGACGGCAGCACCTCCGCCACCACATCGTCGATGCCGACCTCCTTCGCCACCGCCTCGGCCGCCCGCCTCGAGTCCCCGGACACCATCGTCACTTCCAACCCCCGGGCGAGCAGGGCCGCCACCGCATCGCGTGCGCCCGACTTGATCGGGTCAGCAATCGCAATGATCGCGAAGACGGTGTTGTTGACTACCACGATGACCGGCGACCGCCCCTCGCCGGCCAGCCGGTCGGCATCGGTGGCCAGGCCCCCCAGATCGAGCGACCGCTCGCGCGCATGCCGCAGGGACACCACTTCGACGATGCGCCGGTCGACGGTCCCCCGCACGCCGCGCCCTTCCATCGCGGCGAACTTGTCGACGGCCAGCATGGTCACGCCCTTGGCCTTCGCCGCGTCGAGAATCGCCAGCGCCAGCGGATGCTCGGAGCGCTGCTCCACCGACGCCGCCCACTTGAGCACGTCCGCCGGTGACACCGGAGCGCCGTCACTGCGTTTGGCCGTGAGGATGTGGGTCACCGCGGGGCGACCTTCGGTGATGGTCCCCGTCTTGTCGAGCAGGATGGCCTTGACCCGGGACAGGTTCTCGATCGCCTGACCACCCCGGATAAGGATGCCCAGCTCGGCGGCCCGGCCCGTCCCGACCAGGATCGCGGTGGGGGTGGCAAGGCCCAGGGCACACGGGCAGGCGATGATGAGGACGGTGACGAACGCGACCGTGGCAAAGAGGATGGCGGGAGACGGCCCGAGATCGAACCACGCGACGAAGGCCGCAATAGCGATCGCGATCACCACCGGTACGAATACGCCCGCGACGCGGTCGGCCAGCGACTGGATCGCCGCCTTGGAGCCCTGAGCCTCCTCCACCATCCGGATGATCTGTCCCAACGCGGCATCCTTGCCGACCCGCGTGGCGCGGAAGACGACGCTGCCCGTGGTGTTGATGGTGCCGCCGATGATTTCGTCGCCGGCCTTCTTCGTCACCGGCATCGGCTCGCCGGTGAGCATAGACTCGTCGACCGACGACACCCCTTCCGTCACGATCCCGTCCACCGCCACCCGCTCACCGGGGCGGACGATCACGAAGTCGTCGACGACCACGGCCTCGACCGCCACATCCGACTCGGCAGTGCCCCGCCGTACCCGGGCCATCTTGGGAGCGAGACCCGCGAGCCGGCGGATGGCCGCCGACGTCCGGCCTTTTGCCCGGGCCTCGAGGAGGCGCCCGAGGAGAATCAGCGCGATGATCGCCGAAACGGCTTCGTAGTAGACGTCGGCGGGCAGCCCGGCGCTGAGAAAGACCCCCGGAAGGACCGTCGCAATCACCGAATAGAGGAAGGCGGCACCGGTCCCCACGGCGATCAGGGTGTTCATGTCCGCCGTGCGATGCCGGAGGCCGCTCCAGGCCGCGCGATAGAACTGCCCACCCGACCAGACGATCACGGGAATGGTGAGGAGGCCGAGGACACGGCGGATCCAATCGGAATCGAGGGGCCACCTTCCCTGCACAAGGTCCCGCAGCCGTTCCGCGACGGGCATCAGCACGCGGCCGAGCAGATCGAAGCGGTGAAACGTGTCGAGGGGACGGTCCGCCATCAGCAGCATGCCCCCCAGCATGGCGACGACGGCCACGGCCCCGGCGAGCGCCAACTTCCAGGTGAGACTCCGGATCTCGAAGGCCCGGGCCACCCGTTCCCGCTCTTCCGGATCTTCGGACGGGATCGGCTCGGCGACCGCGAACCCGGCGGCGCGGACGGCGGCCTCGAGGTCCTGCGCGGAGGCGACGCCCGGGACGTATTCCACGGTGGCGGTCTCGAGCGCCTGGTTGGCCACCGCTTTCACCACGCCGGGCACCTGCGCCAGCGCCTTCTCGAGGGGCCCCACGCTCGGCGCGTAGTGGAGGTCCGCGACCAGAATGGTCACGGTGGCCAGCCCGCAATCGTACCCCGCGCCGCGCACGGCCCGCACCATCTGCCCGATGCCCACGCCCGCATCGTCGTAATCCACGGAGGCACGCCCCGTGGCGTAATTGACGCTCGCGACGGTGACGCCGGGCTGGGCGGCGAGCGCCTCCTGCACGGTGATGGCGCAGGACGCGCAGCTCATCCCCTCGATGGGCAGAGTGATCCGGGCGTCAGCCATGAGCGGGGTGCGGTGAAGGGGCGGCGCGGCGTTCCACATCGGCTGCTTCCACCACCAGACGGCCTTTCAGCATGCTCATTCCGCAACGGAACGGAAACTCCCCGGGTTCCCCGGGGGTGAACTCGATGGCCGTGTTCTGAAAGGCGGGAAGGGCCTGATCGATGCCGAAGTGCTCGAAGACCACGCGCTCCGAGCAATCGGCCGTCTCATCGCGATAGAAGACCAGCCGTACCGGCTTGCCGGCCTGGACCAGGATGGTGTCGGGCGAATACCCGCCCTTCACCAGGATGCGGACTTCCTGCACCCCGCCGGCATCCCGGGCGGCGCTGGGCGCCGCCCGGGATCCGAGGAAATACCACAGGACCCACCCGATGGCGCATCCGCCGAGCACCGTGACGGCGAGCTGCACCCCGGTCATGTGGGGTTACTGCGACTCGATCCGCATGCTGTAGAAGGACCGCCAGACGAAGACCACGGAGAGCAGGAAGAACACCGCCGCGATCGCGACCGTCAGGCCCGTGCCCCGCTCGGCCGTGAGCGAGACCGCGAGCTCCACGGCCAGGAGGCCGAAGAGCGTCGTGAACTTGATGATCGGGTTCATGGCCACCGACGACGTGTCCTTGAACGGATCGCCCACGGTGTCCCCCACCACGGTGGCGTCGTGGAGCGGCGTGCCTTTCTGCTTCAGCTCGGTCTCCACGATTTTCTTGGCGTTGTCCCACGCCCCGCCGGCGTTGGCCATGAAGATGGCCTGGTACAACCCGAAGAGCGCGATGGAGATGAGGTAGCCGATGAAGAAGTACGGCTCGACGAACGCGAAGGCGAGCGTGGCGAAGAAGACCGCCAGGAAGATGATGAACATGCCCTTCTGCGCGTACTGGGTGCAGATCTCGACCACCTTCTTCGAGTCCGCCACCGACGCCTTCGTGGCGCCTTCGAGCTTGATATTCGCCTTGATGAATTCCACCGCGCGGTAGGCGCCGGTGGTCACGGCCTGCGTGGAGGCCCCGGTGAACCAGTAGATCATCCCGCCGCCCGCGATCAGGCCGAGCAGGAAGGGCGGGTGCAGGATCGACAGGTTGTTCACGAGCTGGGGATCGAGGCCGTTCGTGAGAGCCACGATGATCGAGAAGATCATCGTCGTGGCACCTACCACCGCCGTGCCGATCAGCACCGGCTTGGCCGTCGCCTTGAACGTGTTCCCCGCCCCGTCGTTCTCTTCGAGATTGTCCTTCGCCTTGGCGAAATTCACGTCGAAGCCGAAATCCTTCTTGATCTGCGCCTGGACGCCGGGGATCTGCTCGATGGTCGAAAGCTCGAACACGGACTGGGCGTTATCCGTCACGGGCCCGTAGGAATCGACCGCGATGGTGACGGGCCCCATCCCCAGGAATCCGAACGCCACGAGACCGAACGCGAATACGGCCGGGGCGATCATCAGCCCGCTCAGGCCGGTGGTCGACACGCCGTACGCGATGGCCATGAGCGCCAGCATGGCGAAGCCCAGCCAGTAGGCCGAGAAATTGCCCGCCACCAGGCCCGAAAGAATGTTGAGGGACGCCCCGCCCTGCTTGGACGACGTCACCACCTCGGTGACGTGCCGGGAGTGCATCGAGGTGAACACCTTGACCAGCTCGGGGATGATCGCCCCCGCCAGCGTGCCGCAGGTGATCACGAGCGAGAGCTTCCACCACAGCGTGGGGTCGTTGCCCAGCGTCGGGATCATCAGTTTCGACACGATGAACGTCGCGATGATGGAGATGATCGAGGTCAGCCACACCAGCATGGTCAGCGGTGCCTCGAAATCCATCTTCTCGACGGTGGCGTACTTGGCTCTGGTGATGGCGGCGTTGATGAAGTAGGAGAGCCCCGAGGTCACGATCATGATGATCCGCATCGCGAAAATCCACACGAGGAGCTGGACCTGCACCAGGGGATCGTGGACCGCCAGCAGAATGAACGTGATGAGGGCGACCCCGGTGACCCCGTAGGTCTCGAAGCCGTCGGCCGACGG
Source organism: Gemmatimonadales bacterium (assembly GCA_035279865.1). GTDB lineage: Bacteria > Gemmatimonadota > Gemmatimonadetes > Gemmatimonadales > GWC2-71-9 > 40CM-2-70-7. The sequence goes on along the minus strand of DATEGY010000372.1, from coordinate 2,423 downwards.
GCCGACCGAGTCGCCGGCGTTGTCGCCAGTGCAGTCGGCGATCACGCCGGGGTTGCGGGCGTCGTCTTCCTTGATCTTGAACACGATCTTCATGAGATCCGAACCGATATCCGCGATCTTCGTGAAGATGCCGCCGGCCACGCGCAGCGCCGCGGCGCCGAGGGACTCGCCGATGGCGAAGCCGATGAAGCAGGGACCCGCGTAGTTCCCCGGGATGAAGAGCAGGATGATCAGCATCATGATCAGCTCCACGGACACCAGGAGCATGCCGATGCTCATCCCCGCCTTGGTGGGCACGTCGTGGCAGGGGAACGCCTTGCCCCCCAGGGCGCCGAACGCCGTCCGCGAGTTCGCGAAGGTGTTCACCCGGATGCCGAACCAGGCCACCCCGTACGATCCCGCGATCCCGATGAGACTGAAGAGCAGGATGATGACGACGGTGCCCATCGGGTAGCCGTGCACCGTGGCGCCCGAGGCGTCGACCGTGGTGGCGAGGCCGCCGAAGTAGATCGCGGCGATGGCGCCGATGAACACCCAGAGGATCAGCAGGAATTTCCCCTGCGTGATCAGATAGGTCTTGCACGTCTCGTAGATGAGCTCGGAAATCTCCCGCATGGACTGGTGCACCGGGAGGTTCTTGAGCTGGGTGTAGATCATCAGCCCGAAGCCGAGCCCCAGCACGCACACCAGGAGGCCCCAGACGAGCAGCGAGTGACCGTCGACACCCAGGAAGTGGGCCTGATGCAGGTCGGGAAGGATCATCGCGGCTTCGCCGCCCGCTTCGTGCTGCACCGGGGCGGCAGACGCCGCGGCGGGACCCTGCGCCATCAGCGTGCGGGCCGGCGCGAACGCGGCCAGCATCCCCAGCACCAGCACGGCCGGGAGGGCGGTGATCGTCATGCGGCGGAGGCGCTCGAACATCGGCGTCATCATGTGACGGTCATCTCCTATGTGCGAATCCGGTTGGGTACGGCTGATCACTTGTCCCCGTACTCGTAGTATTCGACTCCCAGGTGGGTGATCTGCTCCTCACCCATCAACCACCGGAGAGTGTTCTTCAGCTTCGTCTGCTGGATGAAGAGATCGTGCTCCGGGTAGAGTCCCGGCGCGGTCTGCGGGCTCTTGAAGTAGAACGAGAGCCACTCCTGCACGCCGCCCAGTCCCGCCCGCTGCGCCAGGTCGAAGAAGAGCGCCAGGTCGAGCACGATGGGCGCGGCGAGAATCGAATCGCGGCAGAGGAAATCGACCTTGATCTGCATCGGGTAGCCCAGCCACCCGAAGATATCGATGTTGTCCCAGCCCTCTTTGTTGTCGCCGCGGGGCGGATAGTAATTGATGCGGACCTTGTGGAAGACTTTCCCGTACAGCTCCGGATACTGATCCGGCTGGAGAATGTACTCGAGCACGCCGAGCTTGGACTCTTCCTTCGTCTTGAACGACTCCGGATCGTCCAGCACTTCACCGTCGCGGTTCCCCAGAATGTTGGTGGAGTACCACCCGGACAGACCCAGCATGCGGGCCTTGAACGCGGGCGCCAGGACCGTCTTCATCATGGTCTGGCCGGTCTTGAAGTCCTTCCCGCCGATCGGGAGCCGCCGTTCGTCGGCGAGGGCGGCGAGGGCCGGCACGTCCACGCAGAGATTCGGCGCCCCGTTGGCGAACGGCACGTTCTCCATCAGGGCCGCGTAGGCATACAGCATCGAAGGCGCGATGGCCGGGTCGTTCTGGTCCATCGCCTTCTCGAACGCCGCCAGCGTCTGGTGCGCGGGACCCGGAGTGATGAACACCTCGGTCGAGGCGGCCCACACCACCACGACGCGGGACACGCCGCTCGACTTCCGGAACTCCCGGATGTCGGCACGCAGTTGCTCCGCGAGATCCCGCTTGCTTTTCCCGTGCTTGACGTTCGTGCCCTGGAGCCGCTTCACATAGTTCTGGTCGAAGGCAGCCGGCAGCGGCCGAATGGACTTGAGGAAACCGGCGATCGGCTCGACGTGATCGCGCTCCAGCACGCCCGCGCGCACCGCGGCCGTATACGCGTCGTCCGGAATCGGATCCCAGGCCGCGAACACCAGGTCCTTCAGGTCCGCCAGCGGGATGAACTCCTTGATCTTGGGCGACCGCTTATCGGTGCGCTTCCCCAGCCGGATGGTCCCCATCTGCGTCAGCGACCCGATCGGCAGCGCCCGGCCCTGCCGGATGTTCTCGACCCCCGCAATGAACGTGGTCGACACGGCGCCCAGCCCCACCAGCATTACTCCCAGCTTGCCCGTTGCGGGCGCGATCTCGCGCTTCCCCCCAGCCCCCACCATCACTGTCCTTTCCGCAGCGCCGCGGGATGCCCCGCGAGCGTATCGCGTTTACGCGAAGTGGAGCCCGGGCCCGGCGTGTCCGCCACCCGCGCCACGTGCACCACCCGCTGA
>DATEGY010000371.1:0-4185 GCA_035279865.1 Gemmatimonadales bacterium | reverse complement strand
GTGGTGCAATACCGCCGCAACCAGGTGGACGAGGCGCGGTCGCTGTGCCATCGCAGCGTGGCGGTGGCCCAGCGTATCGCGGACTGGCTCCTCGTCGCGGAAGCGCTGAACACCCTGGGCGTGCTGGATCTCCAGACCGGCCGCCTCGAAGACGCCGACAAGACCTTCCGGGACGCGCTGGCGCAGGGCGGGGTGAGCCGCGAGCTCAGGGCCCGCGCGGAGCAGAACCTCGGCATTCTCGCGAACATCCGCGGCGACCTCACCGAAGCGATCACCCACTACCAGGGATCTCTGGAGGCGTACCGCGCCTGCGGAGACGAGCATGGTTGCGCGATCGCCTTTCACAACCTGGGCATGGTGAGCGCGGATCAGAAGCTCTACGACGACGCGGACACGTACTTCACCGAGAGCTTGGGGGTGGCCGAGCGCACGGGCGAGGTGGAGCTGCAGGGGCACTGCCTGGTCAACCATGCCGACGTGCATGCCGAGCGGCAGCAATTCGAGGATGCCCGGCGCAAGGCGGAAGCGGCGCTGGTGCTCTTCGACCAGCTGGGGGACAAGGGCTCCAAGTCCACCGCGTACCGGGTGATCGGCATGGTGTACCGCGACACCGGCAAGGCCCAGCTGGCCGAGTCCCGGTTGAAATCAGCCATCGAGCTGGCGAGCGCGGTGGGGTATGTGCTCTCCGAAGCAGAGTCGACGCGCGAGCTGGCGATCCTGTACCAGGGCATGGGGCGCAATCAGGAAGCCCTGACCCTCCTGAACAAATCCCATCGTCTGTTTTCACGTCTCAACGCCCGCGTGGATCTGGTCAACGTCGGCGGCAAGGTCGCGTCGCTCGAGGGGACCTATCTCGCGGTCGTGAAGGACTGGGGCCAGTCGATCGAATCCAGCGACACGTACACGTACGGGCATTGCGAGCGGGTGGCGAGCTACGCCACCGCGGTGGCCCGCGCCGCCGGCCTCGACGACATCGCCCTGGCCACGATCCGCCTGGGTGCCTACCTGCACGACCTGGGGAAGGTGAAGGTCCCGCACGAGGTCCTGAACAAGCCCGGCAAGCTCACCGACGAGGAATTCGATCTCGTGAAGATGCACCCCGTCTGGGGTGTCGAGATGCTCGCCTCGGTGGAGTTCCCCTGGGATTTGAAGCCCATCATCCGCTGGCACCATGAGCGGTACGACGGCACGGGGTACCCCGACCGCCTGAAGGGCGATGAATTCCCGGTGTCCGCCCAGGTCGTCGGCATCGTGGACGTGTACGACGCGCTGACCACCGACCGGCCCTACCGTCCCGGTCTTACCCACGAAGCCGCCCTGGCCGAGATCACCCGGTGCCGGCACTGGTGGTCGCCGCGCGTCTTCGACGCCTTCGTCGCCGCTCTGCCGGCCATTCAGGACGCCTCGAAAAAAAAGATTGAGCTGACCACCGCCGCGTAATCCACATTTCGTCGTATGCCGCATCGTGCCGGCGGTCCGTTCCTTACTCTTCGGCATGACCATCACCTGCTTTATCCGCTATGAAATCGACCCCTTCCAGATCGAGGCCTTCGAGCAGTACGCCGCCACCTGGGTCGGACTCATCCCCCGCCTGGGCGGCCAGCTCCTCGGCTACTTCCTGCCCCACGAGGGCACCAACAACGTCGCCTGGGGGGTCGTCGCCTTCGATTCGCTCGCGCTCTACGAAGCGTACCGCGCCCGGCTCCGCACGGACCCCGAGGCTCACGCCAATTTCGCGTTCGCGCACGACCGACGGCTGATTCTGCGCGAGGAACGGACATTCCTTCGCCGGGTGGACCGGCTAATTTCAAGGCCCACCCCGGAGGCTCCATGAGGCGTGCGTTCGCTTGCGGATGGACGGCCCTGATCGCCGTCATTCCCACAGTCCTGTCCGCTCAACAACCCTCGCTGGTGTCCACGTACGGTACGGACGCCGGCCGGATCATCGCCGCCGCGCAGGGTGACTCCAGCGCCTGGCGGCGGCTGGCCGAGCTCACCGACACGTTCGGGAACCGGATTGCGGGGTCGACCAATCTCGAGCGCGCCATCGACTGGGTGCTGGCGGAAATGAAGCAGGACGGGTTTGCGAACGTCCACGGCGAGCCCGTGATGGTGCCCCACTGGGTGCGGGGTACGGAATCCGCCGAGTTGATTTCGCCACGCCGCGTTCGTCTCCACATGCTGGGCCTCGGGAACAGCGTGGGAACACCGCCCGCAGGAATTACCGCCCCGGTGCTCGTGGTGACGAGCTTCGACGACCTCCAGAAGCATGCGAGTGAAGCGAAGGGAAAGATCGTCCTCTTTGACGTGGCCTTCCCCCAGGAGGGCGACCCCTTCTTTAACTACGGGAACGTGGTGGCGTACCGGGTGGCAGGGGCGAGTCAGGCGGCCAAGGCGGGTGCGGTCGCGAGCCTCATCCGCTCGGTGGCGTCAGGCTCGATGCAGAGCCCGCACACCGGCGTGATGGTCTACGACTCCGCCACGAAGAAGATCCCGCACGCCGCACTCTCGGTCGAAGACGCCGAGATGCTGCACCGTATGCTGGACCGCGGGCAGAAGGTCGTGCTGACGCTCAAGATGCAGGCCCACACCCTCCCGCAGGCCCGCTCCCGCAACGTCGTCGCGGACCTGACCGGCCGCGAGAAGCCCGACGAAGTCGTGGTACTCGGCGGCCACATCGACTCGTGGGATGTGGGTGAGGGCGCGATGGATGACGGCGGTGGCGCCGTCGCCGCGTGGGAGGCGGTGCGGCTCCTGCAGCGTCTCGGCCTCCATCCCCGGCGCACCGTTCGCGTGGTGCTGTGGACCACGGAGGAATTCGGGGGCGTGGGAGGCGTCGCCTACGCCAAGGCGCACGCGGCCGACCTGCCCAGGCATATCCTGGGCCTCGAGTCGGACAACGGCACCTTCGATCCCCGGGGCTTCATGTACAATGGCACGCCCGCCAATCTACCCTTCGTCGCGCAGCTGGACTCTCTGCTCGTGGGGCTCGGCACCTTCCACAGCGACACCGGGTTCGCCGAGACCGACGTCGCACCTCTCGGACAGCATGGCGTCCCGCTGCTCGGCCTCAAGGTCGATCCGTCCCGGTACTTCTGGTACCATCACACGGATGCCGACATGATGGACAAGATCGACCCGAGAGAGCTGGCCCGGTGTGTCGCCGCGATGGCGGTGGCCGTCTACGTCGCGGCCGACGCTCCGGAGGCGCTCGTGCATGGCCCCGACATGGGCCGCTGACCAGAGGCTCGCCGGAGCGTCATGCTTTCTTGGCCCGGAAACGCCGGACCCGGGTCACATTCCCGCATTCCGCTGAGGTGCACCAGCGCCGGGAACGGTTCCGCGTCGTGTCGATGAAGAGCCAGCCACAGGGATCGTTCCCGCACTGACGGACACGTTCGCGGCGGGGAGAGGAGAGCAGATCGCCCGCGGCGAAGGCGATGGGGTGGACCGGCCAATCGAGGGCGTCGTCGGTGCTCCAAACGAGGTGCAGCTTGCCCTGCCGCCACGCCGGAATCCCCGAGGCCATGGCGCGCGCGACCAGACGCAGGAGGCCGGCCAGCTCACGGTCCGGGGGCTTGTGGCCTCCCGCGATCCTCGAAAAGACGCGGTAGATCGTTTCCCGCAGGTGTCGCGCCCGCCTGAGTGCCCGGGCGGCGTCCCCCGGCGCCGCGGCGCCCCGCCGGAGCAGCTCGGCAGCCTGGGCGGAGGACACGACGTCCGCCCGCCTCGTCCAATGCACGAAATCCCCATAGGTCTCGAGATGCTCCACCGGTTGTTCCCTGGCGTGCCAACCCATCGTATTGGCGAAGTTGAGCCCCAGGTCACCGCCGACCATCTCGATACCACGATCCGGCGCCATCGCACCTCGACGTCATCGGGCCAGCCGATAGCTGAGCTTCACGGCCAGCGTGTTCTCCGGCGGTGTCCGCCACAGCGCGCGGGCGTCCGCGCTCAGCGGCACGGCGCCCACGTCGAGCCCGGTCCGTGCCTGGGTCCACACGACAAACAGGGTGGACCCGGGCCGGAACTCCCACCGCAGCAGGAGGTTCAGGTGGAACTCGTGATCGGCGAACGCCGGATTCGGAAAGCTGAACTCCCCCGTCGTGCCCGAATCTACGACAAACGCTCCACTGTCGGGCACGTAAGTGACGCGCGCTCCGAGCGGCACCACCCGTCCGCTCA
>DATEGY010000370.1:0-39269 GCA_035279865.1 Gemmatimonadales bacterium | reverse complement strand
TACCCACAAGCCGGTCGTGGATGAGTACGTGAGGGAGATACAGTGCCGCGACCAGGCGCTTGCCAACGCCCGTCTGGCATTTGAAAAAGAACGTGTGCAATCGCGTAACCGCCTTTGGGAGTTCACTCGAGCTGATTCGTTTCAACGTGGCTTGCTTCTCGCGTCCCAGTCCTTGTTTTCAACACAGAAGCACTACGCTGACACATTCCATGGTGACGATTTGGGGGGTAAGGAGAGACGCCTAGAGCGAGGTCTCCTTCGCTACGCGTTGCGCACCGCTGTAAAGGCAACGCCATTCGCAACGCTTTGCGTCGTCTGCGCGGGTAGAGTGTCGGATAGTGACGGCGATCATGGCAGGGGTGTCCGTTTCACTGGACGTGTGGAGTCGATCAGGACGGTCTCGCGCCTCAACAAGTCGGTCTTGGCCGTCTTGGTCGGGGCTCTTGGCACAAGAGCCGACGTAAGAAAGCACCTGCGCATTTCGCTCAACCCCACAATCACCGCGGATGCCAGTCATCACGTATTTCTAACCGGCTCCTGGAGGTTCGAGGCGTTCCAAAAGGTCGGTCGCACGCCCCTCGTGGATCTCATTCTCGAAGTCATCAAGGAAGCACCAAACACCACTTACGAGGGACTTGCAAAGCTCATTGCGCAACACCCGGCCATCGAGTGCTCAATAGAGGAGGCGGACGCCTTTGTTGGGAAGCTGCTCGCAGCGGGCGTCATCTCGGCTCGATACGGAATCAATGAGCAGGAGGCTGATTGGGGCCCTCCCTTTTGCGCCGCGCTCGCCGGGTGCACCGACGAGTATGCGCTAAGTGCGGCTGCACTGGTTCGACAGCTTGGAGACATACTCGCTCGCATTGACGATGCGAGCGCTGCTCAATGGCCCGCCCTGATTCGTGAAGCTACATCTGCCTGTGCCACCACCTTGACCGCAATTGGACAGAAGCAAGACCGAGACCTTCCTCCAATCCGGACAGATGGCATCGGCCAAGGCTACGCAGAAATTTCCAGCGAACCAGAGTTTCAGCGAGTGACGGCAGATCTCTGCAAATACGTTGAGTCGACCATCGTTCTTGCTGCGCCAAGAGTCTCCCAAGCATCCATGCGTCACTTCTTCGACACGTACTACCCGCGCGGGAAAGAGAGTGTGTCGGTACTCACGTTCTACGAGGACTACTACCGGCAACATTTTAGAGAACACCTTAGGAAGCTGCGTGAAGCCGCGAAGAGAGGGCCGGCGGCACTAAGCGACAGTGCTCTTGGGAACCCATTCAAGCTCAGTTTCATTGATGAGATCGTCGCTGCGTACTCAAGTATTGGGCGGTTGGTACAGGAACGCTGGCGTCAGGCACCGGACTCTGAAGAGGTTCATGTCACGCTTGACGAGATCGCGAACATCACAAAGGACATTAGACAGCCCTCATTCCCGGCTGGTTCGATCGCTCTGTTCGGCAACTTTGCTGCATCCCCGAACGACGGGCTGCGCTTCGTCACAAAGAATCTTCCCTTCACGATGGGCCACGGGCATTTCTTCTCCAGGTGGCTTCACGCACTGCCTGAGTTGCTAAAAGAGACGCTCGCAGCCTCGTCAAGGTCAGGTGGGGGGATCCGTTACGCGGAGATATGTGGGGATAACTATCACAACGCCAACCTTCATCCCCGCCTTCTCCCATGGGAGATCACTTACCCAAACGCAGAATCCGAGCTCTCCGAGCGCTCCATCGATCCGACTGACTTGTTGGTAAGTCCCGATCCTGAGGATCCCCATGCTCTCCGCTTGATTGATCAAGCCAGTGGGGAGAGGGTCGTCCCGATTGATCTTGGATTTGTCGCTATTGACCTTCGCCCCCCGCTTTATCGCCTCCTCTCGGAGTTCGCTCCCCCCTCGCAGTTCCAACTAATGCTGCCTCAGAACCTCACGGACCCGACCCGCGTAAAGGTCGATCAGGTTGGCAGTGAGGAAGAAGCTCCAGTTCATGCCAACGGAGGCGGACCTGTGACGAACGGTCCCGGCGTGGAGGTCCCTGACGAGCCGATCATTCATAGGCCGAGAGTGGTCATCGGCAGGTTGGTAGCCAGCAGGCGTCAATGGATCATTCCCAAGTCGCGTCTTCCGATTCGCGAACATGGAGAGTCAGACTTCGCCTTCCATGCCCGCCTGAGCAATTGGAGGGCGGATTGCGACCTTCCGGAGCAGGCGTTCGCCCGTCTGGATATCCAGGAAGACGGGTCGGGTAAGGAACGGGGGGGAGAGGGACTGGACGAGCCAGATGACGCTGCCTCGCGAGATCCGGACATCAGAACGACGCTGAACGACCGCAAACCCCAGTTCTTCGATTTCAATAACCCGTTGATGGGGAACATATATGCGGCGATGTTGTCGCACCTCTCAGGAGGCGCACTCATTCTTGAGGAGCGCTATCCAACGCGAGAGATGCTCCCGGTCGTCGGCGAGGAACGGCGGGCGGTCGAGACCATCATTCAACTAGAGCTCAAGAAACGCCCGGCGGGCGAACCACCCGTCGCCCATCGCGAATGAGTACCTTGCCAACGCCGTCGACATGGACCAGCGGACATCTGTTCTATGAGGCGAACGCCCTTTCGGTGTGCGATCGCGTGATCTTGGATGTCGTAAAGCCATTTGTGCAAAAAGCCAACGCCCGCGGTCTAATCGACTCGTTCTTCTTTATTCGCTATTGGGAGCTTGGGCCTCACGTCAGGATCAGAGCATTGGTCCGCCCTGGTTCGACTGAAGCGCTCATGGCGCTCTTGCCGGAATGTGTCGAAGCTGGGCTTGGAGTAGAGCTTCGTGGACGCCCAATGGGTACACTGCCTCCGGGGTCCCAAGGGTCGCCCCAGGACTCCCTGGTATGGATTCCATACATCCCCGAGACGGAACGCTACGGTGGGCTCTGCGGTGTCCAAGTTGCTGAAAAGCTGTTCTGGAGGTCTGCAGAACTGTCCCTTGAGGTACTGGAGGGAATAGTTGGGGGAACGCTGGACAGAAACGGAATAGCTCTGGGCGTGATGATCGCGATGCTGCAGGTCATGACTCGCGATCAGTCGGAATCCGCGGGCATCGCTCGTTATCACCAGGTAATCCACTCCGATGGCACCCAAGATGGAGTCGCCCGCTTCGACAAATCGTTCGAGCTCGCATTCGATCGCCAAAGTGAAGTGTTGACCGAGACGATAATTCGTTGGTGGACTGCCGCCACTGAGGGTGCATTAGACGGTCCGCTTGGCAGGTATTCCAGAGCAGTTGAGGAAGCGCGAGGTGAGCTTGAGGCCCTGGCTGCCGGAAACAAGATTCTATACGTCGGTGGAGCGCCCGTGGGCGATCTGCAGACTACATTGCGAATGCTACTCCCAAGTTACATGCACATGACTAACAATCGGCTGGGCCTATCAAGAATCGAAGAAGCCTTCCTGGGGCATGCATTGTGGCGCGTTCTCCGTGACCCCAGGTAGCCGGACTCGACAAGAGATGGAGGTGCGGCTTGTCCCAGCGTGTCGGAGACTCAACTGCAGTCAGCCACTTCAAGGTGAGTACTGTGATTAGCTCTCTGCTAGGTGACGTCCGCTTCGGCATCCGTGCACTGTGGGGAAGTCGAGGCGTTACAGCTTTTATTGTCCTTTCCCTGGGCTTGAGCATCGGCGCCACTACGGCCGTGTTCACCCTTGTTAACGCGTTGTTGTTACGCCCTCTGCCTGTGAATCACCCTGAGCAACTAAGAGCCTTGACCATTCCTGCCGTTGGGGACGAGTTCACGACGCCCCTTTGGGAACAGCTCCGTGACCGCACGGACTTGTTCTCCAGCAGCGTCGCGTACGCTTCGACGGACTTCAATCTTGCCACCAGCGGGTTGGTCCAACATGCCTCAGGGAGTTGGGTGAACGGTGGATTCTTCATTTCCTTGGGTGTGACGCCAAAATGGGGCAGGGTTCTGGACGCTCGCGACGACTTCCGTGGGTGCCCACTTGTTGCTGTCGTCAGCAGTGGATTCGCACAGCGTCAGTTCGGCACTGCGGAGAAGGCCGTGGAAAAAACGCTTTCTCTCAACGCGCACCTATTTGAGATAGTGGGGGTGCTTGATCCCTCATTCATTGGCATGGATGTGGGCCATCCAACGGACGTTTACGCTCCCATTTGCGGTCAGACCATCACGAGTGGGAATGCAGGGATTCTTGACCTGAGGGAGCGGTGGTATCTCAACGTGATTGCGCGTCCAAGGGCCGGTGCTTCCGTCACACAGTTTACCCTTGATCTAGCGAAAGCCGCTCCGACGATCTTCGCCGCGACCGTGCCACAGAGTTGTGGCGACAACCCGCAATGCTGGTATCTGAAGAATACTCTCGACTCTCGACCCGCCGCGGCTGGTCTGTCTGGACTCAGGGACACGTATAGTCGCGCGCTTACTGTCTTGATGATCCTTGTTGTCATCGTCCTAGCGATCGCCTGCGCCAACGTCGCCAACCTCCTGGTGGCACGCGCTTCTAATCGGCAGCGCGAGATGGCGATCCGTCTGGCCATGGGTGCCGGACGTGGACGACTTATCCAGCAGCTCCTGACGGAAAGCGTCCTCCTCGGGGCATCCGGCGCGGCGGTTGGCATCCTGTTTGCTCTTTGGGCCAGCCGACTGCTGATCGCGCTTCTTCCTTCAACCGGAGGACGCGTCTCCCTAAGCGTCCCCCTTGACCAGCACGTGATGTGGTTCACCGTTGCATTGGCCGGGTGCACGGGCGTGCTCTTTGGTCTACTTCCCGCGTACTTGGCGGCTCGAACCGACCCGCAATCAGCAATGCGGTCGACCAGCCAGGCAGTAGTACGCAGCCGGATGGGTCGTCGATTCGGTAAGGCATTGGTAGTTGGTCAGGTTGCCCTGTCGATGATCATTGTGACTACCGCAGGACTGCTCGTTGCTTCGTTCTATCGACTTGTGACCACCGATCTGGGATTTCGTCCCCGCGGTGTCCTGTTGATGAACGTCGACTTCCGACGAGCACAGCTCGGCAGCGGCACTGCCCTGGTGACCAGTGAGACAAACTTGTTGTCGCAGGTCAGAACTCTACCGGGCGTGGAGGGGGCCAGCTTGTCTGTGATCACGCCACTGAGTGGCATTGCGTGGAACAGCCCTGTGAGCGTCCCGGGATATTCTCCCCACCGGATGCAGGACTCGCTCGCCTACTTCAACCAGGTTAGCGATGGTTTTTTCGCGACACTTGGGACGCCGATCCGGGCTGGTCGGGACATCAGCTCATTGGACATCAGTGAAGGCAAGAATGTCGCGGTGATCAACGAGTCGATGGCGAACCGCATGTTCGGAACCTCAGCGCCCCTCGGCAAGACTTTCAAAATGGGCAGTGGAACACGGGCAGGTCCCGACATCGAGGTAGTAGGCGTCGTCGGTGACACAAAATACCGGAGTGTGGACGAGGCGCCCGTTGCCGTTGCGTACCTACCCATTGGAGTTGGTGCCCCAGCAATTCCCTTTAGCAACCTGGAACTCTTGACGTCGCAACCACTCGCTCCAGTGGTGCGAAACGTCTCTTCTCTTCTGGGCTCGAGCAACCCGAACGTTACGTTTGACGTGCGATCCCTGTCGGAACAGGTGGCGGGTACATTAGCGCGCTCACGACTTCTGGCTGCGGTGTCCTTCATTTTCGGCGCCATCGGGTTGCTGCTTGCCATGATGGGGCTGTATGGGACGATGTCGTACGACGTGTCCAGGCGCACCGGAGAGGTGGGACTCCGCATGGCCCTGGGCGCAACGAACGCTGGTGTCGTGGGGATGGTGGTCGCAACAGCCGTTCGTTTGGTCGCGCTAGGCATGATTATTGGAGCGCTTGCGACTCTACTGCTGAACCATGTGATTAGCTCAGCCCTCTACGGTGTTGGACGCATCGACGCGACCGCGCTGGCCCTTGCAGCGATCGTCCTGTTGTGCGTTGGAGTGGGGGCCGCTCTTTTTCCGGCGATGCGGGCGGCTCGCCTCGATCCGACCGATGCTCTTCGTCACGAATAGACCGCGAGGGGCGCTTCAAGCAAGGTGTTCAGTCAACCCGTAGGCTAAGCGTAGGGTCTACTGTGGCGGCGCGCCGAGCCGGAATCGCGGAGGCCGCCAGCGCGGCGAAGGCAAGTCCACCGGCCACGGTGACAAAGGTGATCGGGTCAGTTGGCTGGACTCCATAGAGAAGAGCCGCGAGCAACTGCGTGAGCAGCAGCGCTCCCACCGCACCCAACAGCAGCCCGATTCCAACCAGGCGCATCCCCTCGCTCACCACGACTCGGATCACACCAGCGCGGCTCGCTCCCAGGGCGATCCGAATGCCGATCTCCCGGCGCCGTCGGCTCACGGAATACGCCAGCAGGCCATAGATCCCGACCACAGCGAGTACCAAAGCCGACCCTGCGAACGACCCCAACAACGCGGTATCGAACCGCCTCGGCGCGAGTCCCGCGGTGGCGTCCATGACGTCCGCCACCGGCTCCCCATTGGCAGTCGACAGAATGAGATCGGGATCGAACGCGTGTACGGCCTGGCGCAAAGTCGGCAGGAGGGTCTCCGGCGCGACGCGGGTCCGTACAAGCAACGCCATGTGCCCCCAAACATTTGTCGTGAAGGGGACATAGACCTGTGGTTCGGGCGGCGTGTCGAGCCCGAAATGGTGAACGTTGCCCGCGACGCCAACGACGATGCCGTTAATTGGGTCGCCAAAGTCTGGCCGTCCCTGCGCGGCTTTGTGAAGCAGGAGCCCTCTGCCGATGGGATTACCAACGGGGAGGTAGGCCTCGACGAAGGCCTGATTGACCACCACCGCGTTGCTTCCAGTAAGATCCGTCGTCGCGAACTCGCGGCCCTCACGAATTGGTATGCCCATCGTCGCGAAGTAGCCGGGCGACACGGTCTGGAAGAGCACCTCGGGATCGTGCTTCGGGTCGGGGGTGCGGCCGGGGACCTCCACTGGTGACGAAAGGCCCCCAGCGTCCAACGGAGCGAAGTTGGCGAGCGCAATGCTTCCGGCGCCGGGGAGCGCTCGGGCGACGTCTTCAACCTGCTCGTAGAACGCCGCCGTCTTCGCCAAGTCTCCGCTGATGTTCGGTGGCGGAGCCACCTGGAAGACGATCAGGTGGCTGGTATCAAACCCAGGATCCACTTTGCGGAGCGCCCAGAGCGATCGCACCAGGAGCCCGGCCCCGACGACCAATATCATCGCGAGCGCGACCTCACCGGTGACCAGAAAATTGCGCAGTCGCTGGCGCGCCCGATGAATGCCGCTGCCGGCCCCATCCTTCAGATCGCTGGTGAGGTCAAGTGATGTCGCTCGAAGTGCGGGACCGAGCCCCACTAGGACTGTGACCACGACAGTCAGTCCGGTAGTAAAGGCCAGCACCGCTCCGTTGACGTGGACGCCCTCGAGGCGCGGGAGAATGGTCGGCGCGGAGCGCTTCAGGAGACCAATCGCCCAGATGGCCATGAGGATGCCCAGGCTCGCCCCAACTGCTGCCAGGATGAGCGACTCGGTGAGTAACTGGCGAACGACACGGCCGCGCCCAGCCCCCAGAGCGGTACGAATGGCGATCTCGCGCCCGCGGGCACCGGAACGAGCCAGGGTCAGGTTAGCGACGTTGGCGCAAGCAATCAGCAGCACGAGGCCGACAGCTCCAAGCAGAACGGCCAGCTGCGGGGCGGCACCACTGAGCAGCTCATCACGGAGCGGGATGAACCGTGTCGACGTCCAGTCAGCATTGAACGCGGGGTACTCGGCGGCTTCGCGACGGGCTACGCCATCAAGCTCGCTGTTGGCCTGCCGCAGTCCTACGTCGGGCTTGACCCTGGCGATCACCCGGCTGTCGGCGTGGAATCCTCGTTCGGTCAACACCCGAAATCCGGTCTGCACCGCGGCCAAGGGAGTGTAGAGCTGGAGTTGGAGGTCACCGCTCCACGGTGGATACGACAGATCGTGGGGGAGAACGCCGACAATGGTGAAGACTCCAGGAGAGACACTGATGCTCTTCCCGAGGATTGCGGAGTCGCCGCCGAATCTATTCGTCCAGAGTGCATACGAGAGAACGACGACATGCGCCCCAGTCCGCTCCTCGTCGGGAGTGAAGAGGCGCCCCAGCAACGGTTGCTCTTTCAGGATGTCAAAGAACCCTGGCGTCACGGCGGACACGACGAGGTTCTGAACCCCGTCGGGGGTGCTGAGTCGCCAACCGGTGCCCCTCACGAAGGCCATCCTCGTGAAGGCGGAGGCTTGGCCCTGCCAGTCGAGGAAGGTCGGATAAGACGGGGGGCGAATCGCGCCCGACTGGTTTTGCTCAGCGAGCATCACCAGGCGGTTGGCATTCGCGAAGGGCAGAGGGTGCAGCAGTACGCCGTTGACCACGCTGAAGACTGCAGTGTTGGCGCCGATCGCCAACGTCAGTGTGAGGACAGCGGCGATCGTGAACCCGGGAGCCTTGGCGAGTGCGCGGACGCCGTACCGGAGATCTTGCGAAAGGCTGTCCACCCAGCGGGCGCCCCATGCGTCGCGGGCCTGCTCCTCGATCAGGCCGGGGTTCCCGAAGGCTCTATTGCTCCCGCGCAGGTCGCGATGCAGCCGCATTTCCTCTTCGAGCTCTTCTCTGAATCGCTCGCGATGAAGCAGGAACTGGAGGCGCCGCCACATCTCACCGAGGGTCATTGGGCTGTCCGAAGGACCATGCCGATCGCGCGGGCGACTCGCTGGTAGCTCGCGACTTCACGCTCGAGCTGCTTTCGGCCGCTGGCCGTGACCCGGTAGTAACGCGCGCGGCGGTTCTCCTTGGTCTTGCCCCACTCGCCCACGATCCAACCCTTGATCAGCATGCGCTGGAGGGCGGGGTAGAGGGAACCCTCTTCGACTTGCAGGACGTCAGTGGTGGTACGGCGTATGGTTTCCGCGATTTCGAAGCCGTGCAGCTCGTCCGCGGCCGCGAGCGTCTTGAGGATGAGCATGTCGAGAGTGCCGGGGGGGATCTCATCGCGGGCGGCCATGGCATAGACAGCCTATGTTACAAACGCACCCGTGTCAAACATCTGAGGCGCGTATTGCAGTACGTCCTGAAGTAGGTGCGAGACCGCTTGGTGCCGACCCGGGCGACGCGCACACCGGGCACACGAAGATGCAGGATGCGGAAACCCAGCGCCGACGGCCTTGCCTAGGCTTGCTACCAACCGCGCACTATGAGCGGTAAATTTCCCTCAGGTGGGTGTTCATTTGGCACAACAGGCTGAGGGGAGGGTGGCAGGGCATGTCCGACGACAAGTTCAAAGTCTCAATTAGCGGTCCAGGCCTGACGTTCGAGCGAGAGGTAGACCGAGCCCAAGCAGACGCGGTCCTTCGTGGGTTGCTCGGTGGTAATGCGTCGACGGGACCGGGAGGTAATGGAGGAGGCGCCACGCTTGCGAGTCTGCCCACTGGAGACGCTCCTGCTGAGTTTCTCACCAACGCTCAGGCGAATACGGGCATCAAGCAGATTGCGGCTCTGGCAGCGTACCACAAGAAAACGGGAGGCAAGGACTTCGACAGTGCTCAGCTCGAGGCCATGTTCTCTCAAGCGGGTGAAGGGGTCCCGAAGAACCTCTCGCGAGATCTGAGGAGTGCGGTCTCGAAGGGCTGGATTGCGGAAGCACCAAATCAGAAGGGGCGATTCTACGTGACCACCACGGGTGTCACCGTGGTCAGCAATGGATTCAAAGGTCCAAAGGGTAGCGGACGCAAGCGGCGAAAAGCGCCAACCTCCAAGAAGTAGGTGACGACCGGGACGCTGCCGGACCCTGCGGGGTTCGACGATCCACTCGACCAGAGCTTAGCGGTACTCAAGCGTCTCACGCTGCCTCCTCCCGGGGACTGGCTGAGTAGCGGCGACCTGTCGCGTGACCTTCGAGACGTTCACGGTCTGAGCGTCCACTGGAGGACGATCGACGCTCTCTTTGGTGCCAACTTGACGCTTGTAACGCGGCGGAAACGAGGGCAGAAGTGGGAATACAAGATCCTCGCTGCCGGCGAGAGCAGGGTGCGAGCTGGGCGGGACCAAGTGATCGTCCTAGATCCGGAGCGAGCAGTCGAGGGCGTTCAGTCGGTACACGCGATTCTATCCGGCCTCAAGGGCGCCATCAGAATCTGCGACCCCTACGTCGACCCAACGACCATCGAGCACGTTACAGCGATCGACAAAGCAGTCCCGATAAAACTTTTGACGGTAACGGTCAACGATGCAGCTCGGTTTAAGCGTCTATTATCCGCAGCACGGACGGAGGGACGTAGCATAGAGGTCAGGGTAGCGGCCAACGGCAAACTGCACGACCGTTATCTCATTGACGATACGAGAATGGTGCTGTCGGGGACGAGCATTAACGGACTTGGCAAGAAGCGAAGTTTCATGGTCGACTTGGGTGCTGACATTCGAGGGGAAATCCTCGCGGTATTCGATCGACTTTGGAGTAGTGCGACTGCGGTCTAGGGAGCGTAGGATACCAACAGAGTGAGGGGCTCGGTACCGAGTGAAGGCGAGCAAGCGCTTCCTCGTTCGTCACCGTTCCTTTCAAGGGCGTCCATAGAGCCGTGAACCTTCTCCGCACTGCGCTTGCAACAGTCGCGATCTTCTGCCTGGTTTTCGCCATTCGAGAACTCACTACGCCCTCGGACGAGGAGCGACAGGGGCAGGCGTTTTGGGACTGCGCGGTGAAATACTCAATCGCGCACACGCGAGCGGACAGTGAGAGGGTTGGCGTGCACTTGCCGGGTCTTGGTCCCGGTGACCTTACCTGTGGGTCGCTACTTCACAGCTTTCCAGGAGCGATGCGAAGCGCCAGTCTGAGAGTGCGTCCTCCTCACCAGCAATCTGTCGCACCGCCCAAACGCCTCCAGCCTCACCAACCAACAAGCGCTGCCCTCACGGCATACGCGCGTGGCGAGATGTTCAAAGATCGAGGCGAATGGGACAAGGCCGCGATCATGTTTGATAGCTCACTCGCGCTCGACTCTGGCTACCAGGAAGCGTGCTTCGAACTTCAACGACTCCGCCCGAGCCAGCGATGCTAAATGCGGCTGGAAAGAAGGTTCGAGCGCTCGTGATCGGGCTCTTAGGCCTGCTAGCTATCGCTTACGCCGGGCAGCAGACGATGGGCTCCTGCACTCTTGGTGTCCATAACACGAGCGCAACGCTGGCCATATCGGGTTGGGGGCATAACTCAGAATGCCGACGCATCTTAACAATGAACCACGTTTCGCTCTTTGAGGACGTCACCCGAGACCCTCCGGTTGGTGATTTCGTTTGTGCAAAGTGGCGGCGTCTCCACCACTACGTTGTGCGAGATAGAGGTTTGCCGGCGTTCGCGATGGGCAATGGCATCTGCGAGATGATCCAGAATCCCGATTTCTTTGACTGGTCGAGTAGTGAGCCGTCGACAAGCTTTCGTTAGTGAACTGCAGAACTTCTGCAGCGACTGACTCGCATTGATGCAGGGTTACTAGGGTGGCAGGTCGTCATGAGATGGGGTTTCACCGCACAAACCCGGCATCGGCTAGACGAGGAGGTCGGTGTCGTCGACCCCCAGCTCGGCGAAGATGTCCCTAATAGCCCGAGCGTTGCGGATCTCGGGCACGACGGAGCGCCAGAACTCTTTCCACAGGAACTCCCGACGGAGGGCCTCGCTTTCGGCCATCCGTGACAGCGTCCACTCATCTTTCGCGCCGAGGACGGGGCGCAAGCGTTTGACCAGCAGGTCGATGGTGCGCAAGGAAAGCCCCAGCCGCTCTTTGTTCTTCAGCAGTTCATTGGCACACCACTCAAACACATCAACCCCGGTCCCCGTCTGATCGTCGACGCGGAGTTCCGGCGTAACGCCCCGGACATATCTCCGAACCGTCCGCTCTGACCGCCCTACGTCCGCGGCGATCTCATTCATGGAGAATCCCTGCTGTCGCAGCTCCACCATCCGGTCCAAAATGGGTTGATTTACGCGATTCCCCGCACGTTCCAGGACCTCCGCAGCACCTACCCGCACAACCTCGTTCCGCGGCATTACCGCTCCTTGTCCGCCTTGGGACCGTTTGTTGGCCTCCGGATGTCACGCCACGCGGACAACGTGTCGCCGGCGTCCGAGAGGGTCCGTTGGGCTTTCTGAAAGGCTTCAACGGCCGCGGGGGGCACTCGCCACTCCTTGCCGTTGAGCTTGTAGGCACCCGGGAAGTCCCCGCGCTCGATCCAGGCGCGGACGGTGGATGGCTTCTTCTTGAAGAGGAGGGCGAGGTCGGCCACGTTCAGGTCGACGACGGGGGTCCCAGGCCGTGCCGGGGTGTCCTGACCGTCGCCCAGGAGCTCGAGGACCCAGGCCGCCGGCACGAGACTCCCCGGCGGAAGCGCCTGGAGGCGCTCCCGCAGCCCTGGGACCGTCGGCCTTGCACCTGGTTGGGCCGTCATATAGGTTAGAACGTAACAATCGATTATTTGAAATGTCAAACATCACAACCACTGCGGACGGGGTCGGGATCATGGCCAAGAAGCGCACCCGGAAGGGGACCGCGGATCCGCTGGTGCCGGTCTACAGCCCCAAAGTGCGAGCCGCGATGGAAGATTCGGGCATCCGGCTCACCGACTTGGCCCGCAAGCTCAAGACGAGCCCGCAGGCCGTTGCGTACCTCGCCGAGGGTGAAGGAACCAGGCGCTGCCGGGCGAGCCGTCGCTCCGCAATCGCCAAGATCCTGAAGGTGAGTGACCCGTGGCTCGGCGAGCCCACCGCGACGCTGACGCCGCTCTGGCTCGCAGGGATCAACGTGACGGTCGGAGCCGGCCTGTTCACCTCTCCGCGGACTCAACTGGCATTCAGTCGACTGCTTGGAAAGAGCATGGCAGCCACGGACCGAGATGTGCGCGACAAGACACTTCGGGACGCAGGAATTAAGGAGAACGCTGTGCCCGAGGCCGTCAGAGAAAACGTGGCCGCGTGCATTCGCCAGCTAACCGACCTTGACGCGCAGCGGCGCGATGTCCTGGTCGGCGCGATGGAGCAGTTCATGATGATCCCCGTCTCGGGCGGAATGCTTACCACAAGTCCGCACCATCCCCTCAATCCAGACGAGGCCGACGCGGGGGCCGATCTGATGTCTGCTTGGGAGCAGATGCTGGGGCCCTGGTTCTCCGGCAAGTTGAAGATGAATTACCGGCGCCTCAGCGAGCGCGCCGGATTCCCGGTGCCGGCCGGCGAACGCCGGTCTGACACCAATCCCTTCATCATCGTTTCACCGAAAGGAGCCTGATGAAAACGCGAAGGGCAGGATCACGCGTTTATTGGCGTGAACGGGGCGGGACCCGGAGGGCATACGCCGACTTCCGGGACTACGCCGAGCTGGGTGGCAGTCAGGAGGCCCTGACCGTCCCCGGCGAGTCGATGGCCACCACCGACGCCCGCGCAGCTGAAGTCCTGGCCGCGCGGCGCCTAGAGCAGTTGGACCTGCTTCGCGCCAAGAAACAGGCGGGCGCGCTGCATCAGCTGCCGAAAGAAGCCACCCTTCAGGCCTTCGCCCGGGAGCACCTGATCAAGAAGGCGGGGGCAGGGAGGGTCACGCCGCGTTGGCTGGCCGAGAATGAGCACTTTCTCGAGCGCGCGGTGGCGTTCTTCGGGGCGCGTCGGGATCTGTCCAGCATCACGGTGGACGACGTGACCCGCTGGGCGAACACGCTGCTGCAGGGCAGGCCGAGCGGCCGCCGGGCGAAGGCGATGTCCCCAGGCACCGTTCGTCATCACCTGAACGGTCTGTCGAACCTTTACCGCAGGGCACAAGCCGAGGGCTGCGTGCCCCCGGGCTACAACCCCGTCGCCGCGATGATGGACAAGCCGGTGGCTCGGCGCGGGGAAGCGAAGTGGCTGGAGATTCCGGACGCGTCCTTGCTGTTGGAGGCCGCCCGCACCCACGACGCCACCGGCCGCGCCCACGCACTCGTCGCGACCTTCCTGCTTACTGGGGGGCGTGAAAAAGAGGTGCTGGGGCTCGAGGTGGACGACATCAGCTTCGACCGGAAGACCATCACGGTCCGGCCGAATAACTGGCGCCGCCTGAAAACCGCCACGTCATTCCGCACCGTCCCGATGTGGCCCCAGGTTGAGAAGGCCCTGCAACAGTGGGTCTTTGGGGCAGGGCGCCCACCGGGAAAGCTGCTGTTCCCGTCTTTCCGCACCGGCCAGGAAGCAATGGTGACTGATTTCCGGAAACTGCTGGACGCCATTGCGGCACGGGCAGGGTGGAGGGCAGGCGAGATTCGGTCGAAGATGTTCCGGCACACGTACTGCGCCGCGCGCCTGCAAACGCTTGATCAGGGCGCGCCGGTGAGCATCTACACGGTGGCGAGGGAACTAGGGCACGGCGGTGATTCGATGGTGAAGCGGGTCTACGGCCACCTCGGCACTGTACGCCACCGCGCCGAAGTTGTGGAGTACCGCGTGGAACAGCACGTCAATGCGCTGGGCGAGCGCCTTAGCCAGCTCCGTCCGGCCCCGTCATTTGTTACCACTTTTGTGACCACGGACTAATTGACGTTGTAACTGAATGCGCCAGGCGGGATTCGAACCCACGACCTTCGGCTCCGGAGGCCGACGCTCTATCCAGCTGAGCTACTGGCGCGGTAGAGGGCCCGAAATGTACCCGCCCACCCCCGGAATCGGTACTACGGCTTCAGCCGCGCCAACCCCACCAGCGTGCCCAAGCCCGTCACCCAGAACACGAACATCCATCGGATCATCCGGGTTTCGAGCGCCGCAAACCGTTGCTCCCATTTCGCGTCCTGCTCCGCAAAACGCCGAGCTTGCACGGCGTCGAACCGCGCAAAATTGAGCTCGTTCAACTCCCGGAGATCTCCCCGGTATGTCGCATCCACCTGGTTGAACCACTCCACCAGCTCGTTCGCCACCGCGTTCCCGAACCGGTCGTAGAATTCCTGGGACAACTTGGCGGTCACCGGCATCGAAACTCCACAAAAATGGACCGCCCACACTAAGGGTAAGCTCGGCGCCCCGAATAGGCAAAACAACGCCTTCCGGCGCTTTTCAACGCCCTGACTGGCATCCCCCCCGCATTCGGGGTAGAGTGAACGCTGGCGCCGTCGCCTGTCACCCCTTTTTCCGGGCCCTGGGAGTCCTATGCGCCGCACCACCGTCGCCGCCGCCGCCCTCCTCCTCGCTTCCGGCGCCCTCCTGGGCTGGGCGATGCCGCGGCACCAAGCCGTCGACCGCGATGGCGAACGCCTCTTCAGCTGGGTGTCCGAGCTCGTCGCCACCCACTTCGTCGACTCCCTCGACCAGTCCGACATCTACGAAAAAGCGGCCCGCGGGCTGATCACCCAGCTCCACGACCCCTACGCCAACATCTTCCCGCCCCAGAAGTCCGAAGACTTCGACGTCACCTACGAAGGCAAGTACGCCGGCATCGGGCTCCTGCTGGAAGACGCGGATACCGGCGTGCAGGTGAGCAAGGTCTATCCCCATACGCCTGCCGAGCGCGCCGGCGTCATGGCCGGCGACCACGTGGTGTCCGTCGACGGCAAGGACATGCGGCACGCCAAGATCGGGGATGTCTCGACCGCGACCCGGGGGGTCGCGGGTACCCCGGTCATGGTCCGCTTCGCCCGCCCGGGCGTGAAAGAACCGCTCGACTTCAGGATGGTCCGGGCCCTGGTACACATCCCGGCCGTCCCGTATTCGCTCATCGTGTCCGATTCGATCGGGTACCTCCCGCTGCAGCGCTTCAGTGAATCGTCCGCGCGGGAAGTCGGTGCCGCACTCCTCGACTTCTCCCAGCGGAACGTGCGCGGCGTGGTGCTGGACCTGCGCGGCAACGGGGGCGGGCTCACCGACCAGGCCCAGACCATCGCGAACTATTTCCTCTCGCGCGGTCAGCAGATCTACAGCGTCCAGACCCGCGACTCGACCGAGCGCTACTACGCGACGTCGTCGCCCCTGGCGCCGGGCGTGCCCCTCGTCATCCTCGTCGACCGCTACACCGCCTCGGCGTCCGAAATCGTCGCCGGTGCCCTCCAGGATCACGACCGCGCGCTGGTGGCCGGAGAGCGTTCCTTCGGCAAGGGACTGGTGCAGACGGCGCGGACGCTGCCCGACGGCTGGATCGTCGTGATGACCACCGGTCGCTGGATTACGCCCTCGGGCCGGTCCATTCAGCGGCCGGAACGGGATGTGGGGCGGCGGGCCCTCGCGGCCGACTCCCTCGCCAAGGACACGACGCGCGACACCCTGCGCCCCATCTTCCATTCGGATGCCGGCCGGACGGTGCTCGGCGGCGGGGCCATCACACCCGACGTCACCCTCGCGGATGACACGCTCTCCTCGGGAGAGCAGGCGCTGGTGAAAGTCCTGTCCCCGCGGAGCCGCGACTTCTTCGCGTCGATCCACGACCTCGTGGATTCGCTCCGTCCGGTCGTGAAGTCCGACTTCAGGGAACCGCTCTCGTGGCGGCAGTCCATCCTGGCCCGCCTGAAGGCGCGCGGCGTGACGCTCAGCCCCGAAGTCGTGGCCGGTGGGGCGTCCTATCTGGATCGCGTCATCGAAGGCAACGTCGCCCAGGAGATCTTCGGCGACTCGGCGGCAGGCCGCCGCGCCGTCGCCCGCGACCCGGAAGTGCAGTGGGCCATCACCGCGCTCAAGCGGGCCCGCTCGCAGGGTGAGCTGCTTTCCGCGGCCACCACCCGCCCCAACAAGGGGTAGCGCTCCCCGGCTCGGTTGGGCAGTTTAGGCGGTCCTCACACGAGGCCGTCATGAACCGTCCGCACTCCGCTCTCTTCGCGGTCCTCGCGCTGGCTCCGGCGCTCTCCGGTCAGCAGGTGACCGGATCGCCGGCCACCGCCTACCTCGCACGCTATCACGAGCTGGTGGATGCCGCGCCCTCCGGCCAGGTGATGAAGGTCCACAAGTTGGTTCTCGCCCGCGATGCCGGAACGCTCATCCTCGGCGATGGCTCGCTGTATCTGATGGCGAACGTCGGCGGCCGGACCGTCGGTGCCGTGTACCAGGGCACCGGACACTTCACCTTCGTTCCCGGGCTCCCGACCGAGCGCGCCGAGATGACGCGGGTCACCGGGACCGACTCCCTGGACGACAGCGTGTCGAGCGCCGCTTTCATCTTCTCCGACAGTACGACCGATCAGCTCCTGCATTTCGGAACGACTGCGGGCCAGGTGCCCGGGAGCGTGGCCGACGATTTCCGGAACCTGTGCAAGAGTCTGGAAGGGAAGAACGAAGGATCGCTCGACCCGGGAGTGATGGAACCCGTGTTGAACGGCGAGCAGAACGGGCTCTTCCTCACCCGTCTCAAGCTGGTCCGGACGGGGGACTGGCTCTACGAAGTGGACCCTGCCGAGATCGAAGGCGCCCAGCTGTACCGGCCCGCCAAGCGAACCGAATTCGGGGCGCACTGGGACCTCGTGACCCAGGGGCCGCTCCGCACCGCATCCCCGGACACGAGCGGTTCCTGGGACTACGTCCAGGCGATGGACCTCTCGGCGTACACGATCGATGTCACGCTCCATCAGACGTTCACCGCGGACCTCGATTTCTCGGCCCACGCGACGACTACGCTCCACGCGGTCACCCCCGTCGGGCCCTGGGTGCGCCTGCAACTGCATTGGAAGATCCTGGTGGACTCGGCGCGCTGGTCCGATGGGAGTAATGCCACGCCGTTCAAGGCGAAGGACGACGAGGCCGTGTGGGTCCGGGCGCCGCACCGCCTGAACCCCGGGGACTCGGTGTCCCTGACGCTCCATTACCACGCCGATCATCCGGACCTGATCGACCGCGACCTCGAATGGTTCTTCCTCGATCCCGGAGCCGACTGGTATCCGGTCAACGGGGAGGGCCGGCAGCTCGCGACCTTCGACGTCACCTTCCACTATCCGTTCCAATATCCACTCGCGAGCGTGGGAGACCGGACCGATTCCTCCCGCGCCGACAAGATCGTCACCACACGCTGGGTGCTCCGGCGCCCGTCCGACTTCGCCACGTTCACCCTGGGCAACTTCGACGACAGCCGTGTCCAGAAGCCGGGAGAGCCGGCGCTCGACGTCATGATTTCGGACGCGGCGCACGACGAGCTGGTGAAGAAGTACCGCGACGCGGGCTACTACCTCCCGCGGCAGAGTCACATGCGTGAAGTCGTCGCGCAGGATGTGGGGAACAGCCTGAAGTTCTACACGTACCTCTTCGGGCCGCCCCCCTACTCACGCTTCTATATCACGGAGATTCCGTACGGCGAAGGCGTCTCGTTCCCCGGCCTGATCGACCTGTCGATGTCCACGTTCCAGTTCAGCCAGCTGGACGGGTTCGACGAATGGTTCCGGGCGCATGAGGTCGCCCACCAGTGGTGGGGCAACGGAGTGAACCAGGCGTCGTACCGGGACAAGTGGCTGACGGAGGGCCTCGCTTCATTCTCCGCGCTCTGGTACCTCGCGGCCGAGCGGAAGGGCACGTCCGAGTACTTCAACTTCCTCGACAAGTACAAGGACGACATCATGGGCGAGAAGGACGACGTCGGTCCGATCTGGGTCGGCTATCGCTCGTCCACGTTCAAGGTGCCCTGGGGCTACCAGACGATGGTCTACGAAAAGGGTGCGTGGATCTTCCATATGCTGCGGATCATGATGCTTGACACCCGCACTATGAACGAAGACCGGTTCACCCAGACCATGAAGGACTACTACCAGACGTTCCAGGGGAAGGCGGCGTCCACCGCGGACTTCCAGAGCGTGGTCGAACGTCACGCCGGCCTTCCGATGGATTGGTTCTTCGACGAGTGGGTGAAGGAGACGAAGATTCCCACGTACCACGTCGCCTGGACCAATCAAGCGGGGGACAACAATACGACGGTCATCAAGT
This sequence comes from Gemmatimonadales bacterium, assembly GCA_035279865.1. Lineage (GTDB taxonomy): Bacteria > Gemmatimonadota > Gemmatimonadetes > Gemmatimonadales > GWC2-71-9 > 40CM-2-70-7. The sequence goes on along the minus strand of DATEGY010000370.1, from coordinate 20,358 downwards.
TCCGGATCAGCCAGGACAACGTCGGTCCGGACTTCCAGATGCCGGTGCTCGTGACCGCGGACCTCGGCGAGAACCGGACCGCGCGCTTCCGCATCATGGTGAGGGGGGGCAAGACCGACTACCAGAGTCCCGCCCTGCCCGCAGGAGCCAAGAAGCTCGTGTTCAACGACCTGCACTCGACGCTGGCGAACGTGAAGATGGAAAGCTGGTGACTTAGAACTTCGCGAACGCCCTGACGGGGAAGGTGCCGAATCCCTTCACTTTGACAGGGACGGCGAAGAACCGGACCCCGCGGTCCGGGATGGCGGACAGCCCGGTCATGTGTTCGACGATGGGGATATCGCGCCCCAGCAGGGTCGTGTGGACCGGGCGCTCGCCGGTGTCGGTCGAGTCGATGTTGTGCGAATCGATGCCGACCAGCGTGGCGCCCGCATCCGCGAGCCACTCCGCGAGCGGTCCAGTGAGGAACGGGTGGTGCTCGAAATACGCATCGGTGCGCCAGTACCGGTCCCATCCCGTGTTGACCAGCACCGCTTTCCCGCGTACGTCCGCTTTGTCGAAGGGCAGGCGGTCGATCGACTTCTTCTCCGGCGAGATCCGCGCGACGATGCAATCGAGGTCGGCCAGGGACGTGAGCGGCAATCCGGCGAGATCGGCGCCGTGCTCGTACCGGTGGAAGGGGCTGTCGAGGTAGGTCCCCGTGTTCGCGACCATCTCGATCTTGCCGATGTTGAACTCGGTGCCCGGCGCGTATTTCTGGCGGGACGCCTCGCGGCTCAGATAGTCGCAGATCAGCGGAGCCGGCAGACCCTTGTAGGTGATCATGCCGTGCTCGACCACGTGACTCAGATCGACGAGCCGGGTGGGCATGGGCGTCAGGCCTTCAGCCGGGGACGCGCCGGCACCAGCTCGATGGTCAGCTCGGTGAGCCGGTCGATGAGCTCGGCCAGCCCCTTGCTCTTCTTGCTCACCGATCCCTGGTAGACCTTCCGCGCGAGCAGGTACACGCCTCCCAGCCAGGCTGGGATGATGAAGGGCACGAAGACCGCGGACACGTGCATGCCGCCGAAGATGGTCCCCATGATGGGTCCCGCAAGACCTCCGCCCACACCCCCCCCGATGCCGCCGAAGATGCCGCCGATCAGGACGTTCAGGTTCTCCCGCGCGCGGATCCGGGTCTTTCCGGCACGCACCGACACGGACACTTCGAGGTCCCGGGTCCGTCCGCCGCCGCGCGTGGAAATCCACGAGAAGGTGTGCCCCAGCTGGCTCACCTGTCCCACGTCGGCCACGAGACGCCTGATCTCCTCCACGAGCGTCGGGAATTCGAGGTCCGGAAGCTCGCCGTCGATTTCCCGCTCGAGGAAGATCCGCGTGGGGCCGCCGATCCACCGGTTGTGGGGGGAGAACCCGAGCGCGGCAGGGGTCGTCGCCGGCCCGCTGGGCGTGAGCGCCCCCGCGGCCTTCCGCACCAGCTCGGGCTGAATGCCGACCTCGGCGGCGAGCGACTCGACGCCTCCAATGGTCATCGCGCCGGACTGTGTGGGTTGCGCTTCCAGCTCCGAGGCGCGTTTGACGATCTCCTGCACTTCACCTTCGCTGAAGCGCCGCCGTGGGGCTTCTCCGGACAGCTCCGCCAGGAGCGCCGACGGCGTCGGGGTCCGCTGGTCCGACCGCACCGACAGACCCCGGATGAGCGCGCCTTCGATGGGCGCGCCCAGCGTGGTGAGGCGGGAGCGGTGCAGGGCCGGGGCGTCGCCGAAGCGGCCGGCGCGCACGGCCTCTTCGGTCGGCCAGCGGCCAGGCAATTCGCCCACCAGGAGCTCATACGCGACCACCGCGAGCGAATAGACATCGGCCCGCGCGTCCAGGTCGGTGAGCCCCGCGGCCTGCTCGGGGCTCATGTAGCCCGGCGTGCCGATGGGGAAGCCGGTGCGGGTCAGGTGCTGTCCCCCCGCGGTGGTCACGGCGCGCGCGATCCCGAAGTCCGCGACGATGGGGTGACCTTGGGAAAACAGGATGTTCTCGGGTTTGATGTCCCGGTGGAGTACGCTCATCCGGTGCGCGTAGGAGAGCGCGTCCGCCACCGGATTGAGGATCTCCAGCGCGTCCCGCACGCCGGGGCGGGCGTGCGGCGTGATCCGCTGCCGCAGGGAGCCACCGTCGATGTACGGCATGACGTAATAGAGGAAGCCGCCCGTTTCACCCGAGTCATGCAGGGAGAGGATGTGCGGGTGGTTGAGCCGTGCCGCGATCTGGATTTCGGTGAGGAAGCGCTCGGTGCCCAGGAAGGCGGCGAGTCCCGGCAGCAGCACCTTGACCGCGACCTCCCGCCCGTGCTTCCCGTCGGTGGCCAGGTATACCGTGGCCATCCCGCCACGCCCCAGCACCCGGTGGAGCTCGTAGCGGCCTCCCAGCGCGGCCGCGAGATCGGCGGGAATGTCGGACATAGGGTCCACAATATAGCCCGCTATACGGGGCCTTCCCGTCCCCGGTTCCGGGGTTAGAATGACCTTCCCTTACCTCTTCCGGAGTCGGATGTCATGAAGGCACGTATCGCGGTCGTCGCGCTGGCGCTCTCCGCCCTGGCGCGTGTCGGGTCGGCGCAGGGCAACATGGCAGGGATGGCGATGGGCGCGCCCGTGGCGGACGCGCTCCGGATGATGGAAGGCCGGTTCGCGCGGATTCTCCCGGCGGCCCTCGAGACCTTCCCGGCTGAGAAGTGGAATTACAAGCCGACGGCGGAGCAGATGACGGTGGGCGCCATCGCGGTGCACCTCGCCGAAGGCAACGATCAGCTGTGCGGCACGATTTCGGGTCAGGCCGCTCCGACGCGTGAGAAGGTGGCGGACACGGATTCGAAGGAGAAGCTGCTCGCGCGGCTGAAGGAGACCTTCGACTTCTGCAACGCGACCCTGGCCAAGCTGGATGACGCGAAGCTCGGAGAACAGCTCCCGCTCTTCGGGCGGCAGTTCTCCCGCGCGTCGGTCATCCTGATCACGGTCGGTGACTGGGACGACCACTACAGCCAGCTGTCGAACTACCTGCGCATCAACGGGCTCCTGCCGCCGACGGCGCAGCCGGCGAAAAAGAGCTGACGGGAGAGGGGAAGCGGGAAGAGGGAAGCGGGAAGGGAGAAGAAGCTCCGTCACTCTTCCCACTTCCCTCCTCCCTCTTCCCGTTCATTCGAACCGCAGCGTACTCGCCGGATCGGTCCGTGCTGCGCGGGCCGCCGGCAGCCACGAGGCGAGCAGGGCCGCCGCCGCCAGAATCGCGGGCACCAGCACGAACGTAAGCGGATCGGTCGGGCTCACGCCGAAGAGCAGTGACCGCATCACCCGCGTGGCGCCCAGCCCCGCGACCGTGCCCAGCAGCACGCCAAGGCCCACCAGCCGCAGTCCCTGATTTACCACCAGCCACTGCACCCGACCCACCGGCGCGCCCAAGGCGATCCGGATCCCCATTTCGCGCGTCCGCCGCCGCGCCATTTGCGCGATCACGCCGTACACACCCACCGTCGAGAGGAGGAGTCCCGCCCCGGCAAACGTGAGCAGGAGGATGGTGATGAAGCGCTGTCGTGCCAGCGTGGAGGACCGCAGTTGCTCCATGGTGTTGAGGGTGGCGATCGCCACGTTGGGGTCCAGATCAGCGATGGCGCGCCGCACGGCGGGAATCATATCGGTGGGGTCCGACGTGGTGCGGGTCACCAGCGTCATGTAGCTGTTGGGATTCTGGGCGAAGGGCTGGTACATCTCGATCTGCGGCGGCGTCGAGAGGCTGGTCTGATGCTCATCGCCCACGACACCGACGATGGTCATCCACTTCGTGGTCGAATCCGGAATCTTGTCGTCCGCTATCAGTTGGCCCAAAGGGTTTTGGCCGGCGAATTCCCGCTTGGCCAGCGTCTCATTGATGACCGTGACGAGTGGCGTGCCTTGGCGGTCCGCGTCCGTGAAGGCACGGCCGGCCAGCACCGGGACCCGCATGACGCGGAAGTAGTCGGGAGAGATGATCTGATGGGCAATCTCCGTCCCGTACTGGTCCGCCGGGCGGCCACCGATGTGGTAGTCACTGGTCCAGGCGACGCCCGCGAGTGACGGGATCAGAGCCGCCGCGCCACCCGATACCCCCGGGAGGGCGCGCACCCGGTCCTGCAGCTGATCGTAAAACGCGATCTGCTTCGCCGAGGAGTCGTAATGCGCCTGGGGCAGACTGATGCCCACCGTCAGCACGTTGGTAGGATCGAACCCCGGGTTCACGTGGCCGAGATTGAAGAAGCTCTTGAGCAGGAGGCCTGCGCCCACGGTGAGGAGCAGGGCGAGCGACACTTCTCCGACGACCAGACCGTTCCCCCACCGCCTGATCCGCGTTCCCTCGCTTCCGCCGCGCCCGCCTTCCTTCAGCACGTCGGCGGGCGGCTGCCGTCCCCGCCAGATCGCGGGAGCCAGACCGAATAGGAGTCCCGAGGCGGTGGTGATGCCGAAGATGAAGAGAAGAAGGCGCCAATCCACGGACACGCCCGTCACGTGGAGCATCCCCGCGGGTTGCAGCGCGGCGAGGCCCCGTGTGCCGGCCCACCCCAGCACGCATCCGGCGAGGCCGCCAACGATCGACAGCAGGAGGCTCTCGGTCAGGGCCTGCCGCACCAGCCGTCCGCGCCCGGCGCCGAGGGTGAGACGGAGCGCGCTTTCGCGCTCGCGACCCAGGGCCTGGACCAGCAGGAGATTGCCGACATTCGCGCAGGCGATGAGGAGCAGGAGGGCCACGGCGGCGAGGAGAATCAAGAGCGGCGTCCGGACGTCGGCAGTCAGGAACGCCTGCAGGGGCATCAGGTCCGCGCCCATCACCCGGTTGGTGGCCGGGAACTCGACCTGGAGCTGCCGAACCACTCCCTGGAACTCGGCGTCCGCGCCCGCGAGGGTCGCGCCTGGGCTCAGGCGAGCCACGACTCCCAGCCAGTGCGCCCGGCGGAACCAGTCCTTGGAGCGGTCGGTCGGTTTCCACTCCATCGGCATCCACACGTCGACCTTGGGATTCGGGAACTCGTAGCTGGCCGGGACGACCCCGACGATCTCCGTGGGCACTTCATCGAAGCGGATGGTCCGGCCGATTGTTTTCGGGTCGCCGCCGAATCGCGTGCGCCAGAGGCGGTCGCTGATGACGGCGACGTGGGCTCCCGTGTCCCAGGTTTCATCGTCGGTGAAGGTCCGGCCCTCCAGTGCCTCGATGCCGAGGACGGAGAAGAAGTTGCCGGTGACGTTGGCGTTGTAGAGCATGGCCGCCTCGCCGTCACCCGACATCGTCGTGTGTCCGCCGGGCGTGTAGGCCGTCACGCCCGCGAACGCCTTCACGCGTTCCGACCAGTCGACGTAGTTGGCGGGGGCCGCGGCTTCGTGGACCCAGTGTTTCTCCGGATTGTCTTCGGAGAGCTTCACGAGGCGGTCAGATCCCGGGAAGGGCAGCGGGCGGAGGATGACGGCGTTCACGACCGAGAAGATCGCGGCGTTCGCGCCGATCCCGAGGGCGAGCGTGACGATGGCCGTGGCCGCGAGGACCGGATTCCTGAGCAGGGAGCGAATCCCGAACCTCGCGTCCGCGACCGCGTCTTCGAGCCACCGGACCCCTCGGGCGTCCCGATGCTCCTCCCGCACCGACTCGGTGCCACCGAAATCGATGCGCGCCCGTCGACGCGCCTCTTCCGGGCTCATCCCCGCCCGCAGGTTCCGTTCGGTTTCTTGCTCGAGATGGAAGCGGATTTCGGAATCCAGCTCCCGTTCGGTGGTCGACGAGTGGACGAAGGCGCGCAGGCGCGCGCGGATCCCCGATAGCAAGGACATCAGGCCGTCTCCAGGATGGATTCGACGGCGGTCACGTAGCGACGCCAGCTGGCGGTCTCCTGGCCGAGCGCTTTCCGGCCCGACGCGGTCAACCGGTAATACTTGGCCTGGCGGTTGTTCTCCGTGGTCCGCCACTCACTGTCGATCCAGCCTTTCACCTCCAGCCGCTGGAGGGCGGGGTACAGGGAGCCCTGGTTCACGTCCAACACCCCGGACGAGAACTGCTGGATCCGCTGGCTGATGCCCCAGCCGTGCATCGGCTCGAGCGCGAGGGTCTTGAGGATGAGGAGCTCCAGGGTGCCGCGCAGGACGTCGTTCTGGGGAGCCGCCATCGGCATCTCTTGTAGGGTTCCTACAGAAGCTGCCCTGCCTCCTGTCGGAAGTCAACAGGAGCTACCGCAGGTCGATCCGGCCGAGACGCTGGGTCCCCGACAGCGCCAGCCAGATCCGGGCGCGGGCGGAATCCACCGAAATGTTGCGGACCGTCGCGGTGGCGGTGGGGATCGGGACCGTGGACGCGGTTTCGGTCGCGGGATCGAACTCGACCATCATGTTCTTGCCGGATTCGTCATACCAGATCTTCCCGTCGGGCGCGATCGCGATGCCGTAGGGGGCGCTGCCGGCGCCGCCCGGACACGGGAACTCCCGGACCGCGCCGGTCGCGGGATCGAGGCGGCCGAGCTGGTCCCGGGCATAGTCCGTGTACCAGACGATGCCGTGGCCGTCGACCGCCAGGCGCCGGGGGCGGGCCCCGCTGTTGGGAAGCGGGAAGTCCTTCAGCGAGCCGTCGACGGGATTGATCCGCCCGATCTTGTTCGTGCCGAACTCCGCCATCCAGATGGCGTCCGCGGTGTTCTGGAGACCGTAGGGGTGGGCGTTGGGGGTGGGCACCGCGAAGGTTTTGCCGCTCCCGTCCTCCGGATCGAGCCAGCCGTACCGGTTCGCCCCCTGCGCCGTGTACCAGACTTTCCCGTCCCGCCATGCGGGCGTGTGGGGATCCACCGCCTCCTTGGGGAGCACGTACTCCCTGATCGTGCCGGTGGCCGGGTCGAGCCGCCCGATCCTTCCCTTGAAATTCGCCGTGTACCACACCCCACCGTCGGGCGCCACGATGATTCCGTGCGGTCCGGAGTTGGGCGTCGGCGTGGGAAAGTCCTCGACCTTGCCGGTCGCGGGGTCCAGATGGCCGATGAAGCTGTTCACCTGGTCCGTGTACCACACGGTCCCGTTCGGGGCGACGGCGGGATCATGGGGGAACGCGCGGGGGCGGGGGAGCGGGTACTCGACCACCCGGAGGGCCTCGGGCGCCGGGGCGAACGCCACCCCGGCGGCCACGATCGTGACAATGAAGGCAAGGCGCATCATGGGGCTACCTCTTGAACAGCGTCAGGTACTTCCCGTACCCCTCCTCCTCGAGCTTCGATACGGGAATGAATCGCAGGGACGCGGAATTCATGCAGTACCGCATGCCGGTCGGCCCCGGACCGTCGGGAAACAGGTGGCCCAAGTGCGAGTCGGCCGACTTGGAGCGGACTTCGGTCCGGACCATGCCGTGGGTCTGGTCACTCTTGGTGACTACGTTCGCCGGATCGAGGGGCGCGGTGAAGCTCGGCCACCCGGTGCCGGAATCGAACTTGTCCATGGAGCTGAACAGCGGCTCGCCGGACACGACGTCGACGTAAATCCCGGGCTCGTGGTTGTCCCAGTACTTGTTCTGGAAGGGCGGCTCGGTCGCGTCGCACTGGGTAACGGCGTACTGCTCGCGGTCGAGACGCTGCTTGAGGTCGGCGTCCTTCGGCTTCGTGTAAGTCATGGAGTCTCCTTTCACGCCAAATACGACGCCGAAGCCGCGGGCGGATTCATCTCACTCTCCCCGCCGGGCGGCCCAGGTGTTGTTCGAGCGGTCCACGTCCGGATAGGTGCCGGCCGGATCGAGCTCGATCTTCACCGGCTTCGTCGCCGGCGGGTCGATCAGGACCCAGACCGCGTGGGGCCCCGTCCACCAGGTCTCCACCGGCAGCTTGATCATGCGAACGGACCCGTCCGCGCCCGTCACCCGGGCCTGGACGGGGGCCACCATTTCACGACGGTTCGAGAGGAAAATCCGCGAGATCGTGTGGCCCGCGGTGTCCAGCTGGGCCACCGAGTCCACCGCCTGGTCCAGGTGGTCTGTGCGATAGAACCAGCTCCGCCAGAACCAGCTCAGATCCTCTCCCAGCGCGTTGTTCATGGTCCGGAAGAAGTCTTCGGGCTGGGGATGATGAAAGGCCCAGCGCCGCACGTACTCCCGGAACGCCGCGTCGAAGTGGGTCGAATCGACCACCTGCTCGCGCAGGAAATGGAGCGCCACCGCCGGCTTGCCGTACGCGTTCCATCCGGACATCAGGCCGTTCGGCGAACGGTCCTGCGTCTCCATGATGGGAGTCTCGGGCCCCGTGTACTGCGCCAGGAACTGCTGGTAGGCCCGCATCGAGCCGAATTCGAGGGTCTGGATCCGCGTCGTGTCCGTAGGATAGCGGTCCCGGAACGTGTACCAGTCGATGAACGTGTTGAAGCCTTCGTCCATCCACGCGTAGAGCCGCTCGTCCGAGCCGACCATCATGGGGAACCACTCGTGCCCCTGCTCGTGCGCCAGCGTGTAGTACAGCTCCTTCGCGTTCTCCGCGTTGTCGAAGGTGATCATCGGGTATTCCATCCCGCCCACCGGTCCTTCGACGCTGATCGCGGTCGGCCACGGATAGTGCATCCAGCGGGAGTGGATCTTGATGGCATGCCGGTTCATGTCCGCGGCGGTGCTCCAGACGTCGGCCACCGATGGCGGGTAGAAGGCCTGCATGGTGATGCCGTCCCAGCTGGTCACGTCCCACACGAAGTTGGGCGCCGCGCCCCAGGCGAAATCGCGGACGTTGGCGGCGGTCCAATGCCAGGTGCGCGTCTTGCCCGCACCCGCCGGGAGCAGGGCGGGTGTGCCCAGCTCGGAGGCGCTGATGATGTGGACGATGGTATCCGCGTGCGCGGCCGCCGCGAGCCGGCGCTGGATGAGCGGCGGAAACACCTGCGCGCCGTTGGTGAGGGTGCCGGTGCCGGCGAGCGTGTACCCGGAAGGGGCGGTCAGGGTGACGTCGAAGTCGCCGTACTCGAGGTAGAACTCGCTGCTCCCGAAATACTGGTCGGTATTCCAGCCCCGGACGTCGTCATAGACCGCCAGGCGGGGGTACCACTGCGCGATCTGATAGAGCCAACCCTCGGGGAACTCCTGCCGTCCGGTCCGTCCGCCCTGGACCGGCACCTGGTAGTGCCACCCGATGTCGAGCGTCAAGACACTCTTCGGAGGCAGAGGCCGGTCCAGGTCCACCCGCATCATGGTGCTGTTGACCCACCAGGGCAGGGCGCTGCTGGTCGCTTTCGCTCCCTTCGCACCCGCGTGCACGGACTGGATGTGCTCGATGGTCGCCCCGATATGGAAGGTGGAGTCTTCCGGGAAAAAGAAAACATCGAGTGGGGAATTCCGGCTCTGACGGGAGCCCTGGTTCATGTCGAGCTGCATCCAGATGAAGCGCAGCGTGTCGGGCGAGTTGTTCGTGTACCGGACGGTCTCGGATCCCGCGATGGTGTGGGTCGACGGGTCGAGCGACGCATGGATGGTATAGTCGGCCTTCTGCTGCCAGTACCGGGGGCCCGGCATCCCGGACGCGGTGCGGTACCCGTTCGTGACCCACGGAATGGGTCGGAACACGGACGTATCCGGGATTCCCGGCTTGGCGGAGGCGAGATGCTGTGCCTGGAGGGCGACCGGGAGCACGAGGGACCAGAGGAGTTTGTTCATGGCTTGAAGAATCGCTCCGGCACCGCAGATTGGCCACCGGACCAACTCACCTCGAGGAGTCAGTATGCGCAGGCTGATGACGTGTGGTGCCCTGGTGTTCATCGCCTTCTCCCGCCTTTCCGCTCAGGATCCTCTGGCTGCCGCCGTGGACTCGATCGCCCGGGACGTCCTGCGGCAGACCGGTGTTCCCAGTGCCAGCCTCGCGGTGGTGCGGGACGGGAAGGTGGTGTACCTGCAGGCCTACGGGGATGCCAGGATCGACGGCCACATCGCCGCCACCACGAGCATGCGCTACAGCATCGGGTCCATTTCGAAGCAGTTCTGCGCCGGGGCCGTGCTCCTGCTCGTCCAGGAGGGCAAACTCTCCCTGGACGATCCGGTTTCGAAATTCTTCCCGGATCTCACCCGGGCGGGCGAGGTCACCATCCGCGAGCTCCTCTCCCATACCTCGGGCTACCAGGACTACTGGCCCCAGGACTATGTGATGCCGGCCATGCTCGACTCCACCACGGCGCGGCAGATCGTCGACCGGTGGGCGAAGATCCCCCTCGATTTCGATCCCGGGACCCGCTGGCAGTACAGCAACACCAACTACGTCATCGCCGGGATGATCGTCGAAAAGGTGAGCGGCATGGCCTTTTTCGATTTCCTGCGCACGCGCGTCCTGAATCCGCTCGGCATGGAAAGTGTGAAGAACATCGACATGGGCCGCCTGCCCGACTCCGACCCGACCGGATACATGCGGTATGCCCTGGGTCCCGCCCGGCCGGCACCCAAGGAGGGGAAGAACTGGCTCTTCGCGGCGGGGGAGCTGGCGATGACGCCGTCCGATCTCGCGAAGTGGGACATCGCGATGATGAATGAAAGCCTCCTGGCGCCGTCGTCGTACCGGACCATGGAGACCGAGGTGCTGCTCAAGAACGGCGCCGGAACGGGGTACGGGCTGGGGGTGGACGTCGGGATGCAGGATGGCCACCGCGCCATTTCCCACGGGGGTGAGGTCTCGGGATTCACGGCCGAGAATGTGGTGTTCCCGGACGACCATGCGGCCGTCGTGGTGCTTACCAACCAGGACGCGGCCGCCGCGTCGGGCGCCATCGCCCGGCAGATCGGTGCGCGGCTCTTCACCACGGAAGATGTTTCGGCTCACGCGCACGAGGCCCAGGCCAGACAGATCTTCGAGGGACTGCAAAAGGGGACGATCGACCGGTCGCTCTTTACCAGCAACGCCAATTTCTACTTCAACGCTCAGGCGCTGGCCGACTTTTCGTCGAGCCTTGCACCCCTGGGGCCACCGACGGCCGTGGTGCAGGTGAGCCGGTCGTTACGGGGAGGCATGGTGCTGCGCGTCTACCAGCTGCGCTTCGCGCAGGGGCGGGGCGTGCGGGCGTGGACGTTCGAGATGCCGGACGGGAAGCTGGAGCAGTATCAGGTGGCGAGTAACTAAGGCGCCAGGACGCCAGGTCGTTAGGTCGTTACCAGAGGACCTCGAACTCATTGAGGTTCCCTTGGGTTTTCATTTCCGCGGGCTAAGAGCCCGCTCTCGGCGCGGTCGCGGCCTGAAGGCCTAGCAAGGCCGAGTCTCCCTTGATGGCGCGCTCGGGGTGATGGCTGGCTTGGGATTCCACGTATCGAACCACCGAGCGCAGCTGGGTGACACCGACCGTTCTGGCGTCGTACCCCGGGGCCCATTGGAGCGGTCGCCGTTGTGCATGGCCGTCCCTGTTGGCGATGCGGGCGCTCGCGCCCTTCAGGCCCTGCATCAGGGAGGGTAAGTCGAACACCGGCTGAACCTCGATGACCATGTGCACGTGGTCGTTGACCATCCCGATTGCGAGCACGCTCGTTTCGTGCTGAGTTGCCTTCGTGCGAAGGAAGCTTTCAAGAAAGGCTTGAACTCTCCCATCCACGAGTGGGAGCCGGTTGAGAGTCGTCCACGTGATGTGGAGGTAAAGATGAGCGCCCATCGAGATCGCAACATGGTTCAGGACCGCAAGCCACTCGTCACCCGAAAAACGACGTGCGGATCTTCTCGCTGCAGCGGTAGCTGGGCCTTGCAAGCCCTTTAGGGCGCGATCGAGCCGAGAGCGGGCTATCAGCCCGCGGGAACGACCGAAGGGGGATGTGCTCCTGAAACTTCGATGATTGGAATACTCCTGACTTAGCCTCTTAGCGTCTTGAAGTCTTCGCTCAGTATTTGATCATCCAGCCACCGGTCGATGATGCTCTTCCGGAACCGCCACTCCTTGCCGAGCTTCGCGGCGGGAATGCGCTTCTCCTGGGCCCACTTGTAGATCGTCTGCGGGGTGAGCCGAAGATACGCCGCGACCTCCTCGAGGGTGAGGATGTCGTGATCGTGATTCCCGGTCATGGATGCGCCCGGGAGGACGTGTCCGGCGTGAGCACGAACGGCGGTGGTGTCTTCGCGGGCACCGTGGATGAAGCAGTCGTGTCTCCCTGGAAGAGCTTATTGGCCGCGTAGATCACGGCGGCGTAGAAATTCCCCTGATAGTTCCCGAACACCCGAAAAGGCTTGTTCTGGTCGCCCAGGAAGGGCCGGAGATTCCACGCCAGCTGGACGCCCACGAATCCGAAGAGCAGCGCCCAGACGCGCATGATGGTGAGCGCCTTCCGCGGATACACCCCGCGCTTCTCGCAGACCAGGCTCAGCCCGCCGTGCAGCGCTACCATGCCGAAGATGCCCGCCACCGTCGCGAGCGCGATGTTCAGGAGGTGCTGAAAGTAGTAATTGGCGCCCGTGATGAGGAAAAACGCCGTGATGGGAACGAACGCGGCGAGCAGGATGGACGTGAGGGCGAGCGCCGCGCACACCATCACGACGACCTGGGTCAGCCGGAGCCGCGACCCCACGAGCACCTGCACCACGTAGAACGCCGGGAAGCAGATCACGAACGTCGCGAAGAAGAGGAAGGGCAACTTCACACCCGCCGAGATCGCCTGCAGGGGTCCCGAGTACATCCCCGCGACGAAGCCGAAGAATCCCGAGAACCCGATGATCGTGAGGACGGTGTAACGCAACGCGCGAGGCAGATCGGTGCCTTCGACGACCTCGTCGAAGAAGCGGTCGCGATCCGCGAGGAGGACACGGAGAAACTCGGAGTAGGTTGAGATCGGAGGCATACGCCCGCCGGAAATGGATGCCAATACGGTACGGAATTAACCATGAATAGACAAGTTTATTAATGTTTGCTACTGTTTTGATCAGGACAAAGCTCGTTCTGGCGGCCCTCCGTCCCGACCCGTATATGGTGGGGGCCTAAGCACATAGAACTCAATGCCAAAAGCTCGTCGCACCGCTAAACCCCGGCCTCGCCGCTCACCCAGGGTCTCACACCTCGCGCACCGTCAACGGGCCCTCCTGCGCCTGTCGACGGGGATCGCGGGCGCGCACGACGAAGCCGGCATCTTCGACGCCGTGGTCAACGGCCTCCACGACGAAGCCCTGGGCTACAATTTCCTCGCGCTGTTTCTGGTCGACCCGGCGACGCGGGAGCGGGTGATGCAGTCCTTCGTCGGCTGGTCCGGCGACCCGCGCCTGCGCGTCGCTCCCAACGCCGGCCTCTCGGCGCAAGCCATCGCCGACGGAAAACTGCACTACACGCCCGATGTCACCCGCGAACGCAACTATGTGGCCTCCCTCTCCTCCGGCTCGGAGGTCGACGTCCCGCTGAAAGTCGACGGCGTCACCGTCGGCGTCCTGGTGGTCGAAAGCAGCGAACCGAACGCGTTCAACGCCGAGGACTTCGAGATCCTCACCGCCGCCATGGACCAGGCGGGAATCGCGCTCGCGCGGGTGCGCCTCCTGAGCGAAGAGCGTCGCCGCGCGGACGAGCACGCGGCGCTCTTCGATTCGATGACCGCCATGGCCGGGGACCTGGAGCTCTCGCGGGTCCTGCAAGTCGTCCTCGACCGCGCGGTGGCGCTGTTGTCCTCCACGGGCGGCGAAGTCGCGATCTTCGATGAAGCGAGCCAGGACCTGGTCATCTCGGCCAGCGCGAACATCGGAAAAGACTCGACCGGCACCCGGCTCCGGATCGGCGAAGGCGCGATGGGCCACGTCGCCCGGACCCTCGAGCCGATCATCATCCCCTCGTATCACGAGTGGCTGGGCCAGTCTCCGAAGTACGCGGACTGGGTGGTGCATTCCGTGATGGCGGCTCCGTTGCTCATCGGCAAGCGCCTGGTGGGGGCCATCGCCATGGTGCACTCGGACCCCGAACGGGTGTACGGCGCCGAGGATCTTCGGCTGCTCAACCTCTTCTCGCCGCAGATCGCCGTCGCCATCGAGAATGCCCGACTGTTTACCGAGTCCCAGCGCCAGAAGCAGTACTTCTCCGAGCTGGTGGGCAACAGTCCGGTCGCGATCGTCACGCTCGACACCAACAAGACGGTCCGCAGCTGCAACCCCGCCTTCGAGCGGCTCTTCGGATACCGGCAGGAGGAAGCGGTGGGGCAGGTCCTCGACGACCTCATCACCACCGAAGCGACGCGCCACCAGGCCGAGGAGTACACCCGCGAGGCGCTGGACCGTCCGATCGCCGGGATCGGCCAACGCCGCCGGAAGGACGGCACCCTCGTGGACGTGGAAGTGCTGGGCGTGCCGGTGATCGTCGACGGCGAGCACGTCGGCCCCATGGCCCTCTATCACGACATCACCGAGCTCCTGCGGGCCCGCCAGGACGCGGAGGCGGCGAACCGGGCGAAGAGCCAGTTCCTGGCGAACATGAGCCACGAGCTCCGGACGCCGTTGAATGCGATCCTGGGATACGCCGAGCTGGTGCGGGAGGAGGCCGAGGACCGGGGCCTGAAGGAGTTCACGCCGGATCTGACCAAGATCGCGTCGGCGGGCCGGCATCTCCTCACCCTCATCAACGACGTCCTGGACTTGTCGAAGATCGAAGCCGGGAAGATCGAGCTGGTCGCGGCCTCGTTCCCGGTGCGACGCGTGGTGGACGAGGTGACGGCGACCGTCGAGCCGCTGGTGGCCCGGAAGCACAACACGCTGTCGGTCCGCTGTGGCGACGAGATCGGCGCCATGCACTCGGACGAAACGCGGCTCCGGCAGGTCCTCTTCAACCTGCTCTCGAACGCGTCGAAGTTTACGGAGCGCGGCACCATCGGCCTGGAAGTCACCCGCGCCGGCGAGGAGATGATGTTCGCCGTGTCCGACACCGGCATCGGCATGACTCCCGGGCAGCAGGCCAAGCTCTTCGAGGCGTTCGTGCAGGCCGACGCGTCCATCACCAGCAAGTACGGCGGCACGGGGCTCGGTCTCGCTATTTCGCGCCGGCTCTGCCGGCTGATGGGTGGAGACGTCACGGTCGACAGCGCGTTGGGCCGGGGCACCACGTTCACGGTTCGACTTCCCATTACCGCCCGCGCCGCGGGGGCCGACTGAGCCGATGCCCAGAATTCTCCTGGTCGAAGACAACGAGATGAACCGCGACATGCTCTCCCGGAGATTGATCCGGAAGGGCTTCGAGGTCGACATGGCGGTGGACGGTAAGGCGGGCGTGGAGAAAGGCCGGGCGGGCGGGTACGACCTGATTCTCATGGACATGAGTCTGCCCGAGATCGACGGCTGGGAGGCGACGCGCCAGCTCCGGGCGTCCCCGGAAACGAAGACGGTCCCGATCATCGCCCTGACGGCGCACGCCATGGCGGGAGACCGGGAAAAGGCTCTCGAGGCCGGGTGCAACGACTACGACACCAAGCCCATCGAGCTCGACCGACTGCTTGGCAAGATGAACGCCCTCCTGCCCCCGAAGCCGGCGTGAGCCACAGCGCCCCCGGCTCCAACCCCGTCGCCGCCCTCCGGCACGACCTGCGCACGCCCGTCAACCACATCGTGGGCTACGCCGAAATGCTGCTGGAAGATCTCGAAGGGGCGGCGAACGCGGCCCGCCGTGCCGAGCTCGAGTCGACCATCGAAGCCGCGCGGGAGGCGCTCAAGATGATCTCGCTGGTGCTCGCGCCGACGCGGGACACCATCGAACCCGCTGAGGTGTCCGGTCTCTATCATCAGCTCGAGAATCCCCAGCACCGGATTCTCGACGCCGTCCACCGGCTCCTCGCGGCCGCCGGAGAAGCCCCCACCGCCACATTCGTCGACGACTTGAAGAAGATCGAAGCGGCCGCTGCGCGCCTCGTGCCTACCACCCCGTCGACGGGGGGGATGGCGCCCGCCGCCGGCACCGGCGCCGCGAATGGAAAGGCCCGCGTCCTGGTGGTTGACGATGAGGCCGGGAACCGGGATCTCCTGGGACGGCGCTTGCAGCGCGAGGGGTACGCCGTGGTGTCGGCGGCCGGAGGTCGCGAAGCCCTCGAAGTTGTGACGCGGGAAGCGGTGGACGTCGTACTGCTCGACGTGATGATGCCCGACCTCGACGGCCTGGCGGTGCTCGAGAAGCTCAAGGCCGACCCGGCTACGCGGGACCTTCCGGTGATCATGATTTCCGCGCTCGACGACCTGGGCGCCATCGCGCGGTGCATCGAAGCCGGCGCGCTCGACTACCTGCCCAAGCCCTTTGAGCCCGTGATCCTGCGCGCCCGCCTGGCGGCCTCCCTCGCCGAGAAGCGCCTCCGGGATCAGGAACGAGACCTGGTCCGCGCCCTCGGTGTCGTGACGGCCGCGGCGAGTGCCGTCGAAGCCGGAGCCTACCAGGCGGGACAGCTGGCCTCGCTGGCCCAGCGCCCGGATGCCGTGGGCCGGCTCGCGCGCGTCATGGACCGGATGGCCACCGGCGTCGGGGAGCGGGAGTCGAGCCTCCGCGGACGGCTCGAGCGGCTGCGGGCCGAGATCGGGCACGCGCGCAAGACGCAGGAGGTCGTGAGCCACGCGGACGAGGACCGGCTGGGGATCGGGGACACCTTTGCCGGGCGGTACCGGATCGAAGCGGTGCTCGGACGGGGCGGCATGGGAACCGTGTACCGGGGGCGGGACACCGAGCTGGATGAAACGGTCGCCATCAAGACGCTCCGCCCCGAGCTGGTGGCGGACGACGAGTCCCGCGAACGCTTCAAGGACGAAATCCGGCTGACGCGCCGCATCACGCACCGGAACGTCGTCCGCACCCACGACTTCGGCGAATCGGACGGTCTCTGGTACATCACGATGGAGTTCGTCGAAGGGCTCACGGTCCGGCAGCTGCTCGACGCGCGGGGCACCCTCGGCGTCGAATCCGCGCTCGCGATCGGCTCCCAACTCGCGGAGTCTCTGGGGGTCGCGCATGCGACCGGCGTCATTCACCGCGACATCAAGCCGCAGAATCTCCTGCTCGATCCCGAGGGCGTGCTGAAGGTGATGGATTTCGGCGTCGCCCGGCTGGCCCGGGGAGCCACGGCGCGCCACACGCAGGCGGGCCTCATCGTGGGGACGCCGGCGTACATGAGTCCCGAGCAGCTCACCGGCGAGGACGTCGATGCGCGCAGTGACCTCTACTCGGCGGGCGTGGTGCTCTTCGAGCTCCTGACCGGGCGGCTCCCCCTGGACGGCGCGACCGTCATGGCGCTCTTCGCGAAGGTCCTGTCGGAGGACGCGCCGCGCCCCGGTACGCTGGTGGCGGACGTCCCGCCGGCGCTGGACGAGCTGGTCGCCCAATTGCTCGCCAAACGGCCCGAAGATCGTATCGAGAGCGCAACAGTCATGCTCGAGCGGCTGCAGGCCCTCGCGTAGGGAACCTGGGTCACCATTTCCGGGTACGGTTGCAACTACCCTCCGGAAGGCACATGCGACTCTCCCTCCGGTTCATCGTCCCGCTCCTCGTCGTTCTCGCGGCGCTCGCCTACGCGATCGTGCCGCTGGTGGATAAGCTGACGCTGCAGTGGTTCGTCAGGGACCTGGACAGCCGGGCCGGCGCGGTGGCGACGACCATCCACGACCCGCTCCAGCAGATGGTCGAAGCGGATAACCGCGGCGGGATCCTCGCGCTGTTCGCCCGGATCACCCAGGACGAGCGCCTCTACGCCATCGGCTATTGCGCCTCCTCGCGGGCGAAGGCGATCGCCACGCCCACCCTCCCGGAATCGATCACCTGCGGGGGGCTGGACACCCTCGCGCAGAACGACTCGGCCGGCCGCCTGATCGAGAGCGCCAACGGGCCCGTCCTCGCCTCCCTGCGGCCGCTGGTGACGCCCCGGGCGCCCGCCGGCCGGCTCGTGCTCGTGCACGACATGAGCTTCATCGCCCGCCGGAGCGCGCAGACCCGGAAGTACCTCTTCCTCTTCTTCGTGGGGCTCGCCGGGACGGTCGCCCTCATTACCGTGGCGGTGGCGCAGTTGTCCTGGCGGGGCTGGGTGCAGGGACTCCAGGCGCTCCTGCGCGGCGAGGGCATTCTCCGTCCCTCGGGCAAGCCGTACGCTCCGGAGCTCCGGCCCGTGGCCCAGGACCTCCGCACCCTCATCCGGGATCTGGTGCAGCAGCGGGGACCCCAGGATGACGAGCAGGTGACCTGGACACCCGACGCCCTGCGCGAAATCCTGCGCGGGGACCTGAAAGGCGAAGAGATCATCGTCGTCTCCAACCGCGAGCCCTACATCCACCGCTACACCGACCAGCACCAAGTCGAGGTCTGGCGACCCGCGAGCGGGCTCGTCACGGCGCTCGAACCGGTGATGCGCGCCTGTTCCGGTACCTGGGTGGCGCATGGCGGCGGCTCCGCCGACCGCGCGGTCGTGGACCGGCGCGACCGGGTGTCCGTGCCTCCCGAGCACCCGGCCTACCGGCTGCGCCGCGTGTGGCTCACGGAAGAAGAAGAGGCGGGCTACTACTACGGCTTCGCGAACGAAGGGCTGTGGCCCCTCTGTCACATCGCGCACGTCCGCCCGACGTTCCGCACCTCCGACTGGGAGCAGTACAACGAAGTGAACCGGCGCTTCGCGCGCGCGGTGGTGGATGAGGCGACGTCGGACAACCCGATCGTGCTCGTGCAGGACTATCACTTCGCGCTCCTGCCGCGGATGATCCGGGACGAACTTCCGGCGGCGACGGTGATTTCGTTCTGGCATATCCCGTGGCCCAACCCGGAAGCGTTCGGCATCTGCCCCTGGCGGGAGGAGCTGCTCGCGGGACTCCTCGGATCCGGTATCCTCGGATTCCACACCCTCTACCACTGCATCAACTTCCTCGACACCGTCGACCGCTTCCTCGAGGCCCGCGTGGACCGTGAGACGTTCACGGTGACCTACCAGGGGAAGCTCACCGCGGTGAAGCGGTATCCCATCTCCATCGAGTTCCCACCGGCTCCGGATCTGGTCGCGAAGCCGGTGGAACGGTGCCGGGTGGACATCCGGAGGCGGCACGAGCTGCCCCTCGACCAGGCGATCGGACTGGGTGTCGATCGCCTCGACTACACCAAGGGCATCGAGGAGCGTTTCCGGGCCGTCGAACGCCTGCTCGAGCTCGAGCCCGACTGGGTGGGCGGATTCACGTTCATTCAGATCGCGGCACCGACGCGCTCGCGTATCGCCGACTACCAGGCCTACGAGACGCGGGTGCGCGCGATGGCGGACCGGATCAACCAGAAATTCCCCGATGCGGCGCACCCGCCGATCATCCTGCACGTCGCCCATCATGATGCGGCCGCCGTGTACGAGTACTACCGCGCGGCCGACGTCTGCGTGGTCACCAGTCTGCACGACGGCATGAACCTCGTGGCCAAGGAGTTCGTGTCCGCCCGCGACGACGAGCGCGGCGTGCTGGTGTTGTCGCAGTTCGCCGGCGCCTCCCGGGAGCTCCCCGAGGCGATCATCGTCAATCCGTACGATGTGGAGCAGTGCGCGGCGGCACTGCAGCTGGCGCTCGCGATGCCGATGGGCGAGCAGCGCGCCCGCATGCGCCTCATGCGCGCCCTCGTGCGCGACTTCAACGTGTACCGCTGGGCCGGCCGGATGCTCATCGACGCCGCCGGCATGCGCCGCCGGGACCGGTTGGCCGAGTGGTCCGCCGAGCCTGAGTGGAGAGTCCGGGATACGGCGGGAGGGCGGGTGCGATGATGGAGGGCCCGGGAGCCGTCGGATCTCCATCCGCGACGCAGCCGCCTCCTCCGGGAGGGCCCGGCTGGGCCTACTTCTTCGATCTCGATGGCACGCTGGTCGAGCTGGTGGATCCACCCGCCGTGGTGCGGGTGGATCCCGCTTTGCGGGAGCTGCTGGAGGCCTTGCGCCGCGCGACGGGCGGCGCGGTGGCGCTCATCAGCGGCCGCTCGCTGGACGACTTGGGTCTCTTGTTCCCGGGCCCCCCCTTTCCCGCCGCGGGGCAGCACGGGCTCGAGCGGCGCGGGGCCGACGGCCGTATCACGCGGCACCCTCCACCGGAGGGATTGGACGCCGCCCGGGAGCTCCTGGCGAAGACCCCGGACGCGCGGGTCGAAGTGGAGGACAAGGGGCTGTCGATCGCGCTCCACTATCGGCTGGCGCCGCAGCTCGGGGGCTACGCCGGGCGACTGGCGCGGGCGGCCGCGGGCGCGGCGGGCCCGCACTACGTCGTCTTGCCCGGCAAGCGCATCGTGGAGATCAAACCGGCGGGACGCGACAAGGGCGTCGCGGTGGACGAGTTCATGAACGAACCGCCTTTCCGGGGACGGACGCCCCTGTTCGTCGGCGACGACGTCACCGACGAGCACGGGTTCGAGACGGTGAACGCGGCGGGGGGCGTGTCGATCAAAGTCGGGGCCG
>DATEGY010000369.1:0-8048 GCA_035279865.1 Gemmatimonadales bacterium | reverse complement strand
CAGACGGTCGCGCGCGTGCGCGGCGTGTTCGGAGACCAGGTGGCGGTGCTGCATTCGGGACTTTCGGAAGGAGAACGCGCCGACGCATGGCGGGCGCTGCGTCGTGGCGAACGGCGCGTGGCCGTTGGACCCCGGTCGGCGGTGTTTGCGCCGGTCCAGCGGCTGGGGGCCATCGTGATCGACGAGGAGCACGAGAGCAGCTACAAGCAGGGGTCGGCGCCGCGGTACCATGCGCGCGACGTCGCTGCCGTGCGTGCCCGTCTCGAAGGCGCGCAGCTCATCCTGGGCAGCGCGACGCCATCACTCGAGACGCTGCATCTGGTGGAGACCGGGCGAATCATGTCCCATTCTCTGCCACAGCGCATCGGTGACCGCCCCCTCCCGCCCGTCGAGGTTGTGGATCTGCGAACCGCTCCGCGGGTGCGCGACTCCGGCGGCGTTCCCTGGAGCGAAGCACTGGATGAAAGTGTCCGCCGGGCCCTGGCGCGGAATGAGCAGGTGATTCTCCTCCTCAATCGCCGCGGGTTCGCGACGTACCTCCAGTGTCCGACCTGCGGCCATGTGCCCGAATGTCCCAACTGCTCCATCGCGCTGACGGTCCACAAGACGCCGGCCGGCCTGAAGTGCCACTACTGCGACCACGCGGAGTCCATTCCAGCCGCCTGTGTCCGCTGCGGAGGAGAGGCGGTCAGGAACAAGGGACTTGGGACCCAGCAACTGGAGCGCTTTCTCAGCACGCGGTATCCCGCCGCGCGCATCGCGCGCATGGACCTGGACACCACCAGCTCCAAATGGGCGCATCACCGGATTCTCGAGCGGGTGGCCAGGAAGGAAGTTGACATCCTGGTCGGCACCCAGATGATCGCGAAGGGGCTCGACTTTCCGGATGTCACCGTGGTCGGCGTCGTGGATGCCGACACGGCCTTGCACCTCCCGGATTTTCGCGCCGCGGAGCGGACCTTCCAGCTCATTGCGCAGGTGGCCGGGAGGGCGGGGCGCGGCCCGGCCGGGGGGCGGGTACTGGTGCAGACCCGCGCGCCCGAACACCACGCCATTCGCGCCGCCGCCAGGCATTCGGTCGAGGCGTTCGCGCGGATCGAGCTCCCCCTCCGGGCCGCTCCCAACCCGGTGTATCCGCCGCACTGCGGTCTGGCGCGATTCGTGGTGGGTGCGGGCACCGAAACCAGGGCCCAGGAGTCGGCGGAAAAGCTGGCCGGATGGCTGCATCGCGTGAACGGGGAGCATCTGGAAGGGGCGTTGCGCGTGCTGGGCCCGGCGCCCTGTCCCATCCCGCGCCTGCAGGGCCGCTGGCGCTGGCATGTACTCGTGAAGAGCGACGCTCCGGCGCCCTTGGGCAGGCTCGTGAGGGCCTGGCGCGGGCGAGCGGGAGTCACGGTGGACCGTGACCCGCTTTCATTGCTCTAGCGAGCCAAGTATTTTGACCGTCCTGTGACCCGCCCAAGATTCCAGTACCGACCGCCCAACTTCGACGCGCCGCCCCTCTCGGGGGCACCTGAGGCGCGCTTTCAGCCCGCACCGGCCGACGGGGTTCTCCCCGACGGCTTTTTTTCGACGTCGAACCTGCCCACCTACGTGAAGACGGGGGGCGCGTGGCGCCGGCCCCGACTGCCGCGGATGGACTGCGTGATCGTGCACCATCCGACGGGCGACTTGGTGACCACCGAGCCCCGCAAGATCAAGCGCGGGACGCTCGTGGCCGTGGGATCCCGGGAGGACGGCGGCGAGGGGATCTTCGTGCACACCGAAGGCTTCCTGGGCGGCCGCCACAGCGCGAACGAATTCCGCTTCATGCAGACGGAGGTTTCCCGCGAGCGGCCGGTGGACTATTCCGTCCTGGCCCAGCTCCTCGGAGAGGAGAAGGCACGGGGCGGCAACATCGTGTGGGTGATCGGCCCCGCGCTGGTGCACGCGCGCGCGCGGGAAGACATGATCTGGTTCATCGAGAACGGATACGCCGGTGCACTCCTGGGCGGAAACGCCGTCGCGGTGCACGACCTCGAAGCCGCGATCTTCGGGACCACGCTGGGCATGTCGTCGAGCGGGGAAGGGGTGGAAGGCGGGCACGCCCTCCACATGCGGGCAATCAACGCCATTCGGGCGGCCGGATCGATCGAGCGGGCGGTGCAATCGGGGCAGGTGAAGGGCGGCATCATGCATGCGCTCGTCACCCACAAGGTCCCGTTCGTGCTGGCCGGGTCGATCCGGGACGACGGCCCGCTTCCGGAAGTGCTGAGCGACACGCTGGCCGCGCAGGACGCGATGCGGGACGTCACCAGCAAGGCCACCTTCGCGATTTTCGTCGCGACCGCGCTCCACGCCATCGCGGTGGGCAACATGCTCCCGGCGTTCGTGGATGCCGCGACGCCCGACGGCGTCAGGCCCCTCACCACCATCTGCGTCGATCAGACCGAGTTCGTCGTGAACAAGCTCCGGGACCGGGGTACGCATCAGGCGTACGGAGTGGTGACGAACGCCCAGGATTTCATGCACGTCCTGCGTTTCTACGTGGAGCGATGGGAACAGGCCCGGACGCCGGCCCCTCTGGCGCGCTGACGCCTTCCCCGACGCCGGGGCAGGGTCCCGGCTGGGCCAAGGCGGCGGCCGCGGTCGCGGCGCAGGTGCCGCCCGCCGAGATCGAGGCCATTCATGTCTTCCGGCCCATCAAGCGGGAAGGGCGGGAGTGGGGAACCGCGGTGATCACCCGCCGGCATCCGGAAGGGCGCTTGCAGGTTTTCACGGTCAAATACATGCTCATCATCCGCGGCAAAGAGCGGGGGCAGTCCAAGGTGGTGGTGGAGGAGGTGGGACTTTCTCCCGAGGAGGTCCTCCAGCAGGTGATGCAGACCACCGCCGAGCGCTCGGGCGAAGTGGAACCGCCGGTGGCGCTCGGTCCGAAAGCGTGGTATGAAGGTTGACCCGGTACGGCTGACCGACGCCTTCCGGCGCTACCTGAGCGACCACACGCTCCCGGCGACGAATCAGCGGCTGGCGGTGGCACGAGCCGTCTTCGAGGCGGGCGATCACCTGTCGGTGGATGAAGTGGCTCGGCGCGTGGCCGCCGGCGGGACCCAGGTCGGCACGGCGACGGTGTACCGCACGCTCGATCTGCTGGTGCAGAGCGGGCTCGCCCGGCAGCACGATTTCGGGGAAGGCTTCAAGCGGTACGAACCGGCGGCGCCCGGTGAGCGTCACGAGCATTGCGTCTGTACCTCCTGCGGTGCGGTGATGGAGTTCGCGAACGACCGCCTGGAGCGCATGATCGGATTGCTGGCGGAAGAGGTGGCGTTCCGGCCCCACCATCACCGTCTGGAAGTGTACGGGCTCTGCCGGTCGTGTCAGCAGTCGAACCCATTCGCACGCACGAGGTGACGGAGTTGATCGACTCGAAGATGTTTTTTCCCACGAAGGCGTTCCTCACCAAGGGTGTCGGACGCCATCGCCACAAGCTCACCAGCTTCGAGATGGCGCTCCGCGACGCACACCTCGCGGCGTACAACCTGGTCCGCGTCAGCTCGATTTTTCCGCCGCATTGTGAGCTGATGGACCGGGAAGAGGGGCAGAGCCTCCTCAAGCCGGGACAGGTGGTCTTCGCGGTGATCGCGGAGTCCTCCACCAATGAGCCGAGCCGGCTCGTGGCCGCTTCCATCGGGCTGGCCATGCCCGCCGATCCGTCCCACCACGGCTATATCTCCGAGCACCACGGGTACGGCCAGAACGAAGTCGCCGCGGGCGATTATGCCGAGGATCTCGCGGCGTCGATGCTGGCCACCGTGCTCGACGTGCCGTTCGATCCCGAGCAGGCCTGGGACGCGCGCCGGGAGCAGTGGCTGATGTCGGGCGACATCGTGCGGACGCTGAACGTCACTTCCACTGCCGAGTGCGGCGAGGATGGACGCTGGACCACCGTGGTGTCCGCGGTGGCCTTCTGTGGATAAGAAGCTCGCCGAGCTTCCCTGGGCGGCCCCGCAGGGTTTCCTGGGGTTGCCGGAGCCGGAAGTCCCGCTCGCCAAGGCGGGCGTCGTCATCCTCCCGGTGCCGTACGAGGCGACGGTCTCCTACATGGGCGGCACGCGGTTCGGTCCCCGCCGTATCCTCGAAGCGTCCCGCTACATCGAGCTGTACGACCACGAGCTCGACTCCGAGCCCTACCTGGCGGGCGTCCACACCCTTCCCGAGCTGATGCTGTCGGGCGCGGGTCCCGAGGAGGCACTCGAGGAGCTGCGGGAGGCGTTCGACGCCCTCATCGCACCGAACCGGATGGTCATCATGCTGGGCGGCGAGCATTCGCTCTCCGCGCCGCCCATCCAGGCCCACGTCGCGAAGCTGAAGGGGAAAAAGCTCTCGGTGCTGCAGCTCGACGCCCACGGGGATCTCCGGTCGGAATACGAAGGCACACCCTTCTCGCATGCCTGCGTGATGTACCGGGTGCACCAGGACGTGAACCTCGTTCCGGTGGGGATCCGCGCCATCACCACGGAAGAGCGCGCCCTGATGCGGAAGAAGAAGATCCCGACCGTATTCGGCTACGAGCTCGATCCCGAAGAGCGGTGGATCGACCGCGTGCTGGAGAGCCTCGGACCCGACGTCTACATCACCATCGACGTCGATTACTTCGATCCCGCGTACGTTCCGGCCACCGGCACGCCGGAGCCGGGGGGCGGCTCGTGGTATCCCACGCTCCGGCTCCTCGACCGGGTGTTCGCGGAGCGGCGGGTGGTGGGGGCCGACGTCGTCGAGCTCGCGCCGATCCCCGGATTCGTCGCGCCCGATTTTCTGGTGGCGAAGCTGGTCTACAAGCTCATCGGGTTCCATCAGCGTGGAAGGAAGTAGCGGGGCCTCGTTCGCCATCGCGGGACTGGCGGGGCTCCTGAGTTTCCTCTCCCCCTGCGTCCTGCCCCTCATCCCGAGCTACGTCGGCTTCATCACCGGCATGACCGCGGAGGAGACCAGCGGGCGGCGGCGGCTCGTGTTCCTCCACGCCCTGTGCTTCGTCGCCGGGTTCGCGATCATCTTCATCGCCCTCGGCGCCTCGGTCTCCCTGGTCGGTGGCCTGCTCATCCGGTCGCAGGTCTGGCTGGGACGCATCGGCGGCGTGCTCGTCATCCTGCTGGCGCTCTATCTGCTCGGCGTCCTGCGTCCCGCCTGGCTCATGCGCGAGCGCCGGCTGCAGCTCACCACGAAGCCCCTCGGCTTCGTCGGATCCGCGGTGGTGGGCGTGACCTTCGGCGCGGCCTGGACCCCGTGCATCGGCCCCATCCTCGGCGCCATCCTGACGCTCGCGGCCACGGCCGGGAGCACGGGGAGGGGCACCGCCCTGCTCACGGTGTACGCGGCCGGTCTCGCCATCCCGTTCCTGCTCACGGCCCTCCTGCTCGAACGGTTCCTCGAATGGTTCCAGCACTTCCGGCGGTACCTGCCGTGGGTTGAGCGAACGTCCGGGGTCCTGCTACTATTGCTGGGGATTCTCCTCGTCACGGATCGCTTCACCCTCCTTGCGGGGTATCTACAAGGGCTGACGCCGGAGTTTCTGAAGAGCCGGCTCTGATGCTTCACTCACACGTGAGGTGCGTATGAACGTCTCGATCTTCCGCCTGGCCGCGCTGTTGTCGAGTGCCGCCGTGGTCGCCGCCTGCGCAAAGGGCGATCAGGCGAACCAGGCTGCTACCGATACCACGACCACGGCCGCCGCCACTCCGGCCACGGCGATGTCGGGCAACGACAAGCCGCTGCCCGCGAACGCCCAGCCCGCGAGCAAGCCCGCGCCTGCTGCGCCCGCCAAGCCCAGGGGTCCCTCGAGCTACACCGCTGCCGCGGGCGCTTTCCTGGACGTCTCCGTGAACGACACCCTGAGCACGAAGACGGCCAAAGTCGGTGACACCTTCACCGGCACGGTCGTGGCCAACGTTTCAGACGGGCACGGCGCCATCGTGATTCCGCAGGGCGCGCAGGTCCATGGATCGGTGAGCGCGGTCCAGCAGAGCCAGCTGACGCTCGCGGTGTCGAGCGTGACCATCCGCGGCAAGGACTACGGCCTGGCCGCCAAGATCGACTCGCTGGAGACGGTCAAGCAGGGCAAGGGAGTCGGCGGGAATGACGTGGCCAAGGTAGGGATCGGCGCCGCCGCGGGCGCGCTCCTGGGCCGCGTGATCGGCGGCAACACCAAGGGGGCGGTGATCGGCGGCGTGGTCGGTGCGGCGGCCGGCGGCGGTGTCGCGGCGGCTACCCACGGGTCCTATGTGATGCTTCCGAAGGGTGCGCACATCAATCTGACGCTCACGGCATCCCTGGTCGTTCCCGCGAAGTAACCGGGGCAGGAACGGGAAAGGGGAGCTCTCATCGAGCTCCCCTTTTTCTCTTCTAGTAGCCGGCGGCGCCTCCACCGGCCCTCGGATCCGCGACTCCGACCCAGCCCGTACTCGTTCGCTCGATCGCCGCGATGTCCCCGGAGTATCCCCGGCGCTGTTTCATGCCGTACCCCATCGCTCTGAGGCTGTCCACCACCGCATCGGACAAGCCCCCGCGTTCGTAGAAAATACTGTCGGGGAGCGCCTGCTGGTGAATGCGCGGGGCTTCCACGGCGGCGGCCAGCGTCATGTGTTGGTCGATGACGTTCGCGATCACCTGGTAGACGCTGGTGATGATCGTCGGCCCGCCCGGTGTTCCCACCACCATGAAGAGCTTGCCCTCGGGGTCGAGGACCACCGACGGCGTCATGGCCGAGAGCATCCGCTTGCCCGGCGCGATGGCGTTCTGCTCGCCCTGCACCAGGCCGTACATGTTCGGCTTCCCGGGAGCGCTCGCGAAATCATCCATCTCGTCGTTCAGCAGGAAGCCCGCGCCGGTCACCGTCACCGCACTGCCGAAGCTGTTGTTCAGCGTGGTCGTGATCGCCACCGCGTTGCCGTGATCATCCACCACCGAGTAGTGGGTCGTCTGACCGCTTTCGGGTGGCCTGGCCTGAAAGGGAGGTGTGGGCGTGGCGCGATCGGGCTGAATCTGCGCCCGGAGCTGCCCGGCGTATGCGGCGGAGAGCAGCCGCTCCAGGGGCATCTTCACGAAGTCGGGGTCGCCGAGCCACTGATTGCGGTCGATGAAGGCCCGCCGCATCGCTTCCGCTTCGAGGTGGACGTACCGCGTGCTCCCGAACGCCGGCAGCGAGTCGTATCCGCTCAGGATGTTGAAGATCTCGGCCATGGTGACGCCGCCGGAGCTGGCGGGGGGCATGGAGTAGATCCGGTAGCCGCGGTAGGAGATCCCGACCGGGGTGCGCCACTTGGCCCGGTACGCGGCGAGGTCGGCCTTGGTGATGAGTCCGTGACCCCGCTGCATCTCGCCCACGATGAGGTCCGCGATCTGACCGCGGTAAAACGCGTCGGCTCCCGAGTCGGCGATCAGCCGCAGCGTCCTGGCGAGGTCAGGGTGGCGGACGGTACTCCCCGCGGCGGGCGCGTGGCCGTCAACCAGGAAGGCCGCCGCGCTCGCCGGGAACTGTCCCAGGCGGTCCCGGTCGTATTCGATGGCGCGGGAGCGGTGCTCGTCGATGACGTGCCCTTCCGCAAGGGCGATCGCCGGCGCCAGCAGCTTGGCCCAGGGCAGGTGTCCGTATTTTTTCCAGGCTTCGTACATGCCGGCGACGCTGCCCGGGACTCCGGAGGCGAGGTATCCCGTGATGCTCGCCTCGGTGGGGTTCCCGGCCGAGTCCAGGTACATGTCGTGAGTGGCCGCCGCGGGCGCCGTCTCACGGTAATCGAGAGCGCGGGTGACGCCGGCGGAATCCCGGAACACCATGAAGCCGCCGCCGCCGATGTTCCCGGCCTCGGGGTGGACGACTTCCAGAGCGAACCCGACCGCGACGGCGGCATCGACGGCGTTGCCGCCATCCTTGAGGATCTGTACGCCGACGGCACTGGCCAGGGGGTGTCCCGAGACCACCATTCCGTGGCTCCCGTCGACGGGAATGGCTTTCCCCGTGAGGCCCCAGGTGGGATCGGCATGTTTGATGAAGGCGCCGCAGGCGGCGACCAGAA
>DATEGY010000368.1:0-4340 GCA_035279865.1 Gemmatimonadales bacterium | reverse complement strand
CCAGAGGAGCCCGAGCAGCGTATCGCGGGAGCGGGGCCGGGCGTCGTCCGCGGCGGACAGATAGGCGATGAGGGCGAGCAGCTTCGGTTTCGGCAGCCCGTGGACATCCACGGGCTGCCCGTCGCGTTCGATCGCGAGGGGACCCAATAGCAGCAGCCGAATCATGGCGAGGGCGCTCCGTCCGGGTGCCGACTGCCCAAAGTATGCGGCGCAGAATGTAACGCCCGCCCCGGGGGAGTAACCAGCACGGCGGAAAACGCCTGTGCTGACGCGGGAAAGACATGGTGCTGACGGGCGGCATCTAGGCTTGGAGCGGAAACCGTCCCCCGGGGCCTTTCCGACTCCCCGGGGACAGTCGGCTTCTTCAACCCCACGTCAGGAGGTATCCGATGCGCCCTGTCCCCCTGCTCCTCATGCTCGCCGTGCTGCCCGCGGCGTGCAGCGAACCGATGTCTGCACCGCGTCCGGTGGTCAGTCAACCGGCCATGAAAGCCGACTTCATGAACAATCCGGACCTCAGCAACGGCGTCGTCTTCCGGAGCGGTAGCGACTTCGCTATCTGCTGGACCGACAGCGGTAACGGATTGCGGGTGTGCAACCGGACCGAGCAGTTCCCCGGCGGTGAGTGCGGCATCTTCGATCCGATCGGTCCCGTCGGCATGCAAGAGGTGGTGGCGCGCCCCGATCAGAATGACTTCTTCTCGAGCGAAGTGGTCGCCCACCTGATGGGCCGGATGTGGATCACGGTGCGGGACCTCACGCAGCCCGGGAACTGCTACGGGGCGAAGCGGGTCGCCGAAGGGTGGGGCACGTTCCACTACAACGACAACGATGAATTCACCCCGTTCAATCCGGGGGACAAGAGTACGGACGCGTTCAGCTATCGTTCAGAAGGCAGATTGACCGCATCGGATGGCAGCGTCGTGAACTACAGCGGGCACCTGAAGGTCACCCTGCATCCGGACGGGACGGTGACCTCGGATCAAGAGGCGGTAAACGCGCACTAGAGGAGTGCGCCCGGGAGGATTCGAACCTCCGACCCTCGGCTTAGAAGGCCGATGCTCTATCCAACTGAGCTACGGGCGCGTGCCGACATACTAGACGGCCAGACGTACAGACGTCCAGCCGAGAAATGTAGCACGCGCCCGTGGATTCAGCGGAAACCGCAACCGCTAGTTCGGCTTGTCCTTCTTCTTCGGTTCCGGCCGCTGCGCGGGTGGCGGCTGTGGCCTTGGCGCCGGCCGCATATCCCGTGGCGTTTCCTTGTCTTTCATCGGCCCCGCCGGTCTTCCCTGCCGCAGATTCTGAATCTGCTGCGGCTCGAGCGGCCGGCCCGGGTGCTGCTGGATGGCCTGCTGGCGCACCTGCACGCCGGGATCCGGCGGCGGCGCGGGACGGCGCGCCCGCAGGATCGGCGGCGGGTTCATGGGCCGGGCCTCAGGCTGCACCGGATGTTCGGGCCGCGCCGGCTGCGCGGGCTGTGACGGCTGCTGGGGCTCCGCCGGATGCACCATCGGCTGCCGGCGCACCGGAATGGGGTGCACGATCGTCTGCACGCGGTCCGTGACCAACGGGGGCGGCGGCGCGATCGCAGGCCGGCCGCGCATCGCCACTGTGGTCGGCATCAGCCGCGGATGCGCGATCACCTGGGCCGACGTGACCTGGGTACTCGACACGGTCACCCGCCTCCGGGCGACGGGCACCCCGCCTCGGAACGTCTCCGACGAAACCGCGGTGAACCCGCGATCCCGGTTCACGTACCTGACGCGGTCGTAATCCACCACCGTCACGTTGACGTTCACATTGACGCGGTTCCGGTACCGGTCGTTCACATGATACCAGGGGTTATACGGTTCCCGGGGACCAAGTGGAAACCAGGCCTGCACGCCGCCCCGCGGCCCGTTGTTCAGACCGACGAAGACCACCAGGGCCGGTGCGTAACAGGGATGGCGCACCACCGGTCCGGGCACCCAGCCCCAGCGTCTCCCGACGAACACCCATCGTCCGTAGTGGAAAGGCGCGTATCCCCAGGGTTCGCTCTCCACCCAGGTCCAGCCCCACGGCTCTACCCAGACCCACCGCCCGTACCGATAGGGCGCCCAGTCGTCGGCGACCGCGGTCGGATACCAGACCGGCCCGTAGGTGGGATCCGGCTGCCAGTCCCCACTGGCGTCGAGGTCGGAGTATCCGGGAGTCGAGCGGTCCACGTACTGGGCCGTCTTCGATTCCACGAGCCCTCGATCGCGGTCCGCGCCCCACCGGTCGAACTCGTCGTCCGGCGGCATGTCGACATCACTGACTTCGAGGGTATCCTCCCCCGTCAGCGCCACGGCGTGGCCGGCCTCGACGTCCGTCGCCCCCTCTCCGCCTCCCACGGTCAGCGCGCCGTGGTCGACCGCGACGACGGTGCCTCGGACGGGGGAGATCGACACTCGATAGACGCCGGGGGCGTTCACGACCAGAGGCCCACCAGGAGTGTCCAGCTCGAGGGAGTCGTCCGAGTCGAGGGAATTCACCGACAGACGGACAGATCCCGAGGAGACACCGAGCTGGATCAGGTCGTCCGACAAGTTGGTGATGGTGACGTCGGACGCGTCGGACAACCGCAGGGTGATGTCGCCGAACTCGATCTCGGCCCGGCCCCCCTGGTCCACGTAGATGCGGTCACCAGGAGAGAGCGGATAGTTGATGGTGGCGTCACTCCACTGCGAGTCGCCCGAGACCTGCAGCGAGACGCTCCCCGAGAGGAACGACAACCGGCCCACCCGACCCGACGGAGCGTCGGACTGGGCCAGAGCGGGTGCGGCGGCCAGCGCCAGCAGCGCGACCAACCACGTCTGGGAACGGACGATCATGATCCTCTCCAGTCAGGCGTGAGTCCCGTTATACCCCATGAATTCGATGCCCTTCCCCCTCGACTGTTAAGACTCGCTCATACGCGTTCCAGAGGTCCTGCCTCGAGACCAGGCCGACCAGACGGCCCTGAGTCGACGCGTCGACCACCGGGAGTACATCGGCGTCCCGGCGGCCAAAGTGCCGGAGCGCCGTCAGCAGGGTGTCGTCCGCCGAGACGGGATCGGGCTCCGGATTCGCGAGGTCCCCCGCCAAGACCAGGGTGCCGGGCGGGTGCCCGCCGTCGTCGGCGAGGGCGTCCCGGAGTCCAGGAGCAGAGATCATGCCGACCAGGACCCCGGCGGTATCGACCACGGGAAGGTCGGCCTGGCGGCTCTCCTGAAGGATACGATGAACTTCCGCGAGAGGTGTGTTCTCCCGGAGGACAACCGGATGCTGATTGACACACTCCATGACCGCGACCCGGGCCAGCACGGCGGCGTCGGCGCCCTGACTCAGCACGACCCCTCTCCGGACCAGCCACTCCGTATAGATCGATTCGGGATGCAGGCGGCGCGCCACGCCGTAGGCCAGCACGCTGGTGAGCATGAGGGGCAGAATCAGGCCGTAGTCCCCGGTCATCTCGAACACCATCATGATCGCCGTGAGGGGCGCGTGGGTCGCCCCCGCGACGAGCCCCGCCATTCCCACCACGGCAAGTGCGCCCGGGCTCTCGCTGGTCATGGGGAACACGTGTTGGCCTGCGATCCCGTATGCCGCGCCGAGGGTAGCGCCGATGTAGAGGGCTGGAGTGAACACTCCGCCGACGCCGCCGGCCCCGAAGGTCGCGGCGGTGGCGATCAACTTGGCGGCGGTGAGGGCCAGCAGGAAGAATGCGCTCCGGCCCATCATGACTCTCAAATCGAGGCTTTGGTGCCCGTGTCCCCAGAGATCGGCGCGAAACGCGAGATCGAGTCCCCCGACGATCAGGGCTCCGGCTGCGACCCGCATCCACGGCGCCGGCAGACCGGCGAACAGGTCCTGCACCTTCCAGACGCCCCTGGAATAGAGGACGGAGACGAGGCCGCACAACACGCCCAGCCCGGCGTACAGCAGGAGCTCCCACGGCGATCCGATCGAGAAGGCGGTCGGAAGCGCCAGCACGGGGTGGTCGCCGAACGCAGCCCGGCCCACCGTCGCCGCGATGATGCTGGCCACGACAAACGGCGCGAGCGCCATGCCCCCCGCGGCTCCGAGGATCTTTTCGATGCCGAACACCACACCGGCGATCGGCGCATTGAACGCCGCGGAAATCCCGGCGGCCGCTCCGCACCCGACCAGCGTGCGCAGGCGGTTGGGACTGGCTTTCAGCCACCGGCCAATGCGCGAGCCGGTCGCGGCGCCGAGCACCACCACGGGACCCTCGGCGCCCACGGAGCCCCCGGTGCCGATCACGAGCCCGGCGGCGAGCGTCTTGGCAAGCACGGGGCGGAATCCGATCACCCCGA
>DATEGY010000367.1:0-12514 GCA_035279865.1 Gemmatimonadales bacterium | reverse complement strand
TTCGCGGCAGCAGGTCCTCCAGCCGCAGCTGCTCGACGTGAACGCCGTGGTCCAGTCCACCCAGAAGCTGCTCAACCGGCTGATCGGCGAGGACGTGAAGCTCATCACCAACTTCGCGCCGGATCTGGGTGTGGCCCGCCTCGACCCGGGCCAGCTGGGCCAGATCATCATGAACCTGGCGGTGAACGCCCGGGACGCGATGCCGACAGGGGGCATCCTCACCATCGAGACCGCGAACGTGGAGATGGACTTGACCTACGTCCGCGGGCACCCGGTGGCGCAGGCCGGCCACTACGTGATGCTGGCCGTGTCGGACACCGGGATCGGCATGGACGAGGCGACCAAGGAACGGATCTTCGAGCCCTTCTTCACCACCAAAGAGACCGGCAAGGGCACCGGGCTCGGCCTCGCCACCGTCTACGGCATCGTGAAGCAATCGGGCGGGTTCATCTGGGTGTACTCGGAGCCGGCGCGCGGCACCAGCTTCAAGATCTACTTCCCGCGCGTCAACGAGGCCGCCGTCCAGGCCGCCGTCGAGGCCGCGCCCACGCCGGCACCCCGCGGCACGGAAACGGTCCTGGTGGTAGAGGACGTCAGCGCGGTCCGCGGCGTCGCGCGGGAAATGCTGGAGCGGTCCGGCTACCGGGTGCTCGAGGCCGCCAACGGCGACCAGGCCCTGCGCGTGGCCGCCAAGCACTCAGGGCCGATCGATTTGCTCCTCACGGACGTCGTGATGCCGGGGATTTCGGGGCGGGTGCTTGCGCAGCAGCTCGCGGAGATCCGCCCTCAGATGCGCGTGCTCTACATGTCCGGGTATACCGACGACGCCGTCGTCAATCACGGTATGCTCGACCCCGGCCTTCAGTATCTGCAGAAGCCTTTCACACGGGTGGGTCTCGCACGGAAGGTGCACGAAGTGCTTCGGGGCCCCCGGACCTAATTCTCACTTGGCGCATTCAATCAGCGCCGGGTAGCTTCCCGCGCCTATGTGGTCCTTCGTGCGCCGCCTGAAGCTCGGGCACTGGATTGCCATCGCGATGGTGGCGGGGTTTCTGTTCGGCGTCTTCGCTCCGGCCCTGGCCGCCGCGAGCCAGCCGCTGGCGACGATCTTCCTCCGCCTTATCAAGTCGCTCATCGTGCCGCTGATTTTTTCGACCCTGGCAGTCGGCATCGCCGGGCACGGGGACGACGTGAAGGCGGTGGGTCGCCTGTTCCTGAAGGCGATGATCTACTTCGAGATCGTCACCACGCTGGCGCTGGCCGTCGGGCTGGTAGTCGTGAATGTGATCCGGCCGGGTGTCGGAGTGACGTTGGTCCCCGGCGCCCCGCCGGTCGGCGCTCCTCCTACGGCCGCCGGGATCCTCGAACATTCCTTCCCGCAGAGCTTCTTCGAGGCCGCGGCCGGGAATGAAGTCCTGCAGATCGTCATCTGGACCGTGATCTTCGCGATCGCTCTGACACAGGTGAAGCCTGCCGTCAAAGACCGGATGGTCGAGCTGTGTCATGACCTGTCCGATGTGATGTTCAAGTTCACGAATGTCGTGATGTGGTACGCCCCCATCGGCATCGGCGCGGCGCTGGCGGCGACCATCGGCCGAGCGGCCGGACCTGAACACGACATCCAGAAGGCCCTGCACGCGATCCTCCCGCTCCTCGTGCTGGTGCTGACCCTTTACCTCGCCCTGGTCATTTTCGGGCTCGCCGTGCTCCTCCCCGCGGCGCTGATCGCGCGGGTGCCCGTCCTGCGCTTCGTGCGCGCGGTTGCTGAGCCCTGGATGATCGCGTTCTCCTCTGCGTCCTCGGAGGCCGCGCTTCCCCTGGCGATGGAACGCATGGAGGAATTCGGCGTCCCGAAGAAAATCGTCGGCTTCGTAATCCCGATGGGATACAGCTTCAACCTCGACGGGTCGACGCTCTACCTGGCGGTCGCGTCGATCTTCGCCGCGCAGGCCGCGGGCGTCCACATGTCGCTGGGCCAGCAGCTGTTCATGATGCTGACCCTCATGCTCACCAGCAAAGGCGTGGCCGGGGTGCCCCGGGCCTCGCTCGTGATCCTGGCCGGCACGTTGGGCACCTTCCACCTCCCGGTGGAGGCAGTCACGACCATCTTCGGGGTAGACGTGTTGATGGATATGGCCCGCACGTCCGTGAACGTCGTGGGGAACTGCCTGGCGACGGTCGTGACCGCGCGCTGGGAAGGGGAGTTTGGACCACCGGCCTGAAGTGACGGGGATTACAGCCCCCGGCACCCGCCGTAGTGAACCCGTTTACGATGCGCTTTTTCCGTAGACCTCCCGTTCCGGGCCTCCGTTTGGGAGCCTGGCTCGGCCTCGCGACCATCTACGTCGTCGCCGGCAAGCTCGGACTGCGCGTGGCGTTCCTTAATCCGAGCGCCACGCCGGTCTGGCCTGCCACCGGCATCGCGCTCGCGGCACTCCTGCTGTACGGCCGCTGGCTCTGGCCCGCCGTGTTCGCCGGTGCCTTCCTGGTGAACCTGACCACCGCCGGGACGGTCTTCACGTCGCTCGCCATCGCGGGCGGCAATACGCTCGAAGCTGTGGTGGGAGCGACCCTGGTGGTCCGGTGGGCGGGTGGCGTGGGGTCGGTCCGCCGCACCAGCTCCCTGGTCCGGTTCATGGGCCTCGCCTTCTGCGCCACGACGATCGCCGCCACGGTCGGCGCCGCCACCCTGGTACTGAGCGGGCTCTCGCGCCAGTCGGATCTGGGCTGGGTCTGGAGCACCTGGTGGCTCGGGGATTCCGTGGGGGCGTTGCTCGTCGCCCCCCCTCTGCTGCTCTGGACCCGCCGAGGGGGTCGGGTAACCCGCGCCGCCGCCGTCGAAGGCGGTATCCTCTTCACCACCCTCCTCTTCGCGGCCGGCATGGCCTTCGACCCGGGCTCACCCTGGGCCGCCTCCCGCGCGCCGATCGAGTTCCTCTCTCTCCCTCCACTGTTCTGGGCGGCCTTTCGGTTTGGCTCCCGCGTCACGAGCCTGGGCGTCCTCCTCGTGGCGGTCATCGCCATCAACGGCACGCTCCATGGCACGGGACCGTTCGTCGTGAACGGGCAGCCCAACGCGTCCCTGCTCATGCTCCAGGCCTTCCTGGGCATCGCCAGCATCACGGCCCTGGTGCTCGCCGCCGCGGCGACGGAGCGCCGGCGCGCCGAACGCCGGCTGCAGCTCCGCTCCACCCGGGATCCCCTGACGGGACTGCTGAACTACCGTGAGCTGATGGCGGTCATCGGTGCGGAGATTCGCCGCTGCCTGCGGTCAGGCCGGGGCTTCGCGATCCTGTTCCTCGATGTGGACGGTCTCAAGGCGATCAACGACCGGCTGGGACACGCCACCGGCTCGCGGGCGCTGTGCCGGATGGCCGACGCGCTGCGGGATGCCTGCCGTGCGGCGGATACCCTCTCGCGTTACGGAGGAGACGAGTTCGCGGTAGTTTTGCCGGAGGGAGATACAGACGCGGCCCTGCAGGCGGCCGGCCGCATCACCGCCCGCCTCGCCGCCGACCACGAGCCGCCCGGTTTCACCGCCAGCTACGGGCTGGCGCTTTTCCCGCAGGACGGCGATACGCCGGAAGTCCTCCTCGCCAAGGCCGACGTCGCGCTGTACAAGATGAAAGACCGCGTGCACCGGGTTTCCAACCCCAGGGGCCGGAAACGCTGACGCCCTACTGAGAGACACCACCATGCGCCGATGGAAGTCGCTCGCCTGTGCCCTCGTGACCGGTCTGGTCACCGTCCCGCTCTCCGCCCAGCAATTCGTGCCGCCCAAGACGGACTCGACCCCCAAAGCACCGTTCGCCTTCGCCGACTTTACCTGGCTCAATGGGAACAGCCGCCAGACTTCCTCGGTGCTCGACTCCAAGTACTTCACCGGCGAGTTCCGGCTCGACGCGAGCTATATCTACGATTTCAATCAGCCCTCGGACCACACGCTGGTCGGCACGTCCGAGAGCGGCCGCACTCAGGAAGTTCAGGTGCAGCAGCTCGGGATCGGCGGCGATTTCCACGCCGGCCACGCCCATGCCCGCCTGATGACACAGTTCGGATTGTATTCCACGATGACACCCCGCAACGACGCCAGCCCGGCCCGCGGCCAGTGGAATCTCGCCGATGCATACCGGTACCTCTCCGAAGCCTACGGCGGCTTTCATATCGATCATTGGAACGGCGTGAACGTCGAGGCGGGAATTTTCATGTCGTATGTGGGGCTCTTCAGCTACTACAACTACGACAATTGGGCCTACCAGCCGTCGTACGTGTCGTCGAACACCCCGTGGTTCTTCAATGGCATCCGGATCCAGATCTTTCCATCGGACAAGTTGAAGATCGAGCCCTGGATCGTGAACGGCTGGCAATCGTACGGGATGTTCAATTCGGCCCCCGGCCTGGGCTGGCAGGTGCTCTGGCGGCCGAACGGCACCTTCTCGGTCCTCTCGAACGAGTACTACGGCCACGACTGGCTGGGGCTCCCGAAGCGGTGGCGGATGCATTCGGACAACAGCCTGCAGATCAAGTATCGCGACGTCCCCGGCGCCGCCATCGACAAGGCCGCCTTCTCCCTGACCATCGACCTGGGATGTGAGAGCGGTGGCGGAGTCCGCTGCGAAGGGCGGGGACCGGGCGGTCCGGCGCAGAACTTCGCCGGCTTCATGCTCTACAACCGGCTCTGGTTCGGGCATGACCGCTACGCCGTAACGCTGGGAGGCGGGGCGATGACCAACCCCGGACGCTACCTGGTGCTGATGCCGCCCATCAACGGCGCGACGGCGTACTCCGGCACTCCGTACTTCACGGAGAATCCCGGCGATCAGTTCGGAGCCTGGGACCTGTCAGCCACCATCGACTACATGCCCGACGAATTTGCGACGCTCCGTGTGGAGCTTGATCACCGCTCCGCGTCGGTCCCCTACTTCGCCGGTGCGGGCGGTGTCACCCCCTCGGGTGGGGATCAGGGTTCACCGGGGTCCGTCGTCGCCGGGTTCCAGCCCGATCTCCGCAGGTCCGAGACCCGGATCAATGCGGCCATTCTGATCAAGCTGTAGCGACCTACCGCCGCCGGGGCAGCACCATCCAGGCGCCGACGGTCCCGGCCGTCCCGCCGGTGCGAGGAGCAACCGTGCCGGCGGCCCCCGCCGAGGGGGCGCGTGCGGCACGCGGGCTCACGGCCCGAGACATCAGCATCGTGCCGTGCATGCGGATCGGCAGATTGGCCGCGACGGTGGCGGTCGCTGAGGGTGCGCGCTCCACGACAGACGGTGCCGACACGCCAGCAGCCACGACCCCCGCGGCCCCCACGACCCCGGAAGCCACCTCACGCACAGGAGGATGCACGTAGCGCAGAACCATCGCGGATCGCGCAGCCGGTGCGGCACCAGCCAACCGCCCCAGCTCGGCGCCCGTCACGGGATGGGAAGCCAGTGTGTGGAAGGCGCCGGTCGCGGGCCGGGGACTCGGATCGGCGTTGGGCGCGCGCGTACGCACCGGAACCTGAGGTACCGGTCGCCGGCGCTGGACCACGGGCCCCGAGGAGGGCCCTGCGGGTGCGGAATGGATCGGCATGACCATCAATGCGATGCCCTGCGGGTTGGCGGGCGTCGGCAGTGACGGCCCGGCAGGTGGCTGGGCCAGGTGATGACGGTGATGCCCGCGACGGAACCCGAACTGATCGCCCAAGAGCGAGCACTGGACGTCGACATTGGAAACATCACACAGCGCACTCGCGTCCTGCGGTGTGTTATCGATCGTCGGGAACGTGTCGTCGGGATTTTGGAACTGACTGGAGCTCTGGAACGCCGGACTGCCCCCCGGCGGCACCGCCGGCGCCTGCGCGATCGCCTCGGGCGTCACCGTGTACGTCAGGAGATCGTAGGTGAACCCGCCATCCCCCAGCATGCGCTGCACGATGTCCTGCATACCGCCTTCCGCATCCGCTCCGCTCCACGACGGCTCCAGAGCGTCAGGATTCCAGGAGACGTCGTGCGAGAATTCGTCGAACCAGACGGGATCGGGCGTGAGCGCAGCGAGAATCATCCCCGTGCCGTCAGGCTCGGCCACGGTCCAGATGGGGCCGTCACCCTTCCCGCGCACCTCCCAGGTCCCCGGCGTGACATGGGGATCGTCGGTGGGCCGCGCCGGAAACAGAACCTCGATCTTGCCGTCGGTTCGCGAGTGCAGCACCACCAGATTCCCCGCCGTCCCAGCCTTGATATACAGCCGGACGCCGCGGCCCCGGGACACCTGCCCCGGAGCATCCATCCAGATGCGGATGGGCCGATCAATGGCCTGGCTTGGGTTCTGCAGCGCGAGAAGCATGGGCAGGATCACGTGGCCCTCCGGCCGTGCTGACCTATCAGATACATACGCCTGCACCACGTCAGCCGTTCCCCTGCCCTCCTCGGTAGGCCTGGCCTGCGCACGTTTCCTGACACAATGCTCCTGCTCCTGGTGGCTCCCACCCGGACGGACTGGTGTCGCACTATCCCAGGATCTTATCGATGGCACCGAGCTCGTCGGCGCTGAAAGCCCGGTGGGCGAGCGCGCCGATGGCGTCATCGATCTGGCCGATGCGGCTGGCGCCGATCAGGGCTGACGTGACCACGGGCTGCCGGAGCACCCAGGCGATCGCCAGCTGGGCCAGCGTCTGCCCGCGGGCCTTCGCGATGTCGTTCAGCTTTCGCGCCTGCCCGACCCGCTGGTCGGTCACTTCCTCCCGCCGCAGGAACCCGTGCGCCTTGGCGGCGCGCGAATCGTCGGGGATGCCTTTCAGGTACCGGTCCGTGAGAAGGCCCTGCGCGAGCGGGGAGAACGGAATGCAGCCGATCCCCTCTTCCTTCAGGGCCTGAAAGAGCCCGTTCTCAGGCGAGCGCACCAGCATGCTGTACTTGGGTTGGTGAATGAGACACGGGACGCCGAGGTCTCGGAGGAGAGCGGCCGCGCGGCGTGTTTGCTCCGGCGTGTACGACGAGATCCCCGCGTAGAGCGCCCGCCCGCTTCGCACGGCCTGGGCCAGCGCCCCCATCGTCTCCTCCAGGGGTGTGTCGGGATCCGGACGGTGGTGATAGAAGATGTCGACGTACTCGAGTCCCATCCGCTTCAAACTTTGATCGAGACTCGACAGCAGGTACTTCCGGGATCCCCATTCTCCGTACGGTCCGGGCCACATCCGGTACCCGGCCTTGGTGGAGATGATGAGCTCGTCCCGGTGCGGCGCCAGATCCTCCCGCAGCACCCGTCCGAACGTCTCCTCGGCCGAGCCGGGCGGAGGCCCGTAGTTGTTCGCGAGATCGAAATGCGTGATGCCCCGGTCGAAGGCATGAAGCAGCATGCTCTGCGCGTTCGTGAACTGGTCCACACCGCCGAAGTTGTGCCAGAGCCCGAGCGCAATGGCGGGCAGCTTGAGCCCGCTGTGCCCGCACCGCTGGTACGGCATGGCATCGTACCGGGTCTCCGCCGCCCGGTGCATCGTCAGAAACTGGCCGGCTGGCCGACCACCAGGATGTGCAGCCGAGGGTCACCGGGGAACGCCTTCTGCACATCGGCGTCCGTCGCGAGACCGGGAAACGTCTTGTAATGCATCGGCACGATAATCCGCGGATGGAAATACTTCTTCACCGCGAGCGCCGCGGTGGCGGGATTCTGGGTGTAGGGTCCGCCACCCACGTTGAGCAGCAGGATGCTGGGGTGATAGAGCTCCTCGATGAGCGCCATGTCCCCGAAGATCCAGGTGTCTCCGGTGTGGTAGAGGGACCGCCCGTCCGCGAAGGTCAGCACCACGCCGATGGGACGTCCGGACGGCTCGGAGCCGTGCATCGCAGGGACGATATGAATCGTCACGTCGCCGACGGTGAACGTGCCGCCGACGTTCCCTCCCAGGTTCTGCTTTTCCGGAAGTCCCAGCGTGTTCACCCAGTCGTAGTCGCCGATCACGGGCGCCCCACTCGCAAGCGCGATTTCCTTGGCGTCGCTCGAGTGGTCCCCGTGCGAATGGGTGACCACGATGGCGGCCGGGTGATAGCGGCTCAAGTCTTTCAGGGAGTCGGGGGTCGCCGGGTTCCCCTTGATGAAGGGATCGATCAGAATCGTGGTGCCGCCGGCGCTCGTGACCAGGAAGGTGGCGTGTCCCAGCCAGGTCACCTGAACGGGTGCGGCAGGGTGAGGATTTCCCTGAGCCCCGAGGGTCGATCCGAGCACGATCATGGCGACGGCTCCTGCGAAGGCGCGATGTATCAAGGACGGCATCCGGTACTCCCGGTGGTCTGGGTTGAAGGTCATATTTTCAGGCCTATGAAGCTACGGAATGCTGGAATCGTTCTGGCTCTTTGGGGAGTGGCGGCGTGTCAGAAACCCGCGACCACGCCCGACCCCAACGTGGGAGCCGACACGACGCACCAGCCGCGCGACCCCGAACAGGATCGCCGGATCGCCCAGCTCGAGCTCCAGAACATGGAGCGCGACGCGGAGGTCGAGGCGTTGCAGCAGCAGCTGGACGATGCGCGTGCCGAGGTCGTGCGGGCCATGGCCAAGGTCTCGACCCTGGCGACGCGAGCCGAAGCCGCGTCCGGCATGGCCGAGGCGCAGGTGGCGGTGCAGACCCTGAAAACCAACGCCGGCACGTCTCCCCTGCCCGAGCTGAATTCCGCGAATCAGATGTTACGGCAGGCTTCCACGGAGTTTGACAAAGGGAACTTCGGCGGCGTGGTGTACCTCTCGAACCAGGCGAAGAACTTCGCCACCGAGGGGCAGTCACGGCTGTCGGGGATCGACCGGTCGACCCTGCGGGCCGGCGAAGTGCCCTTTGCGATCCCTCTTTCCCTGCACACGACGGGTCACGCCAACATTCGCTCGGGGCCGGGTACCACGTTCAAAGTGGCCTATACGCTGGAAGCGGGCGCGGACGTCACCGCGTTTTCCTATCTGGATGAGTGGGTCCGGATCACCGACGAAGGCAGCCGGTCGGGCTGGATTCACCGCACCCTGATCAGCCGTCGCGCTTCCGGCGCGCGCTAGCCCCCGAAGTCCTCGACGGTCTCGCCGCCACTGCGGACCGGACCACCCGGTCCCGGCCGTCGGCCTTGGCGCGATACAGCGCGGCGTCCGCAGCCGCGATCACCGCCTGCGGCGTATCACCGTTCTTCGGGAACTCCGATACCCCGACGCTCACCGTCACCGGCTCGCCTCCGGCCTTGCCACCGGCAGCTTTCACCCGGGCGCGCAGGCGTTCGGCGACTTCCGCGGCGCCCTCCATCGGCGTCTGCGGCAGGAGCACCAGGAACTCTTCCCCGCCATAGCGCGCCGCGCAGTCCACCTGCCGCGTGACTTCTTTGAGAATCGCGGCGACGCGCACCAGGACCTCGTCTCCCGCCTGATGCCCGTGCGTGTCGTTGTACTTCTTGAAGTGGTCGACGTCCGCCATCAGCACGGCGAACGGCCCGGCGCCCCGCTGCGACCGCTCCGCCTCGGCGTCGAGCGTCTCCATCAGGCGGCGGCGGTTGTAGAGGCCGGTCAGCCCATCCGTCACCGACAGCTTCTGCAGTGCGTCGCGACCCTCGCGGATCCGCCCCACCATGTGGTTGAAGACCTCGGTGAGCTTGCCCACCTCGCCGCCCCCGACCACCGGGAGATCGACGGCCAGATCACCCCGGGCCACCGTCGCCGCCCCCGCCGAGAGCCGGTCCAGGGGGTGGACGATGAGGAGACCGAGGGCATAGGCGAGCAGGCCCACGCTGATGAACATGATCGCCACGACGACGGCGGTGACGTTTCGCAGATGCTCGATCTGGCGGAATGCGGCCGTCGACGGCACTTCCGCGATGGCGGCCCAATGCAGCCGGTCCACCGGCTCCAGGGTGCCGAGGACCCCGCGTTTACCGAACCCCGTGTATTCCAGGGCCTGACCCGGACGGGCGCTCAGGTTCTGCATGGTGGCGGGCGGGAGCCGGGCGGCGAGAGCCGAGTCGGCGGCCGCTCCCTTTCCGGCGACCAGAAGGCCCGTCCCGGTGGTGATATAGAACCGCCCGGAATCCCTCGGGACAAAGCGGGACAGGTTGTCCGCCAGGCCCCGGAGGTCGACGATGGCCGCGAGGGTGGTATTCGCCCGCCCGCTCGGGGTCTGAATGGGCACGGCCAGGACCATCTGCACCCGGCCTGACGACTTGAAGGGTTCACCGATCACGGCGCCGTTGTTGCGGAGCTGAGTCCCCCAGTCACCCGGAAGGGGGATGGCCTTCGCACCGCGGGACGACAAAGCGATGGGGTGGCCCTGCCCATCCAGGGCCGCGAGGGCTTCGTAATCCGAAAAGTGGGCGCGGACGGACTGGAGGTAGTCGGTGCGCCGCTTCTCGCTCCCGCCGCGGCTGCCGATCAGAATCTCCGAGCCGGCGAACACCCGAAGATCGAGCAGGTGCTGCTTGAGCCAG
The DNA here is from genome assembly GCA_035279865.1 of Gemmatimonadales bacterium. GTDB lineage: Bacteria > Gemmatimonadota > Gemmatimonadetes > Gemmatimonadales > GWC2-71-9 > 40CM-2-70-7. Next base: position 2,087 of record DATEGY010000367.1, on the reverse strand, counting down.
ATCTCGACGTCCCGCGCCCCGGGACCCGACAGGGTCGCAAGCTCCTGAGTGATCTTGTCCCGCACCACCCGCTTGTTCTGGATGTACGACGACCACGCGATGCCGAAGGACGGCACCAGGGTGGCCACGATGCCGAACACCAGCAGCTTCCGGTGGATGCTTTCGAGGCCGACCGCCCGCAGGACGCCGGCGGCGACTTGCTCCCAGGTTCTCAAACTGGATCAGGCTCCGGACGGGACCCTAACAAGATTGGGGAAAGCGGCCGGGATGCAAGCCGGGCCGCCCGGAGCCCGTTCCGCCTACTCCGTCACCCGGTAGCGGACGCCCATGCCGTCCGTGAAATGGAAGGCTACGTGACAATGGAAGAGCCACGTCCCCACGTTGTCCGGAACCATGTCGGCCACCACCATCTGCATCATGGCGATCTGCAGGACGTCGGTGCGCAGGCCGTTCAGGAGGACCGTGTTGCCATGCCAGTGGGGGGCGTGGAAATCGAAGTCGTTGAGCGAGCCGAATACGTACCAGCGCACCCTCTGCCCCCGCTTGATCGTAAGATCTTCGAGGGGGAGTGAGCCGTGCGTGAAGCCGTTGATCGTGAATTGGACGTAGTATGGATACAGGTCAAACGCGCCGGGCCGGCCGCGGGGAATGGCTCGCTTCGCGAACACGGGAAGGTTCTGGTCCGCAAACCAGCTGGAATTTTCCTCCACCTGCGCAAACGCGGTCACGATTTCCCGGTCCACGTCGACCGGCGTGCCGTCCGCCCGGGCGCGATCCCGAGCGGTCACGATCATCGGGCCGATCAACCCCGAGTTGATGTCGCGGTCCTCGTCCGTGTGCGAGTGATACATCCAAAGCACCGAGGACCCGTCGTTGGGACCCGGTCCCGCGCGGGCGGGCACCGGCCACACGTAGACGTGCGTGCCGCCCTGTGGCACGCCGTCATCGGCCGTGTCGGCGCCCGACGTACCGTCGACGTACGGCGCGCCCTCCGAGCTCTTGGTATAGAAGACGCCGTGCGGGTGCAGGGAGAACCGCCCCGGCGCGTTGTTCCGGAAGACGATGCGGATCGTGTCCCCGACCACCGCGCGCACCAGGGGTCCCAGGAACCCCAGGTGACGCCACTCGGGCGCCCGGGGTTTCAGAGCTCGGAAGCTGCTGTCGGTGTATTCGCGGTACAGGATCTTGAGGTACTGCGTCGAGACGGCCTTGGGCGCGCTGTCGGGAAAAAACGCGGTGTCCTGATACGGCTTGCCCGATAACTGGTTGATCCCGCCCGGAACGTAGTCCCACCGCACGGTATCCGCGGCGATGTAGTACGTGCGAGTCATGGGCTTCGGTGGCGTGAGCCGTTTGGGGCCAGGCCCCACAGCCAATCCTAAAAGCAAGGTGACCAGGCGCATCGGCGGTTCTCGGGTCGAGGGTGGTCGAGTTGCCGCCTCCACTGGGGGGCGGTAGGCTATGGCCCATACAGTGCCCGCCCGCCGTCACCGGGCCGTCACGACCGCTCCAGCCAATTCAGGAGATGACTCAAATGATCCACCTGCGAATCCTTGGAGGGGTCGAGCTCACAGACGGAGACGGCCATGCCGTGGATGTCGTCGCGGCGCAATCCAAACGGTTCGCCATTCTGGTCTATCTGGCGCTGGCCGTGCCCCGGGGCTGGCACCGCCGCGATACGCTCCTCGCGCTCTTCTGGCCCGAGCTCGATCAGGCCCGGGCGCGCCACGCACTCCGCCAGGCGCTGCACTTCCTGCGGAAAAGCCTCGGCGACGACATCGTCCGCTCCCGCGGGTCGGAAGACGTCGCGGCGGGCCCCGGTCTCTGGTGCGATGCCGTCGCCTTCGAGGACGGGAATCCCGGGGTGGAGACCCTGGCCCTGTACCGCGGCGAGCTGCTGCCGGGGTTCTACATCCGTCAGGCCGCGCCGGAGTGGGATCACTGGTTGGATGAGCGGCGGAACGCGCTTCGAGCCCGGGCCGCGCGGCTGACGTCCGCCCTGCCGGCCGTCGAACCCTCGGCCGCGCCCGCTCCGCACCGACTCCCCGTCCGCCGCCCGCGGTGGCCCTGGACGGGACTGGCGGCCG
>DATEGY010000366.1:0-2700 GCA_035279865.1 Gemmatimonadales bacterium | reverse complement strand
ACTGCTTCTATGAAAAGGCTCACTCGGCCGGCCTCATCGCCCTCCTGTTCGCGCTGCGGCGCGCGAGACGCGGCCGGCTCTGCGGCCGCGTCTTGGCAACTCTACCCAAGCAGCCCGAGGACCTGGCTCCCAGACATCGTTCCGACCTGGCTCGCGCTGCCGTCCGGGTTGAACACGTTGGCGTCGAACTCGCCTGCTGAGTTGTGGTACTGGTTGAAGACGGGCGCTCCGAGGACGCCGACGTACTGGATCGGCTTGCCCGCCTTGAGCGCCGCGGCCCCGTCGGCGAAGTTGTGGACCAGTGTCGCTCCCGACTTCGGGGCGACGACCTGCAGGATGTACTGGTTGTAGTAGGAGCCGACCGTGGTGCCGGCCATGATCATCGCCAGGGCCATGATGTTGATCCCGTCGTAGGCGCCTGCCGGCGGGCCGACGGTGCTCAGGACAGGTGCGATGTCATGGGTCTTGGGGTTGGCGAGGAGCGCGTTCTTGTAGGTGTTGAAGGCCGGTGTCGTCTGGTCGAGGAAGGTGCCGACCAGGTAGATGTTGTGGGTCACGTAATCCTCGCCGACCACCTTCTTCACCGCGTTGAAGAAGTCGGGGGTCAGCGAGTCGGTGGCGGTCACCATCGCAGGCAGAACGCCGTTGTTGAGCTGCTTGTAGTTGGCCATGAACGTGGCCGTCGTCTGCGGGTCCGCCGACCAGATGAGGGCGTCTGGCTTGGATTGGATCACCTGGGCGACCTCGCTCGAATAGGAGGCGGCGTCCGCCGGGATGGTCAGGTTGAGGACCAGCTTTCCGCCCAGCTTCGGCATGGCTGCCTGCACGCCGGGCAGGTTGCCCTCGGAACCGATGCCGTTCTGGAAGACGACCGCGACGTTCTTGTAGCCCTTCTGATACGCCCACACCGCAAAGGCGGCTCCGTTGGCGTCATCACCTGGGGTCACGCGGTAGTAGTACTTGTAGTTGTTCTTGGTGAATGCGGTGAGGCCGTTGGTCGTGAGGAACGGGATCTTGGCGCCGTTCACGACCGGCACGGTGGTGGCGGCCGTGTTGCTCTCGAGCCCGATCGCCATGTCGAGGTTCGTCGTCGTGGCGATCGCCTTCGTCACGTTCGGCACCGCGTCGGCAGGGTCGCCTGTGTCATCGATGGAGACACAGCTGGCCTGGTGGCCCATCACCCCGCCGGCGGCGTTGATGAGGTCGGTCGCGGCGAAGCAGGGGGCGGACAGGAGCTTGCCGAATTCGGCGGCAGGACCGGTGAAAGGCGCCACGACCCCGATCGCGATGGGGCCGGTCTGCGTCGGGACGGCGGTTCCGGAACTGCCGCCGCAGGCGGCGAGGAGGACGGCCGTGCTCCAGGCCACGGCCGGCGTGGGCCAACTTCTCAGGATGCGCATGAAAACCTCCTATTCAGGCCCGTCCGGGGGCGCTAGAGCCGTCCACCCTACTGCCGTGATGAGTACCATAGTGGCACCGGGCTGCGAGCGCAAGGGGAGCTCGAGCGCCAGGATCGCGTAAGGCTCAAGGAGGACCGTGGCCGCTCAATCGTTCGCAACCAGGTTCCTGCCAGGCCTTCCGCCTGAACAGGGGGGCTGCCCACCCCGGGACCACAGGGTGGTGCACGCCGACGGCATGCTCATCGAGTACGACGCGCCCGTGGCCATGCGCGACGGCGTGGAAATCTACGCCGACGTGTTCCGCCCGGAAGGCGCAGGCCCCGTCCCGGTCATCGTCGCCTGGGGCCCGTACGGCAAGCATGGGCCGGTGAAGTACGACATCTTCCCGGGCCACGGCGTCGACCCGTCCTGGGTGTCTCGCTACGCCGGCTTCGAGGCGCCGGACCCCCTGTACTGGACCCGCCACGGCTACGCGGTCATCAACGTCGACCCGCGCGGGATGTGGAACTCGCAGGGTGACGCCACCTTCTACAGCCCTGAGGAGGCACGGGACGTCTACGACTTCATCGAGTGGGCCGGCACACAGCAGTGGAGCAACGGGAAGGTGGGGATGTCCGGTGTTTCCTACCTCGCCATCGTGCAGTGGAAGGCCGCCGCCGAGCATCCCCCCCACCTCGCGGCGATCAACCCGTGGGAGGGCGTGAGCGACCGCTACCGCGAGATGGCTTACCACGGGGGCATCCCGGAGGATCGCTTCGGGCCGATGTGGCGTTCGCGGCGCGTCCCCTACTCGCGAAACCGGGTCGAAGACACCACCGCGATGTACGCCGAGCACCCGCTGTGGGACGAATACTGGGAGAGCAAGACCCCCGATCTCTCAAAGATCGTGGTCCCCGCGTTCATCGTCGCCAGCTGGTCGGACCAGGGCCTGCACACCCGGGGCACGCTCGGGGGGTTCAAGGGCATCCAGTCGCGCGACAAGTGGTTGATGGTCCACGGGCGCAAGAAGTGGCAGTTCTACTACCAGCCTGAGAACGTCGACCGGCTCCGGCTGTTCTTCGACCGCTTTCTGAAAGGCGTTCAGAACGAGGTCGAGACATGGCCCCGAGTGCGTCTGGAGGTCCGGGAGCGCTTCTACGTCGGGGAGTTTCGGGACGAGTGCGAGTGGCCGCTGGCGCGCACCCGCTACGAGGAGCTGTACCTCGACGCCAGCTCGGGCTCGCTCAGCGGTTCTCCCGCCACTCAACCTTCGTCGGTGCGGTACGCGGCCACCGGGACGGGCCGGGCGGAGTTCGTCCAC
>DATEGY010000365.1:0-4952 GCA_035279865.1 Gemmatimonadales bacterium | reverse complement strand
ACCTGCTCGGCCTCGCCGTCGAAGACCGACTGCTCCGGAGAAATGACGACGACGCGCATCAGGCCGACGCCATCTTCTTGGCCTGCGCCACTACGTCGTCGATGCCGCCCTGCATGTAAAACGCCTGCTCGGGCAGCGAATCGAATTCACCGGACACCACGCGCTCGAAGCTCGACACCGTCTCCTCGAGCTTCACGTACTTGCCCTCGAGGCCCGTGAACTGCGACGCCACGAAGAACGGCTGTGACAGGAACCGCTGCACCCGGCGGGCGCGCGCCACGAGCGTCTTGTCTTCCTCGGACAGCTCGTCCATGCCGAGAATCGCGATGATGTCCTGCAGGTCCTTGTAGCGCTGCAGAATCCGCTGGACCTCGGTGGCCACCTTGTAGTGCCGCTCACCCAGATACTGCGCGTCAAGGATCCGCGACGACGAGGCGAGCGGGTCGACCGCCGGATAGATCCCGAGCTCCACGATCTGGCGCGACAGCACGACGGTCGCGTCCAGGTGCGAGAAGGCGGTGGCCGGCGCGGGATCGGTCAGGTCGTCGGCGGGCACGTAAATCGCCTGCACCGACGTGATGGAGCCCTTCTTGGTCGACGTGATCCGCTCCTGCAACGCGCCCATCTCGGTCGCGAGCGTGGGCTGATAGCCCACCGCCGACGGCATGCGGCCCAGGAGCGCGGACACCTCGGAGCCGGCCTGCGTAAACCGGAAGATGTTGTCGATGAACACCAGCACGTCCTGCCCTTCGACGTCGCGGAAGTACTCGGCCACGGTGAGCCCGGTGAGGCCGACGCGGAGCCGCGCGCCGGGGGGCTCGTTCATCTGGCCATAGATCAGGGAGCAGGAGTCGATGACGCCCGACTCTTTCATCTCCAGATAGAGATCGTTGCCCTCGCGCGTCCGCTCGCCCACGCCGCAGAACACCGAGCGGCCGCCGTGGCCCATCGCCACGTTGTGAATGAGCTCCTGAATGATCACGGTCTTGCCGACGCCCGCGCCGCCGAAGAGGCCGATCTTGCCGCCCTTCACGAACGGGGCGATGAGGTCGACGACCTTGATGCCGGTCTCGAACACCTCGGTCTTGGGCTCCAGGTCGACGAACTTCGGGGTCTCCCGGTGGATCGGCCACCGTTCGGCCGACGCCGGAATGGCGGCACCCTCGTCCACGGGCTCGCCCAGGACGTTGAGAATCCGCCCCAGCGCGGCCTTGCCCACCGGAACCGTGATGGGACTCCCGGTATCGAGCACCGGCATGCCCCGCACGACGCCGTCCGTGGAGCTCATCGCCACCGCGCGCGCCTGATTGCGGCCGATGTGCTGCTGCACCTCGGCCACCAGCCGCCCGCCCGAGTGCTCCACCACCACGGCGTTGTACAGCTCGGGGATGTGCTCGGGCTCGAACTCGACGTCGAGCACCGGGCCGATCACCTGCACGACGCGGCCGGTGTTGACCATGGACTCGGCAGCTTTCTTCGGGGCAGCTTTGGACTTCGTCGCCATGGGATTCCTTATCCGTTGAGTGCTTCGGCGCCGCCGACGATCTCGGCGAGCTCCTGCGTGATCTGGCCCTGCCGCGCCCGGTTGTACGTCCGCTTGAGGATGTCCAGCATCTCCCCGGCGTTGTCCGTCGCGTTCTTCATCGCGGTCCGCTGGGAGCCGTAGAATCCGGCCGTCGTCTCCACCAGCGCCCGGTAGACCTGGTTCCGCACGTAGAGCGGGAGCAGCTCCTCGAGAATCGCCTCCGCCGACGGCTTCAGGAGGTAATCGGCCTTGGGGGCGTTCGGCGCCTTCGCGTCCGGCGGCGCGATGGGCAGGATCCGCATCGTGGTCGCGGGCGTGGAAATGGCGCTGGTGAATTTCGCGAAGACGATCTCCACCGCGTCCAGCACACCGGTGGAGAATTGTTCGAGGAGCGGCGTGATGATCTCCTGCGCGTGCTCCGCGGTGGGACGCTCACCGATGTCGGTCCGCTGCGACGCGACCGGCCGCTTCGTGAACCGGAAGAACGCCGCGCCCTTCCGGCCCACGAGATGCATGTCCACCTGCGCCCCCTGCCCCTCCAGATCCGCGATCCGCCGGCGCATCTCCCGGATCAGGTTGGTGTTGAAGGCGCCGCAGAGCCCCCGATTGGCGGTAACCCCGATCAGGGCCACCCGCTTCACCCCCTTCTCGCCGGGCTGGCGCAGGAGGGGGAAGCGCTCCGCCAGGTCGGGCGCGTACAGATCGCCGATCACCTCGGCCAGGGCGTTGGCGTACGGGCGGGCCGCGACGACGCGGTCCTGCGCGCGCTTCAGCTTGGAGGTCGCGACCATTTCCATGGTGCGCGTGATCTGCCGCGTGCTCTGGACCGACTTGATGCGGCGGCGAAGCTCCCGGGCCTGGGCCATTAGCGGGCGCCGACCGCCTTGTACTGATCGATGGCTTTCTTCAGGCGGCTCTGCAGGTCGTCCGACAACGCCTTCTTGGTCCGGATCTCTTCGCCGACGGCGGGGTGCTGGGCCTTCATGAACGCATGGAAGCCCTTCTCCCAGGCGCGGAGCTCCTTCACGTCCACATCGTCCAGGAGGCCGTTGGTCACGGCGTAGATGATCATGATCTGCTGCTCCACCGCCATCGGCTCGTACTGCGGCTGCTTCAGCACCTCCACGGTCCGGACGCCCCGCGCCAGCTGCCGCTGGGTCGCCGCATCGAGATCGGAGCCGAACTGCGCGAACGCTTCGAGCTCGCGATACTGCGCCAGGTCCAGCCGGAGCCGGCCCGCCACCTGCTTCATCGCCTTGATCTGCGCGTTCCCACCGACGCGCGACACCGAGATGCCGGCGTTCACCGCGGGGCGGACGTTCGAGTAGAACAGGTCGGTCTCGAGGAAGATCTGGCCGTCGGTGATCGAGATGACGTTCGTCGGGATGTACGCCGAGACGTCGCCGGCCTGGGTTTCGATGATCGGGAGCGCGGTGAGCGAGCCGCCGCCCATTTCGTCGGACAGCTTGGCGGCGCGCTCGAGCAGGCGGCTGTGAAGATAGAAAACGTCGCCGGGGTACGCTTCGCGGCCGGGGGGCCGGCGGAGCACCAGCGAGAGCTGGCGGTACGCGGCGGCCTGCTTGGACAGGTCGTCGTACACGCACAGCGTCGCCTTCTTCTCGTTGTACATGAAGTACTCGGCCATGGTGCAGCCCGAGTACGGCGCGATGTACTGCAGCGGGGCGGGCTCGGAGGCCGAGGCGACGACCACGATGGTGTAGGCCATCGCGCCGTGCTCCTTCAGCCGCTCCACCACCGACGCCACGGTCGAGTTTTTCTGACCGATGGCGACGTACACGCAGATGACGCCCTGGCCCTTCTGATTGATGATGGTGTCGATCGCGATGGCGGTCTTGCCGGTCCCGCGGTCGCCGATGATCAGCTCGCGCTGGCCGCGGCCGATCGGAATCATGGCGTCGATCGCCTTGATGCCGGTCTGGAGGGGTTCCTTTACGGGCTGCCGCTTGATGATGCCGGGCGCGACGATCTCGACCTTCCGGGTGGTGGTCGTCTTGATCGGGCCCAGCCCGTCCACCGGCTGACCGAGCGGGTTGACCACGCGGCCCACGAGCGCGGGACCGACCGGCACCTCGAGCACGCGGGCGGTGCGGCGGACCTCGTCGCCCTCACGGAGCTGGAGGTAATCCCCCAGAATCACCGCGCCGATGTTGTCCTCTTCGAGGTTCAGCGCGAGGCCCGTGATCTTCTCCCCGGTGCCGGACGCCGTCACCTCGAGCATCTCTCCGGCCATCGCGGAGGTGAGACCGTAGATGCGCGCGATTCCGTCCTTCACCTCCAGCACGGTTCCGACTTCGCGGACGTCGATGTCCGAGAGGTCGGCCGCCTGAATTTCCTTGAGGAGGATGTCCTTCAGCTCACCAGGTCGCAGGATGGAATCGGTCGCCATAGGCCGTCGTGTGAGAGATTGTGAAAAATATCACAAGGAAGGGGCCCTCGGCAAGTCTCACGGACGCGAGCGGGTATGCCCCCGGACGAAGCGGGTAAGCACGCCTCTCGCGCCCAATTCAGCAAGCTGACCGGGGAGTACACCGGCCACGCGCCGCGCCGCCGCGGCCAAATGCCCCGAAGACGCCAGCCCGAGCATCCGGGCCACGACGCCCACCGGATACCCTGGATTAGCCAGGAGATCGGCGGCCCAGGCCATGCGGACCAGGTCGATCACCCGCTTGAGATTCGGGGCGCCCCCGGCCGCGAACTGGCGGGAGAGGTACTCGCGGGTCACGCCAAGGACCTGCGCGATCTGACCGGTGGTGGTGGGCCTGCCGACGCGCTGCAGAACTTCCGCCCAGGCATCCTGCTGGATGGGCTCGGACAGCCGGAGGAGCCTGGGGCCTTCACCCAGCGACTCCCGCCGGGCGGTGTCCGCACTGCGTGCCGCAATCCACTCCCCCGCCACCGCGTTGTCGACGCCCTCGACCAGCACGCCGGCGAACCGGGCCTCGCGGCAACGGGTGAGGATCGCGCCGTCTTCCGGCTTGAAGGCCGAGAGCGCGTAGAACGGGATGCGCGGGAAGCGGGTGGGGAGCTCGAAGAAGTCGTCCGGCGCCGACTTCACGTCGAGGACGACGGCGTCGATGAGGCGCTGCACCATCAGCCGCCGCAGCTGATCCGGGCTCCGGCAGACCCGCACGCCGCCACCCGAGCCCTTCGGGATACCGCGCCGCACCGCCCGGCGCGCCTCGGCCCGGGGATGAAAAATCGGGACGACGGCGGTCATCGCGGCGGCGGGGGTCCCGGTACCTCTTCGAGGGCCCGCACCATTTCGGCTCCGCGGCGCAATACGCCCCGCGCGTTGTCGTACGAAATGGTGGTGACCGCATCTTCCAGCGGGTGCCAGGTGCACGCCGAGATGCCCTCTTCGAGCTGGGGCGTGGGCTCGCCGTCCCGCGACTCGAAGAGAAAGAAA
>DATEGY010000364.1:0-8853 GCA_035279865.1 Gemmatimonadales bacterium | reverse complement strand
TCGGGAAGCGTCGTCAACGTCCTGACTGCACCGCTCGACGTCACCGAAGGACTCTGGCGGGCGGCGGATACACGCGCGGCCGGACAGGTCGACCGGGCCACCCCGGCGGTTGCCAGGCATCTCGGGCATGGCACGCGACGTTTCTACTATGGAGGGATCGCCGCCGTGTTCGGAGGGGCAACCCTCCTCGCGGCGGCACGGCCCACCTCCGCCCGCGCCTCGGCGTTCTGGCATCCCCTCCGCACCATCAGCGACGCGCGCGCGCCCGTGCGCCTCACGCTCGACCGTACCACCGCGCATCGCGGCGATACGGTCACCGCGACGATCACCGTGCTGGGCGGGAGCGGGGCCCGCTTCTGGACCCGCGCCCCCGGTGAGCCGTGGTCCGCGACGGCCGTGGTGCTCGACGGAAAGGGGTCCGCCCGGCGCACGCTCGGACCCCTGACGTCCGACCTGTTCGTCCGGGTGACGAGCGGGTCCCGTTCATCTCCGACGCTGGCGATTGATATCCCGCCCCTGGCGTTCGTCGGCACGCTGACCGTGACGGCGCATTATCCGAAGTATCTCGCACGCGCCGACGAGACGATTCCCGTGGGCGGAGACACGGTCCTGATCCCTGAAGGAACGGTGCTCGCCACCGAAGGGGAGGCGAGCGTGCCCCTCGCATCGGCACACTGGAGCCCCGGGTCGCCGCTCGACGTGCAGGGCGCGCGGTTCCACGGTTCCTTCCGTCCGGCGTCGGGCGGCCGGTTCGCGCTCCTGATCGCGCCACGCGATTCCTCGCCAGTGGAAGGCGAACCGGCGGTGCTCGCGCTGAAAGTGGTGCCGGACTCGGCGCCCGTCATCGCGCTCACCCTCCCCACGTCAGACACGTCCATTCCGCCGACGCTCCACCAGCCGGTGGTCATCGACGCCCACGATGACCATGCACTGGCGCGGGTCACGCTCCAGAGCTGGCGGGCGAGTCAGACCGGCAAGATCGGAGACACCGTCAGCGTTCCGCTGGCACTGGACGGGGCCACCGACCGGGCGATTCTCCAGGCGGACTTGGACGCCACCGCCCGCGGCCTTCTCCCCGGGGACACGCTGAAGCTCCGTGTCGTCGGCTGGGACAATGCTCCCCAACCGCACGAAGGACAGAGCGCGACGATCGCCCTCCGCCTGCCTACGCTCGCGGAACTTCGGGCCGCCACCCGCGCCGCCACGCAGGAGCTGGGGTCCTCCACCGATTCGGTGCTGAATGCCGCGAAGAGTCTGGGTGCGGAAACCCGGGACTTGGCCGCGGAGCGCACCCGCGCAGACGCTGCATCACGCACGGGTGCGGAACGCCCGGGGGCGGATCCCAGGGCCGGCGCCATGCCGTTCGAGTCGTCCCAGCGGGCGCAGGAGCTGGCGCGGCGGCAGGAGGAATTGAGTCAGCGGGTGCAGGACCTGTCCCACGCGGTGCAGGACCTGGCCCAGGCGGCTCACGCCGCCGGCATCGACGACTCGGCATTCCAGCGGCGCCTCGCGGACGTGCAGCAGCTGCTGCAGAAGGCGATCACGCCGGAGCTCGAGCAGCGACTGCGCGAGCTGCAGGATGCGCTGCAGCGCCTCGACCCCGAGGCCACCCGCCAGGCGCTCCAGCATCTGGCCGAGGCCCAGGAGCAGTTGAAGGACGCCCTCCAGCGGAGTGACCAGCTCTTCCGCCGCGCAGCCGTCGAGGGGCAGCTGGCCACTCTGGCGGCCGATGCGGAGGACCTGAAGCGCCGGCAGGGGGACTGGAACACCACGCAGGCGCCGAGGGCCGATTCCGCCGCCGCGGCGCGGGAGCGGGAGCTCGCCAGGGGTGCCGACTCCTTGATGAAAGGGATTCAGCAGACGGGACAGGACCTTCGCGCGGGCCGGACCCTCGACCAGCCCCTGCAGTCGGCCCTCGAGGCCCGGCAGGCGATGGGGAAGGCGGGAGAGGCGGCGGGTCAGGGTAATTCGGCGGACGCCCAGCAGCAGGGACAGCGGGCGGAGCAGGCGCTTTCAGAACTGCCGGACCAGCTCAAGACGCGGCGTGACTCGCTGTCCGGTGCCTGGCGGAAGGAGACGCTTGATGCGCTGGACCGTGCGATGAGCGAGACGGCGGATCTTGCCCGGCGGCAGCAGCAGATCGCCGATCAGTTGAGCCAGGGTCAGAGCGGCGCGCCGATGCGGGCCGCGCAGGCGTCGGTGGAAGAGGGTGCCGGCGCCGTCGCCCAGCAGATGCAGGATGCCGCGGGGCAGAACGCGCTGGTGTCCCCTCAGCTGGCCGGCGCCATGGCGCTCGCCCGGCGTCAGATGGCGCAGGCCCGTCAGGAGCTGGAGCAGGGACGCCCGAACACGCCGGCTGCGGCGCAGGCCGCGGCGGAGGCGGTGGACGCCCTGAACGCCACGGCGCTCGGTATCGCGCAGGCCCGCGCCCAGGTGAGCGGGTCGAAATCCGGCAGCGGCCTGTCCGAGGCGCTCGAGGCGCTCACGAAGATGGCGGGCCAGCAACAGGGACTGAACGGCGAGGCGCAGGGACTCCTGCCCATGATGGGGGCGGGGGGGTCGGTCACCGAGCAGCTGCGCGCGCTCGCCGCCCGCCAGCGGGCACTGGCCGACCAGCTGCAACGGCTCCAGGCCGGCGGCAACGCTCCAGGGGCGGGCGCCCTGGCCGACGAAGCGAAGGAGCTGGCGCGACGGATGGAAGCGGGGCACCTCGATCCTGTGACCGTGGCGCGGCAGCAGGCGCTCTATCACCACCTCCTGGACGCGGGCCGGTCACTCACCGGCGATGAGCCCGATGACCAGCACGAACGCCGGGCTCCGATCGCCGGCGCCGTGAATCCCCTGCTGCCGCCCGCGCTGCGCGCCGGGGCCACGGGCGCAGGCCCGCGGGTCCCCTATCCGACGTGGGAGACCCTTCGCGATCTCACGCCCGGCCAACGGCAACAGGTTCTCGAATACTTCCGACTGTTGAATGCCCCGATACCCGCGACTCCGGCTCCCGCTCACGTCGGCCCGTAACGGGCTCGCGTGGCTCCTGCTGATCACCGCCGGCCCTGCCGTGCTCGCCGCGCAGGGGATCGGCCAGGGGTACGAGCTCGAGCGCCAGGGCAAACTGCCGCAGGCCGTCGACCTGTACCGGTCGGCACTGCGCACCGATTCGACCAACCTCGCGGCCCTGCTGGGGCTCGAGCGGGTCCTACCGCAGCTCGGCCGCCTTGCGGAGCTGGTGCCGCTGGTGCAACGCGCCAACCGCGGCACTCAGGAACACGACGAGCAGCTGCTGGGACTCGAGCTCCGGACCTTCGTGGCGTTGAGCTTGAACGACAGCGTCGCCGCGCTGGCCAGACGGTGGACGGCCCGCGCTCCCGGTGACGAGACGCCCTGGCGTGAGTGGGCGATCGCCAAGCTGGATCAGCAGGACGCCGTCGAGGCCCGGCGCATCCTGCTCGAGGGCCGCAAGGCGGTGGGGAACCCGCGAGCCTTCGCGATCGAGCTCGCCGAGATCGCGGGGTCGACGGGCGACTGGGCCGGTGCGGCCCAGCATTGGGGAGACGCGGTCACGACGGACGACGGACAGATCCCCAACGCCGTAGTGCAGCTGGAGTCGGCCCCGGACGCCGCCCATGCCATCATCACCGACGCGCTCACCAAGTCGCAGCAATCCACGGCGGCCCGGCGCCTCGGCGCCAATTTGCTGCTCGATTGGGGACACGGAGACGAGGCGTGGGCGGTGCTCGACCGCACCGTCACCGATTCCTCCCGGGCGACGATCATGGCGCTCTGGAGCTTTGCGGCGCGGGGCGGGCAGATCGGTACGCCCCTCGCGGCCGGCGCGCGGGGCCACGCGCTCGCCCGGTTCGCGGATCTTTCCACCGGTGCGCTGGCGGAGGAGGCCCGGGCCGGCGCGGTGCGCGCCCTGCTCGAAGCCGGGGACAAGGAAGACGCCCGGAAACTCGTCGAGCAGATCGAAGGGCAGGGGGGCGATTCGCCCATTCCGGTGACCGCACTCGTCGAAGTGCTGATCGGCGACGGTGATCTGGATCAGGCCGAACAGAAGCTCGCGGCGGCCAAAGGGCTGAGCAGTGACGACGCGGCTCGCCTGCGGCTCGAGCTCGCCCGGGCCTGGACCGCACGGGGAGCGCTGGATCGTGCGGACCAGATCCTCGGCGCCGACTCGAGCGTGGACGCGGTAGCGCAGCGCGGGTGGACGGCGCTCTATCGCGGTCAGGTCGCCCGGGCGCGCGACGACTTCCGTGAGGCCGGCCCCTATGCCGGGGACCGGGCCGACGCCACGCGTCGCACGGAGATGCTGGCTCTGATCACGGACGTCGATTCGGCCGCCGGGGTGAAGCTGGGAAGTGCCCTGCTGGCGCTGGCACGGGGAGATTCGGTGAACGCCGTGGAAGGACTCCGCGCCGCGGCCGCCACCCTGTCTCAGGCGCCGCGAGGCGGTGTGCTCGTCCTCGCCGGACGAGTGGCCGCCGGTCTCGACTCCGCCCACCAAGCCCTGGCAGTCGACCTTTTCCAGCAGGTTGTGAGTGACAGCACACGCGGCGCGGGCGCCGCTCCCGCGGCCGGGGAGCTCGAGTGGGCCCGTCTGCTCGTCAAGCAGAGTCACCCGGAGCTCGCCATCGCTCACCTCGAGCACCTGATCCTCGAATACCCCGGGAGCGCGGTCGTCCCCGAAGCGCGCCGGATGCTGGACCGTCTGAAGGGCCTGGTCCCCCGCTCGTGAACCGCCGGCTGTTCGTCGAATGGGCCGGGCGCTGGCTGGTCGGCACCCGCCTGGCACGGCTCCTGCCCCGGGGACGGTGGTCGGGCCGCTCCGCCGAGGCCTCCCTTCTTGTTCCCATGGACGAGACCCAGACCGATCACCTCAAGGCGTACGGTGTCACCTACCGGGCCGTGCAGGCGGGCGGCAAGGTCGAGTGGTTTCTCAATTACCGGGGCGGATCGTTCCTGCTCCCGGACGTCGACGCGATCAGGCGTGACGCGGCGCTTGCCGGCGTGGCGGCGACGCCGGTGGACGAGGGCGCGGTAGCCGCGATTCGCGGGGAGATCGCCGCCGGCAACATGGACACGGTGGAGCTCGAGCGCGCGCCCAAAGTGGCCGTGTACGTTCCGCCCTTCGAGGCGCCCTGGGACGATGCGGTGACCATGGCCCTGCAGTACGCCGGAATCGCGTTCGACAAGGTGTGGGACCCCGAAGTCCTCGGCGGAGGGCTCAAGCAGTACGACTGGCTCCATCTCCATCACGAGGATTTCACCGGCCAGTACTCCAAGTTCTATCTTCTGTATCAGGGCGCGCCGTGGCTCGCGGACATGGTCAACCGGAACACCGCCGTCGTGCGCGATTTCGGATTTCCGAACGTGCCCGCGCTGAAGAAGGCGGTCGCCCGCGCCATCCGTGCCTACGTCGAGGGGGGTGGGTTCCTGTTCGCCATGTGTACCGCTACCGAAACCATCGACCTGGCCCTCGCGGCCGAGACGGTGGACATCGCGGCGTCCTTCGCGGATGGGACGCCCGTCGATCCCGGGGCCGACGCGAAGCTGGACTGGAGCCGGACCTTCGCCTTCACCGGCGGGCACGTGGAGCAGTCTCCCACCATCGCGAGCTTTTCGGACATCGACGGACACCAGGTCAATAACCCCGGCCACCGCCAGCCCCTTGGCGCGTACCAGATCTTCGGCTTCAGCGCCAAAGTCGATCCCGTGCCCACCATGCTGGTCCAGAACCACCGGCAGGTGATCCCAGATTTCTACGGGCTGACGACCAGTTTCATGCGCGACCACCTCAAGCCCGCCGACATCGTGCTCGCGGACGAGCAGGGCGCCCCGTGGGTGAAGTACATCCACGGCGATCTGGGGAAGGGGACCTGGACCTTCTTCGGCGGCCACGACCCAGAGGATCCGCAGCACCAGGTGGGCGACCCGCCGACGGATCTGTCGCTGCACCCGCACTCACCGGGATACCGGCTGATTCTGAACAACGTGCTCTTTCCCGCGGCCAAGAAGCGGGAGATCAAGACGTGATCGAGCGGCTGTCTCCCGAAGTGCGGGCCGTGCTGCGGGAAGAAATCGCGCGGGCGGGAGGGCGCGAGGTGTCGTTCGTGGCCCGCGTGGACGGCGACGCCGATCTCGTGGACGTCCGGGCCGTGGCGCGGGGGACGGTGGACGCGGTTCTGGCGCTTCCCGGCGTCGCGGCTCGCGGTGAAATGCTGCTCCACAACCATCCTTCGGGCCGCCTCGACCCGTCCACCGCCGATCTCACGGTGGCGGCGCAGCTGCACGATGCGGGCGTGGGGTTCGGGATCGTCGACAACGACGTGACGGAGCTCTACGTGGTGGTGGAGTGCCCCCGGGCCAGGCCTCGCGTGGTGCTCGACGCCCCGGAGATCGCCGCGATGCTCGACCAGGATGGCGCGGTGGGCAATGCGCTCGGGGGCTTCGAAGACCGGCCCAGCCAGCGTGACATGGCCGCGTACATCGCCGACACGTACAACGGAGGCGGCGTCGCGCTCCTCGAGGCCGGCACCGGCGTCGGAAAATCGTTCGCGTACCTCGTACCTGCGCTGGCCTGGGCGCGGGACAACGCGGAGCGGACGGTCGTCTCGACGAATACGATCAACCTCCAGGAACAGCTGGTCGGGAAGGACCTGCCGATTCTCGCGCGCGCCCTGGCGACGGGGGAACACACTCCCACCTTCGCCCTGCTCAAGGGCTGGCGGAACTATCTCTGCCTCGCGCGACTCGAGCAGGCGCGCGCGGTTCCGGATTCGCTGTTCGAGGACGAGCGTGCATCCGAGCTGCTGCGGCTCGCCGAGTGGGCGGCGCATTCCGCCGACGGATCGTTGTCCGACCTCGCCGATGAGCCGTCCGATGACGTCTGGGATGCGGTCGCGGCCGAGTCGGATCTCTGCACCCGGCTCAAGTGTCCGTTCTTCGACCAGTGCTTCGTATTCCGCGCGCGGCGCGCCGCGGCCGAGGCGGATGTGGTGGTGGTGAATCACCATCTGCTCGCGTCGGATCTGGCGGTGCGCATGGCATCCGACAACTGGGTGGATGCCGCCGTCCTGCCCCCGTATCGGCGGCTGATCATCGACGAAGCGCATCACCTCGAGGACGTGTCGGCCGCACACCTGGGTGCGCAGGTGAGTCAGGTGGGGATCACGCGGCTCCTGGGCCGCTTCGAACGGAATGGCCGCGGGCTGCTGCCGACCCTGACCCGGGAGCTGACCCGTCGCGACGACTCTCCCCTCGACGCGCGTGGGCGCGACCTGGTGCAGCGGCGCCTCCTGGACTCCCTGCGCGCCGCGCGGCGGGGGGCGGAGGAGCTGTTCATTCTCCTCGACCGGCGGCTGACCGAGCCCGTCCTCCGGCTCACCGAGGACTTCGCCAAGGACGACGTGTGGACGGAGGGACTCGGCGTCGCGCTGGAAAATGTCCTCCTCGCCTTCAGCCAGCTGGGGGACGGCGTCGAGTCGATCGCCGACCGGTTGTCACTCGACGACCGGAGCGAGCGCGGGGGGCAGCTGATCGCCGAAATGCGGGCGGTGGTGCGGCGGCTGCAAACGGCGGCCGCGGGACTGACGGCGGCGCTGAAGCCCGCCCCGGGCGGCCCGCCGGCGGTCCGGTGGATCGAGCGGAAGGGCCGGCGCGCGACGAACCTGGGGCTATCCGCGGTGCCCCTCGACCTCGCGCCGATTCTCAAAGATGCGCTCTTCGACCGCGTGGAGACCGTGGTGCTCACATCGGCCACGCTGGCCGCGGGGGGTGAGTTCACCTTCCTGGAGGAGCGGCTCGGGCTCGACCTGCCGCCGTCCCGGGTGGTGGTGCGCGAGGTCCTCGATTCACCGTTCGACTTCGCGTCGCAGTGCGTCCTGGGCATCCCCACCGACCTGCCGGAACCCCGGGACGACGAAGCGGGGCATGACGCGGCGGTGGCCCGGGTGCTGCTCGAGGTCGCGCGGGCGTCGGACGGCGGGGTGTTCTGCCTGTTCACGAGTCATGGCGCGCTACGGCGCACCGCCGACGCGGTGCGGGCCGATGTCGGAGCCCGGTGGCCGCTGCTGGTGCAGGGGGAGGCGCCGCGGGACCATCTCCTCAGGCGGTTCCGGGAGTCGGGTTCCGCGGTGCTGCTGGGGACCGATTCCTTCTGGGAAGGGGTGGATGTGCCGGGGCGCGCCTTGCGCGCGCTCATCCTGGCCAAGCTGCCCTTCAAGGTGCCGAGTGAGCCGCTGACGGCGGCGCGGCTCGAACGGCTGGCCGAAAAGGGCGTCGACGGGTTCACCCATTATCTCATCCCCCATGCGGCCCTCAAGCTCAAACAGGGGTTCGGCCGTCTGATTCGCAGCAGGTCGGACGTCGGGGCCGTACTTCTCTTGGACCGGCGAGTCGTCACCAAACGCTACGGCCCCCTCCTCCTGGAGGGGCTGCCGTCGGCGGCCCGGGCGGTGGGGAGCTGGCACGATGTCCGGGACGAGTGCGAAGAATTCTTCGCCCGCCATGGCATCGGGGAGCCGGTGTGAAACGGGTCAAACGTTCCAGGGGTACATTCCAGGTATGAAAGAGCTTTCAAAGCGAATTGCGACTCTTCCCGGCTATCCGATGGCGCAGATTCCCGCCATCAAGAAGCGGCTGATCGAGCAGGGCGTGGACGTCATCGACCTCGGCGCCGGTGACGCGGACTTCCCGGCGCCCGCGATCGCGATCGAAACGCTGGCCCGGGCCGCGCAGGACCCCAAGATGAGCCGGTATGCCTTCCAGATCGGGTTGCCGGCGTTCCGCGAAGCGGCGGCGGTGTACATGGAGCGGCGTTTTGGCCAGAAGTTCGACCCGTACACCGAGCTGCAT
>DATEGY010000363.1:0-4562 GCA_035279865.1 Gemmatimonadales bacterium | reverse complement strand
GCGACGTAGCCGGCGTTGGTGCGGAGACTCGCACTGATGGGAGATGCCTTCGCGGGGGACGTGAACGGCACCAGTCCCTGCCGGGCGGCGAGGATGCGCAGGCGCAAGAGATGAAAGCCGTCGCTGACCAGGACCACCCGTTTGCTCGAGCGGTCCTTGAACCACGTGCCGAGCTGGCCGACGGACGCGACCGTGGTCGCGGCCGGGGGCAGCGCGATGACGGATTCCGCCGGGATCCCGTGCTGCGCCAGATACCGGCGTCCCACTTCCGCCTCGCTCACGGTGTCGCGATTGCCGATCCCCCCGGTCACCAGGATGACCGGTGCATCACTGGCGTGGTAGAGCCAGGCGGCTTTTTCGAGCCGCGCCTTGAACACCGGAGACGGCTTGCCGTTGTACTGCGCCGCACCGAGCACCGCGATGGCGTCCGCCGGGGTGGCCCCCTCATGCGCGCCGGTGACCAGCACGTCGATCACGACGGCGGCCCAGGCACCGGCCACGAGCAGGGCGAACACCAGGGTGAGCTTGGCGAGACGGCGGGCCGAGGGCATGGAGCCAATATACAAGTGCGGAGTGCGGAATTCGGAATGACAGCCGACCGCCTCCACTCCGCATTCCGCAGTCCCACTCCATCGAGGCGAACGGTCCGCCCCCCGCGCCCGGTTACTGCTTGGTCAGGAGCTCCTCGAAGAGCGCGAGCGCCCGGGGATCGTCCGACTGGCCGAGCCAGAAGATGGCCTTCTTCCGGATGTCCGGGTCCTTGTTGGTGCGGGCGATGGCGATGAGCGCGGGCACGCCGACGTCGTTGCGCTGCTGTGAAAGCGCGAACACGGCGGACTCCCGCACCTCCCGGTCGACGTCGTTCCCCTGGGCCAGCGAATCGAGGCCCTTGGTGGCGGCGTCGCCAGCCGCCTGGCCGATCCAGAACACCGCCGACTTCCGGGTCGCTCTCGAAACGTCCTCCGAGCGCGCGATCTTGAAGAGATCGGGCCACACGGTGACCGAGTCGGCCAGCGTGGCCGGGAAGATCGCTTCCTCGCCGACGTGGGTCGTGGCCGTGCGGGCGAGGTCGAGCAGGTAGGCCACGGCGTCCCGGTCGCCGACGACACCCAGATCGGTGGTCCCGGCGTCGGCGGGTTTCCACTCACCACCCACGTAGACGCGAACGCGGGTGACCTTTCCGCCCGCGACGCGCAGGACGACCCGGACCGGTCCTTCCTCACAGGGGCACGTCGTCACGTCGACATCGTGGTCCTCCCGCGAGTACATGTGGTTGTTGCCGCAATCCCCGTCGTCGCAATCCATCGAGATGTTGTTCGAGCCGTTGCCGCACACGCCGGGGCGGGACGCGAACGTCATCCGCACTTTGCCGTCCGGGGCCGAGCTCACCCGGCGGCCGATGCCCTGGGCTTGGGCGGCGCTCCCGATCAGGAGCGCCGCACCCAGGGCCGAGAGGGCCCGAATCATTGGCTGATGACCTCCTGCAGATACTGCGCCGCCTTGGGGTCGTGGGACTGGCCGATCCAGAAGATCGCCTTCTTCCGGAGCTCGGGGTCGGTGTCGTGCTTCGCGATGTCGATCAGCTTGTCCAGGGCCTGCCCTTCGTGCCGCTGGGAGTAGACGAAGATCATCTGCTCCTTCATATCGCGGTCCTTCAACCGGTCGTAGAGCGCGGTGAGCCGTTCGAGCGACACGTCGTTCGACTGCCCGGCCCAGAAGAGCGCCTTCTTCCGCATGTCGACGTCTTCCTGGCCGTTGGCCGCCAGATCCATCAGCCAGTTGAGGTTGTCCGCGCCGCCGATCTGCGAAATGGCGAAGATGGTCTTGTCCTTCAGATCCTCGTCATTCAACCGGCCGTACAGTGTTCTCAGGTACTCGGCGTTCTCGCCGCGGCCCTGCTGCGAGAGCCAGAAGATGGCGTCGGCGCGCGCTTCGACCGGGGCGCCCTGCTTTTCGGCATACTCGCGCAGCATCCGCATCGCGTCCGGCGAGGAGATCTGCGACAGGGCGAACACGGCCTTCTTCTGGAGGTCCGGGTTGCTCGAGTTCAACAGAATCGAGTCCAGCGCGCTCGTGGCCTTGGCGCTCCCCACCTGCGAGAGCCAGAACACGGCCTGTTCCCGCACCTCTTCGTCCGGATCATTCCGGGCGGCGCCGAGGAGGATGTCTTCGGTCTCGGCGGTGTGCTGCTGCGAGATGATGAAGATCGCCTTGCGGCGGAGCGACACCGAGCAGGCATCGCGCCGTTCGAGGACCTTTTTCAGCACGGGGACCGCGCGGTCAGCGTCCATCTGCAAGAGGGCGTTGAGTGCCGCGATCCGCGGGTCGTCGTCATCGTCGTCCCCCGACGCGCAGCTGACCCTGGGGGCGGCCTGGGCGGTGTCGACGGCGCCTGTCGCATGGGTATCCACCCAGGCCCGGGCAGTCGCGTCTCCCTGGCGGGCCAATGCGCCCTGCACCTGAGCATAGAGGGCGTCCGCGTCTCCGCGGGTACTGGCATCTGTGTAGTGCCGCTGCTGATAGTCGAGAGCGGCCCGGGCCAGCTTGAGCTTCGAATTATCGCCGGTCTTATAGAGGCAGAACGCCTGCCAGTAGTACGCGTCCGGCGTGTAGGTCGACTTGGGATAGCGCTTCGCGATATCCGCGAACGCGGCGGCGGCTTCGGAATACTTGCCCCGGTTCAGGAGCTCCCGGGCGGCCCGGTAGAGCGAGTCCGCCGGGTCATCCGACGCCCAGCTGACGGGCGGGTGGATGGCCACCCGGGCGGCGCCGACGTACTCCCGCGCCAGCTCGACGTAGGCCTTCGCGTCCGCCACGTGCGCCAGCGAGGACAGGCCGGTGAGCCGGGAAAGCTGCGCCCCGGCGTGGGCCAGTTCGATCGCTTCCTGGACCGCCGGCACGGGAGGCACCGGCGGAATCGCCGGCGTCTGAGTGAGCGTGGCGACGGCCGTGAACAAGAAATGCAGGGAAATCATTAGAGTGCTCCTCGTGGAGTAGCGCCCGGTGCGGTCCCGATGGCCCGCAGCCGGAGCATCACGCTTCGTTGATCGAGTCCTTGATTGATCAGATCGACATCATTCCGGTCGTTCCGCGCCGGCAGCTGGGCGATCTGGACCAGCATCACCTCGAGATCCTGCAGCAGGTTCGCGAGGCGGGGATCCCTGGCGGCGGGGGAGTTCAGCATCAGGCGCGTCGTCACGAGCAGGTCCTGCGCCTGGGCGGCAAAGTCCGTGTTCACCTTTCCGCTCCGGGACTCGGCGCGGAAGCTGGTGAGCAGGGCCTCGGTGCGGGTGAGGTAGGGCATCGCGGCGACGCGGTAGACCAGGTTGGAGTCGGGCCTGGCGGCGAGGGCGGCGGACCTCCCGGGGCCCATGCTCCACCGGCCGATGCCGATGCCGAGTGCCAGGACCGCGGCGGCGGCGGCGCTCCACGTCATCCAGCGGCGGAGCGGCACCACCTTCGCGGCGCCGGCCGTCTCGCGGCGACGGGCGCGCTCCGCCGTGATCCGCGCCCACATTTCATCGCGCGGGGTCTCCGGCGGACGGTGGTAGTCCTGTGCCATACGCTTGAGCTCCTGCTCGAAACGATCGTCGTCGTTCATCCGATCCATTCTCCCGCAAAGTCGGCCAGGGCCAGCCGCAGCTTCGCCCGGGCACGTGACAACTGAGCCTTCGAGGTGCCGGACTCGATGGCGAGCGCGGCTCCGATCTCCTCGTGCGTGTAGCCTTCCACATCGTGCAGCAGGAACACCGTCCGGTATCCGTCGGGCAATGCTTCGATCGCCTGCGCCAACCGCCGCTTCAGATCCGGCTCGGCCTGCTTCCGGGTGGCGGTGACGGCGTCGGCTTCTTCGATGTCCGCCTCGCGTTTCCGGAACCGCTTCACCTTGCGCAGCCCGTTCAGCGCCACCGTGGTCGCGATGCTGTGGAGCCAGGTGGAGAAGGCCGACTCCCCGCGGAACGTGTCCAGCCGCTCGAACGCGCGGATGAACGTCTCCTGGGTGAAGTCGCGCGCGAGGTCGTCGTCGCCGGCCATGCGATACGACAGCCGGTAGACGCGGTCCACATGCGCGTCGTACAGCGCCCGCTCCGCCGCCGGATCTCCGGCGCGGACTCTGGCGATCAGTTCACGGTCGTCCACGGGGCTCCGGGTGACGGGTGCTTCCGGGCTTCACTGGGATGGGACACGGGGTGGGCCAAAAGGGTTACGTGCATTGCGGATTGCGGATTTCGGATTGCGGATTGGGGGGTGATCAGGCTAATCCGCAATCCGCAATTGACTTATCTCGTCCCGAAAAGCCGGTCTCCCGCATCGCCGAGGCCGGGGAGGATATAGCCCTTCTCGTTGAGCTGGCGGTCCAAGGCGGCGGTAAACACGGGGATATCCGGGTGGGCATTCAGCATGGCTTGCACACCCGGGGGTGCGGCTACCAGACAAAGGAAGCGGATGCGGGAGGCCCCCGCCTTTTTGAGGGCTTGCACCGCGGCCACGGCGGAGCCGCCGGTGGCGAGCATGGGGTCGAGTACGAAGAAGTCCCGCGACTGCTCGCCGGCCGGAATCTT
>DATEGY010000362.1:0-3424 GCA_035279865.1 Gemmatimonadales bacterium | reverse complement strand
GTCGCTACCCCTCCCGGCCACCTCGCACCATCTGGCCCTGCACCCTCACCGGCCCCTGCTGTTCGTCTCCACCCGCGATGCCGGAACCGTCCTCGAAGTGGAGCAGGCGGGTCTCCAGCAGACACGGGAATTCGTCGTGGGAGGACGGACGCAGGGCCTGGTGGTAGCTCCCGATGGAACCGAGCTCTACGTGGCCAATGAGCAGGGCGGACTGGACGTCATCGATCTCGCGACGGGAACGCTGACGGCGTCGTTGGAGCTTGGCGGCCCCGCCTTCTCCGTGGCGGCCACGCCGGACCACACCCAGCTCTATGTCGGGCTGGTCAAGGCGGAACGCGTCCAGGTGCTGGACCGTGAGTCGCTGCGGGTGGTGCGGACCATTCCAACGGGCGGAATCCCACGGGGGATGGCCTTCGACCCCCGGACGCAGCGGGGGCTGATCGCGAACGAGGCGGGGTGGATTACCGTGGTGGCGTAGCGGACCGGTCACCCAGGGCCCGGATCTCTTCCCGCATCCCGGCCACCAGCTCCCCTACGAAACCGAAGCCGAAGAGCACCAATCCCGCGAGCACCAGCAGCATCACGAGGTACAGCCAGGGGCGGAACCCGATCCCGAAGACATAGCGCTCGATGAGAGCGTAGACCCCGACCAGAACGCCCATCATGACCAGGACGGCTCCCGAGACGCCGAAAAAAAGCATGGGCTTCCGGCCGAACCGCAGCTGGAACCACACCGACACGAGATCGAGCACCCCGACCGGAATCCGGCTGATCCCGAACTTCGACTTGCCGGCGCGGCGGGGGTACACCGGCACCGGCCGGGAGGTGACGCGATACCCCTGCACGGCGGCGATCACCACCATGAACCGGTGCCAGTCGGGCCGGGTGGGAACGGCGTCCACGACGTCGCGGCGGTACGCCTTGACCGAGTTGAGATCGGTGACCCGGACACCAAAGAGGATCCGGCACAGAGAATTGTAGACCCAGGAAACGAAGCGCTTTTCGTAATGACCCTGCTTCGTCCCTGTGACGATGTCGGCCTCGTTGGCGATGATGGGCGCGACCAGCGCCGGAATGTCCGCGGGCAGGTACTGGAGATCGCCCGGCCAGAAGACCAGGATGTGCCCACGCGCCACGTCCGCCGCGGACCGCAGCGCGTCGGCGATGCCCCGCCGGGACCGGTGCGTGACGACCTGCAGGAAGACGTGTCGGGCGGCCAGCTCTTTGAGAACGTCGGCCGAGTTGTCCGTCGATCCGTCGTTGACGATGACCAGCTCGGCGGCGTACGGCTGGCCCACCATCGCCTCCCGGACCTGCTTCACCAGCTCGGGGAGGTTCTCCGCTTCGTCCTTGGCCGGCACCAGGATGCTGACTTCGGGAGCGGCGGCCGGCATGGCCAGGCTCACAGACGCTTCCGCATCCGCGCCGGCAGGATGTGCAGCTGGTCCCGGTACTTGGCCACGGTGCGCCGGGCGATCTTCACGCCCCGCTGGGCGAAAATCTCCACGATCTGCTGATCCGTGAGCGGGTCTTTCAGATCTTCCTCGGTCACGAGCTTCTGGATCTGCGCCTTGATGGACCGCGCGCTGGCGTCCTCACCGGTAGTCGTGGTGAGGCCACTCGAGAAGAAGAACTTCAGCGGCAAGAGTCCCCGCGGCGTCTGGACGTATTTTTCGTTGGTGACGCGGCTGACCGTGCTCTCGTGCATCGAGATCACGTCGGCGACCTCGCGCAGGGTGAGGGGCCGCAGGTACTCGACGCCCTTTTCGAAGAATTCCCGCTGCCGGTCGACGATGAAGTTCATGACCTTCAACATGGTCTGACGGCGCTGCTCGATGGCCTGGATCATCCAGTTGGCGCTGTTGAGGCGCTGCTGGATGAAATCCTTGTTCTCCCCCTGGTACTTGTTCTTGTCGCGCGCGATGTCCCGGTAGGTACTCGCGATCCGGAGACGCGGCAGGCCGCCGTCATTGAGGAACACCTGATAGCGGTCCCCGATCTTCTCCACGATCAGATCGGGCACGATGTAGGAATCGTTCCCCGAGGCGTACTGCAGGCCGGGCTTGGGATCGAACTTGGAGAGATCGTCGGCCACCTTCTGGACTTCGGCGGGCTCCAACCCGAAGCGCTTGCCCAGCTCGCTCCAGCGGTGCGCGATGAGGTCGTCGAACGCGTCCCGCACGAGCTTATAGACCAGCGACTCCTGCTGGCCCTGATCCTCGAGCTGAAGCAGCAGACACTCGCGCAGATCGCGGGCCCCCACTCCCGGCGGGTCGAGACGCTGGATGATGTGCAGCATCTCCTCCGCCTCGGCCATCGTATACCAGGGCGCTTCACCGCCGAAATCCTGGGCATCCGCATGCTCGGCCAGGAGCTGGTTGGCCCCCGCCACGATCTGCTCCAGATTGGCGCCGAGGTAGCCGTCCTCGGCGATGTTCCCCAGGTATTCGTCCGCCATGAGCTGCTGGCGGGGGGTCAGGTCCAGCATCTGCACCTGGTCCCGGAGATGATCCGAAAGGTCCCGGGTGGTCGGCGCCACCGGCTCGACGTACTCCCGGGCCGGACTCAGATCCCGCGGCGCCGCGAGGCCCTGGGCGCCGTCGTCCAGGAGAATGTTCTCCCAGTCCGGCTCGTCGTCCCCCGATTCCTCGTTCTTTTCCGGCTTGGTCTCGACCTGTGTCGCGTCGAGCGGCGATTCTTCCTCGGGCTCGACCATCTCGAGGAAGGGGTTGGAGAGCAGCTCCTGCTTCAGGTGCTGCTGGAGGTCGAGCAGGGGCATGTAGAGGAGATCCATCGCCTGATACAGGCGTGGATTCATCTTCAGCGTCTGCTGCAGCGACGCGTGCTGATGCATCCCGGTCTTCATGCCGCCTCCCCCAGACGCGCGCGGAGCCGCGCCGTCAGGGTGGGGCCGAGGTAGAGATCGGCCACCCGGTCGTCGAACACCAGATCCCGCACGGTCCCTGCCACCTGCACCTTCCCTTCGAACATGATGTACGCCCGATCCACGATGTCCAGCGTCTGCTCCACGTTGTGATCCGTGATCAGCACGCCAATCCCCCGGTGCCGCAATCCCGCCACGATGGTCTGAATGTCGTGCACCGCAATCGGATCGACGCCCGCGAACGGCTCATCCAGCAGCATGAACTTGGGCCGGGTCACCAGCGCCCGGGTGATCTCCAGCCGGCGCCGTTCGCCCCCCGACAGCGAGAAGGCGCGCTGACGCCGCAGGTGCTTGATCGCGAGATCGTCGAGCAAGGACTCGAGCCGCGAGGCCCGCTCCCGGGCCTCCAGGTTCATCGTCTCGAGGATGGCAAGGACGTTCTCCTCCACCGTCAGTTTCCGGAAGACCGACGGTTCCTGCGCCAGGTAGCCGATGCCGGCCCGGGCCCGCAGGTACATGGGCAGGCTCGTGATGTCGTCC
>DATEGY010000361.1:0-4722 GCA_035279865.1 Gemmatimonadales bacterium | reverse complement strand
TCGCCAAGTACAACCAGCTGCTCCGCATCGCCGAAGAGCTCGGCGACGTCGCGCACTATCCGGGCCGGGACCTGTACGGCCTGTGACCGGCGCGCGCATCGCCGCCGGTGCCGGCGGTCTCGCGCTCCTCGTGTTCGCGGTCTTCGCGGGTGAGTACTCCACTCCGGACTGGCTGAAGCTTCGCCGCCAGCTCGCGCAGGAGCGGGATTCGGTGGTGTCGGTGCAGTGGCAGGTGGATTCCCTGGGCCGCGCAGTCCACGACTTGGAAACGAATCCGGCGGCACAGGAACGGGTTGCCCGTGAAGAGTTCGGGATGATCCGGAACGGCGAGACCCTGTACCGGCTCGTGCCCCGCGCCCGTCCCGCTCCCACCCCTTAGCGGCGGCTGTACCCCAGGCCGAGCGTCACGCGGTCGACGTTGTCGATCCGGGACCCGCTGCCCAGCCGGATCTGCTCGATGCCGTAGCCGAGCGTCACCCACACCGGCCACGCCGCCGGCGCGAGCCGCACGCTGACCCTCCCGCCGCGCCCGCTGGTGAACGGCTGGACCACGTTCACGCTGCTCGACGCAATGAACCAGAGCTCCGCGTACGCCCGGACCGTCCGGGGCACCAGCTCCTCCTCCACGCGACCCTGGATCCGCCACGTCAGCCAGCGCTCCGTCCCCGCGGCGGTGGTGTAGGCGCGTGCCATGGGGCCTCCGGAAATGGTGAACCAGTGGACGGGGGAGATGCCGAGGAGCGCCTTACCCTCGACCATGTCCTCGTTCGCGGCCGGCCCGCTGTTCGACGTCAGACTTCCCTGCCAGTATCCCAGATCGAGCGCCACGGGGCCCAACCCGACACGCCCTTCGCCGCCGAAGAGCGTGCCGGAGAGCGAGCTCGATACGGAGCCGATCACCGGGTTCGAGTGGGCGGTCGAGCCATCCAGCTGGATCTCGAAATGGAACCGGGAGCCCTGCGCCGCGATCAGGGCGGGGCAGGCGACCAGGGCCGCCAGTGCGAGTGCGCCCGCGCGGTTGGTCACGGGGTGTCCCGGGAGATGACGATCGGGGCGCCTGCACGAATGCGCTCGAGCACGCCGGTTCTGCGGCGCGCGTTGTCCTGCCTGGCCAGGTCGATCTGCCGCTGGAAGGCGGCCCGCCGCGCGACGTTCTTCGCGACGTTGTCGGGCAGGGGGACCCCGGGACGGTGGCTGATGAACCCGGCGATACCCGCCACCGAGAGTGCGCCGACGACCGCGAACCGGGCACCGGTGGCGTGGGTACCCGAGCCCACGACTGACGGCAGGAGGAGCACGGCGGCGGCCCCCAGGATGCCCCCGGAAAGGGACCGGAGCGCGGGGCCCGCAGGCGCCCGCTCCGGAAGGAGCAGGGTATCGGGGGGGGTGGGCCAGGGGAGGGTATCCGCGCGCGTGGCCCGGATATCCAGCATGATGCGCACCACCCGCACGATCTCACCACCCGGAGTGGGGCGCGACGTCACCGTGAGCACGACGGTCCCGTCTCCCGCCGGCGTATTGGTCGAGTCGAGGCCGTCCCAGTTGACGAGGAGCGAGTCGCCGATGGGGCCCGCATAGATCCCCCGGATAAACCGCCCGTCGGGGTGCTCGAGTCCCACTACGATTTCATGAAATGAGCTGGCGTAGAGGCGAATCGGATACTGATCGCGTCCGAGGCGGATCGCGGTGTCAGCCGGAGCGTCCACCGCGACCACCTTCATGGCGCGCCGCGCATTCTCGAACGTCGAGGTCACTTCCGGAGGGAAAGTCAGCGGATCGGGCCGGTAGCGCGGATCCTGAATGATCAGCCGGCGGAACACGACCGCCGCCGAATCCTTCCGCCCCCGGTAGTAGTCGCTCGCAGCGAGATAGGTCAGCGCCTTGGGCCGGAGGGCCGTGGGCAGGGTGTCGGGACTGGGGGCTTCGACCGCGAGGGCCCGGCGGAGCAGGGCCGCGGCGGTCTCATACTCGAGATTCTGGTACGCCTGGAGCGCGCTGGTGAGGGTGCGGTTCTGCTCCTGCGCGACGGTGCGGTGCCAGGGCAGGAGGACCAGGACGGCCGCGAGCGTCGTCCCCACGAAGCCGGTCCCCCGCTTCATCACGGCGTACTGGGGGACAGTACGATGTCGGTGAGACGGACGGAACCACCGGGCGCCACGACGACGGTCGTCTCATACGCACGGAAGCCGTCCCGGGTGAACCGCAGGTGGTGCGTGCCGGGAGAGACCGCCAGATCGGTCTTGGGTGTGTTCCCCACAGCGATGCCGTCGAGATAAACCTCGGACCACGGCTGCGTGTTGAGCAGCAGGTGCCCTTCCACCGCGGCGGTCACGCGGCGGGACGCCGGAGGAGCGGCGGGCGCGAAACGCCGAGTCACGGGCGCCGGTCGCTGCGCGGCCGGGTTCTGCGACACCGGAACCGGAGCCGACTCGGTGCCTGGCGCCGGGACGTCGACCGAGGTCGAGCCCGCCGGCGCCTGGGCCTGGTCGGGGGGCCTCGTGGGCTGCAGCACGAAGGACCCGGGATCGACTGCGGTGGACACGGGCGAGGCGTGCAGCCACCACCACGCGAGGGCGACGACCCCCCCGAAGAGCACGAGCGCCGAGAGCAGGACGTTCCGGGCCCGGTGCCTTGGGGCCGCGACCGAGATGCGGGGCGCGCGCGGCGGAGGCGGCGCCTCGGGATCGATCACCACGAGCGGCGCCGTCACGTTTGACGGGCTCCTTCGGGCGGGCGGAGCGATCGCCGGCAAGGGGGCGGGGGTCGCCCGGATCGGCGGCGGCAGGAGGCTGTCCGCTTCCAGTGCCGTCACGAAGTCGAGAATGGTCGCGAAGCGCTCGGACGGATGCTCGCTGGTCGCGCGCTGCAGCGCCTCGAGGACGTGGGGGGTCGGCGGCAGTCCGCGCAGGCAATCGTGCGCCAGCACCGCCAGCCCGTACTGATCGACGCTCGGTCCCGTCAGATTCCGCGAGGCGAACTGCTCCGGCGCGAGGTAGCGCTGCTCCGCGGGCGCATCGGCGCCGAACACGGCGGTCGGGCGTCCGAAGGCACGCGCGATCCCGAAGTCCGTGACCCGCGCCCATCCCTTGGAGTCGAGCAGGACGTTCCCGGGCTTGATCCCGCCGTGCGTCATCCCGCGGCGGTGCGCATAGTCGAGCGCACTCGCCACCTGGTGGACGATCCGGACGCACTGGGCCCAGTCGGGCGCGGTCTGGTCGGTGGCGGTGATGGCATCGGCCAGCGAGCGGCCGTTGGAATACTCCATCACGTACCAGAGGAAGATCCGGGTGGCGCCGGCGCGGTAGATCGGCACGATGTGCGGATGGTCGAGGGACGCGGCGAGCGAGGCCTCCCGCTGGAGCAGCACGTCCGCCTCAGGCGCCATCCCCGGTGTCCGCGGGATGATCTTGAGCGCTACGAGCCGGTTCTGCTCCCGCTCGAGCGCGAGATACACCACGCCCCGCGGACCCTGACCCAGCACGCCCTCGATCTGGAACTCATGCTCCAGGTCCCGGCGCGCGCTCGCCTCCAGCTCCCGTGGGAACGGATCGGCGAGCGTCGCGACCCCCGCGGGGGAAAACCCGCAGAGGGTGCATTCATGGGTCTGGTCGGAGATGTCGCCGACCGCGCAACGGGGGCAAATCATAGCAGGGTAATGTTAAACGCTGCGCTCGTCGCTGTCAGCGCTCCCGAAGAGGCCCCAAGCTTATAGCCATTTCCGCCCGACAGGGTGGTGATGTTCAGGCCGTTGAAAGTCGCCACTCCTGCCACTGCAGTGACAGGATTCGTGCCATTGAGGCTGCTTGCGACGCCGGGGTCGGTGGCGATGGTCATCTGTACACTACCCGTGAAATTCAGATCGGTGTTTCCAAAAGCATCCTCGGCGGTCACGACCACGACCGGGTTGAAGGCCGATCCCTGAACGGCGTTCGTGGGTTGTGAAGTAAACACCAGTTGCGTCGCCGCACCGGCGTTGACCGTCACCGCAGCCGTCTGGGTGATGGCCACCCCATTGATCGTCGCGGACACCGTCTTCGATTCGGCTGTCGTGGACGAGAGCGTACCGCTGTAGACGCCGCTCGAGTTGGTCGCGCCCGAGGCCGACAGCGTGTTGTTGCTCCCCGACGCGCCAAGGACCACGGTGGCTCCCGAGATCACGTTGCCGTTCGCGTCCTTGGCAGTGACCGTAATCGTGCTCTGGCTGCTCCCCGAGGACGCCGTGATGGGCGAGGACGCGCTCACGGTGGATTGGCTGGCGGACACGGCTCCCGCCGTGATGTTGAATGCCGAGCTGGTGATGCCCGTAACGCCGGTGGCCGTGGCACTCAGCGTGTACCCGGTCCCCGCCTTGTCGATCGACACCCCCGAGAAGGTCGCCACACCGGAGACCGGCGTAGTGGCCGCGCCACCCGTCAACGTCCCGCCGCCGGCGTTATTGGCGAAGGCGAGAGAGACCTGGTTGGCCGCCGTCGTCACGCGGTTGTTCAGCGCATCCCGGACTTCCACCTGAATCGCGGGGGCGATCGAAGCGCCGGAGATCGCGCTGGTAGGTTGCACTACGAAGTTCAGATTGTTCGGCGCGCCCGGGTTCACGACGACGGTCGCCGTCTGGGTGATCCCCACGCCGCCGATCGTCGCAGACACCGTCTTCGACTCGGCCACCGTCGAGGAGAGCGTGCCCGTGGCCACGCCTCCCGCACCCGAGACGCCGCCCGCCGGCTG
>DATEGY010000360.1:0-11705 GCA_035279865.1 Gemmatimonadales bacterium | reverse complement strand
AGCTCGGGATGCGACCGTCCTTGAGCCTCTCCCGGTTCGCCCTTCTGCTCGTCGCCGCCCCGCTGGCGGCGCAGACCCCCGCCGGGCAGCCCCTGCGCGCTACCGACATCATCCGGCTGCTGGCGTCCGGCACGGCCCCGGCGAATGTCGCCACCCGGATCGGGCGGGATTGTCTGACCTTCGTCCCCTCGACCCGGGATCGCCGGAACTTCCAGGCACTCGGCGCGGACACGGCGGTCATGGCGCGCATCGACCGCTGCATCCGCCGCGGCGTGCGGAAGCCCTCCGCCCAGGCGACCGCTCCCGCGGTTCCTCCGGCGCCGATACCGACCACACCCCCGCCGACACCCGTGCGGTCCGGTGGCTCGACCCCGGCTCCCGCCCCGACGGCCAGTGCCCAGCCTCCGGGAGCGGCGGCTCCCGGGCCGGTGCCCTCGGCGGACAACACCGGATTCGTGGAGGGAACCGGGCAGCGGGGGGTCGTGGGCCTGCCGGCGGCCAATCCGCTGGTGTTCGAGGTCAAGGATGCCAACGGCAAGCCGCTGCCCGGCGTCCGGGTCACGTTTACGGCGGACAACGCCCAGTTGCACCCGGTAACTCCGGCGACGGACGCCGCCGGGCACCTCCGCGTCAACGTCGTCTTTGGTCATACGGCCGGAAAAAGTGTGATCCGCGCCGCAATTGGTCAGATATTCCGCTCGGCGACGCTCTACCCGTCGTCGGGATCGCCCTCGCGGCTCGAGTTCCATCTGGGCGCGACGGCGATCGGGGATACGCTGCACCTCGCTCCCGACACCACCGCGACGGTGCGGGTGGTCGCGACCGACGAGTACGGGAATCCCGTAGCCCTGGTCGGCCTCCAGTCTCTCTCGGGTGACGAGGGCGTGATCCGCATCGATCGGGTTGGAGGTGACACTGTCGCCGGCACGCTGGCCGTCAGGGCGCGGGGACAGGGGAACACACAGCTGGCCGTTCAGGGCTCCGGCATCTTCTCGAACCTCACGGTGATCGTCGGTCGCTGACCCTAGTGGGAGGCCGGAGGCTGGAAGTAGATTTCCGGCGCCCCAGGTCCGCAGGGCAGTCGCTCGTGAACCGCGTCAGGCCCCCGCAGGGAGCAGCGCTGAACGAGGCCGAATGTCGTTGCGGGGTGCCTGGGGCACTTTCACTCAATGACATCCTCACTTCCCGAAGTCGCCGGCGTCTCGCCCTCCCGTCGCGGCGGGCGGATTCTGTCCATCGACGACGATGTGGCGATCCGCCAGTTCCTGGCCGCGGTCCTCAAGGCCGGCGGCTACGAGGTGCTGCAGGCGGCTGACGGCGCGGCCGGTGTCGCCGCCGCGAAAACGGAGCTGCCCGACGCCATCCTGCTGGACCTGATCATGCCGTATGCCTCCGGATTCGAAGTGCTCCGGCATCTGCGGGATGATCCCGCCACGCGCGACATCCCGGTGCTGGTGCTGTCCACGCAGGGCGGGGAGGACGACATCGTTCGCGCGCTCGATCACGGCGCCGAGGACTTCCTCATCAAGCCGTTCTATGCCCGCGAGCTCCTGGCGCGGGTCCGGAAGGTCCTCGCGCGGCCCCGCGTCACGAGGGTATGACGGGGAATGCAGGGGTTCGTCGGCGGTCTCCTGGGGGCCCTCAGCGGCCTGTTCGCCCTGGTCTTCTCGGTCGTCCTGGCCACCAAGGCCTGGCGGGAGCTGCGCGAAGGATATGAGCGCCGCCGGCGCGCCCTCCTGCTTCCTTCCATCGTCGCGTACGCCAATGCCACCGAAGGCCTGATCACCGACTTCGTTCCCACGCCCCTCAAGCGGTGGGAACGGCGCGTGGTCGAATGGCTGCTCCTCGACCACATCCGGTCCCTCAAGGGCCATGCGCAGGCGCGGCTCGCGCTCGCGTTCGAGCAGCTTGGTTTCGTCGGGCAAGCGCATCGGCAGCTCTCGCACCGGCGCTGGTGGGTGCGGGTCGAGGGGGCGGAAAAACTGGGGCGCATGCTGGCGCGGATCGCGGTCCCCGACCTGATCCGGGTCATGGATGATCCCGTGCCCGAGGTCCGCCTCCGCGCCGCGAAGGCACTCGGCGCGATCGGGGGGTTGGAGGCGGTCGAGACGCTCATCGGGGCACTCAAGGCCACCGACCGGTGGGCGACGCTCCGGATCGCGGACATCCTCGCCGGCCTGGGGCCGGCGGCGGTCGAGCCGCTGCTCGAGGCCTTCCCGCGACTGCCGGCGGCGGCGCGCGTTCCGGCCATCGACATTCTGGGACGCCTGCGGTCCCATCTCTCGGTCCCCCTGCTGCGCGGGCTCCTTGCGGACGGCGATCCGAACGCCCGCGCCCGGGCCGCGCACTCCCTCGGACTGATCGGACACCCCGCGGTGACGCAGGCGCTGATCGAGGCGCTCGCGGACCCCGAGTGGCCCGCGCGGGCCATGGCCGCGAAGGCCCTGGGCCGGATTCCGGGCGACGACTCGGTGGAGCCGCTGCGGCGCGCGCTGTCGGACCCCGAGTGGTGGGTGCGCGCCAACGCGGCAGAAGCCCTCCGGGGGAAGGGCGAGGCGGGGCGCCGGGCCCTGCTCGCGGCGCTGGACGGGTCCGACGCGTTCGCGGCCCACAAGGCCGCGTGGATGCTGCAGGAGGCCGGGGTACTCGACGCATTGCTCGCGCGGCTGGGAGAGGGAACCGACGAGGACCGGCGCGAGGCGCGCAGCGTCCTCACCCGGCTCGTGACGCTCAAGCGGACCGATCTCCTGCAGGACATCGCGGCCCGGCATCCCGACGCTCAGGTTCGCCGCGAGGTCGGCGCCCTCCTTCAGGCGGAGGCGGTCAGCGCATGATCCTGGGATGGATCGCCCACGGCATCGCCTGGTTCGGGAACTTCATCCTGGTCTATTTTCTCGCCCTCAATCTGTCGTACCTGATCCTCTTCCTTATTTCGATGGTCGAAGTGGTCCGCTTCCTCAAGCGGACGTTTTTCTCGGACTACCAGCAGATCCTCCGTTCGGACCTCACGCTGCCGATTTCCCTCCTCGTGCCCGCCCACAACGAGGAGAATACGATCGTCGACACGGTGCGCAGCCTGCGGATGCTCAACTATCCCCAGTTCGAGATCATCGTGATCAACGACGGGTCGACCGACCACACGCTCGAGCGCCTCCTCGACGCCTACGAGCTGCGGCGCGTGGACCGGGTGTTCAAGCGGTCCCTGCCCACCAAGCCGATGCGGGGGGTGTACGCGTCGCCGCTCGTGCCCGGGCTCACCGTGGTGGACAAGGAGCGGGGCGGGAAGCCGGACGCGCTGAACATCGGGATCAACTTGTCCCGGTATCCCCTCTTCTGCTCCATGGACGCCGACTCGGTGATCGAAGAGGACGCCCTGCTGAAGGCCGTGAAACCGTTCATGGAGTTTCCGGACGAGACCATCGCGGTCGGTGGCATCGTCCGCTGCGTGAACGGCTGCACGGTGAAAGAGGGCCGGGTGACCCGCATCGCGATTCCGCGCCGCCCGCTCCCCATTTTCCAGGTGGTCGAATACCTCCGCGCCTTTCTCGGCGGCCGCCTGGGCTGGAGCGCATTGCAGGCGCTCCCGCTCATCTCCGGTGCCTTCGGCGTCTACCGCAAGTCGGCGGTGATCGACGTCGGCGGCTACGACGGCACCACCGACACCGAAGACCTGGAGCTGGTCCTCGCCATGCACCAGTACCGCCGCGCCCGGAGACAGCCATACCGGATCGTCTTCGTTCCCGATCCGGTGTGCTGGACCCAGGTGCCCGAGCGCTGGCGCGATCTGCGGCGGCAGCGGAACCGCTGGCACCGCGGCATGCTGCAGAGCCTCGTGCGGCACCGCCGCATGTTCCTGAATCCGGTCTACGGCATCATCGGCATGGTGGTGCTGCCGTACTACCTCGTGTTCGAGGCGCTGGGCCCGTTCATTGAGGGACTCGGGTATCTCACGGTGATCGTGGGAGCGGTGACGGGGCTCCTGAACGGGGCATTCTTCGTGAAGTTCTTCCTGGTGGCCGTGCTGGTCGGCGTGTTTCTCTCGGTCGCGTCGGTGTTTCTCGAGGAAATCAGCTTCCGCCGCTATCCGTCCTGGAATGACCTGCTCAAGCTCATGGTGTTCGGCCTGCTCGAGAACGTGGGCTACCGTCAGATTCTCGCGGTGTTCAAGCTCCAGGCGTACTGGGAGTTCGTGGTGGGGAGGAGACGCTGGGGCCGGATGGATCGGCGCAGCTTCGAGCCTCATCCGCTATTAGATTCCCCCCCGAGATGATCGCACTCGCCCGGAAGTACCGTCCCACACAATTCGCCGATCTCGTGGCTCAGGACCACGTCGCCGCCGCCCTGCGGGGAGCCGTGGCCTCGGGGCGCACCGCGCACGGCTATCTGTTCACGGGCCCGCGCGGGGTGGGGAAGACCACCGCCGCCCGCGTCCTGGCCATGGCCCTGAACTGCCCCAACGCGAAGGACGGCGAGCCCTGCGGGAAGTGCGAGTCCTGCACACGCATCTGGACCGGCGCCGCCAATCTCGATGTGGTGGAGCTGGATGCGGCGTCGAACCGCGGGGTGGATGACGCCCGTGATCTCCGCGAACGCGCGATGTATGCCGCGTCCGCCGACAACCGGCACAAGGTCTACATCGTCGACGAAGCGCACATGCTGACGCGGGAGGCCTGGAACGCACTGCTCAAGGTGCTCGAGGAGCCCCCCGCCGGCGTGGTCTTCGTCTTCGCGACCACCGATCCGCAGAAGATCGCCCAGGCCGCGGCGCCGGTGCTCTCCCGGGTCCAGCGGTTCGACTTCCGGCGCATCGGCCCCCACGCCATCGTGGACCGGCTCAAACACGTGCTGGTCCAGGAGAAATTGAAGGCGGAGGACGACGCCCTGCATCTGATCGCCCGGAGCGCCGACGGCGGCATGCGGGATGCGCTCTCGCTGCTGGACCAGGTGCTCTCCTTCGGTTCGGGTCCCGTCACCGGGGCCCGAGTCCGGGAGGTCCTCGGCCTCATTCCCGACGAGCGGTACGGCGAGCTGCTCCGCATCATCGCGGATCACGATGCGAAGGGAGCATTCGCCCTGGTGGACCGGCTGCTGGAAGCGGGCGCGAGTCTCGAGGAATTCGTGACGGGGGCGGGGGAAGCCCTCCGGGCGGTGCTGCTGCTGGCCGTGGGCGGGGAGCCGGAAGGTCTCACCGAAGGCATGGTGACGACGCTGAAAACGTTCGCGCCCCGCTTCTCGACCGGCGACGTCGTGCGGCTCTTGTCGATGCTGTCCGAATCGGAAGGGCAGATCCGGCACTCGGGAAACCAGCGGCTCGTGGTGGAGCTCCTCCTCCTGCGCTGGACGCTCCTCGATCAGACGGTCCAGCTCGCCGAGGTGATCCGGGCTCTGGGAGACCCGGGGGCGGGGGCGCCGGCGTCGCCGCCGTCCCGAGGACCTGCGCCTGCGCCGGCGCCTGCTCCCTCCACCCGGCCTCCGCAGCTCCGGGATTCCGCGCCTCCCGCGTCTCCGGTCACCCCCCCGGCGCCACCGGCCCCGGCCGAGCGCGGGGCACTCACGCTCGAGCGCGCGCGGCAGCTGTGGCCTGGGGTCGTGGAACAGAGCCGGTTCACGTCACCGCTCCTGCCCACACTGCTCGCCGACAGCGAAGTCAGCGCGGTCCGGGAGGGCGTCCTGGTGCTCCGGATCGCGGCTGCTCACCGTGACGGGATCGAGCGGAAGCGCGAGTCCATCACCCGCCTCCTCGAGCCGCACTTCGCGGGCCCCGTGCGTATCGACCTGGAGGCGGTGGCCGCGCCCGCGCCGGTGGGGAACCTCGCTGCGCCCCCCGCGCGTTTGACCGAGGCCACGGCCAATGCCGAGCGGCTGCGGGTGCTCCGGGCGAAGGATCCGACGCTGTCGGCGGCGGTGGATGCGTTGGATCTCGAGATCCTGGAATAGCTTGCACCACCAATAGACGAGGGGTAACTTTCGACGTATGGCGGATTTATCCAGCCTGCTCCAGATCGCGCAGCAGGCGCAGGGCCGGTTGTCGGAGATTCAGACTCAGCTCGCTCAGCAGACGGTAACGGCTTCCGCGGGTGGGGGCGTGGTGCAGGTAACCGCGGACGGGCAGGGGCGGATCCGGGCGGTCCGGATCGATCCCGAGGCCGTGAAGCAGGGCGACGTCGAGATGCTCGAAGATCTCGTGCTCGCGGCGGTAGCGGAGGCGCAGAAACGGGCGGCCGAGCTGGCCCAGGCCGAAGTCAAGAAACTGGCTCCAGGGTTGCCGTTTCCGTTCCAGCTGCCGTCGTAAGGCACCGTGTCAGCCATTGACGATCTCGTGACGGAGCTGGCCAAGCTCCCCGGGATTGGGCGCAAAACCGCGCAGCGACTCACGTTTCATCTGTTGAAGCAACCAGCCGAGGAAGCCGGCCGACTGGCCGAGGCGATCCGGCGGGTGCGGGAGCAGGTGCGGGCCTGCAGTACCTGCGGTACGCTCTCGGATCAGGATCCGTGCGGCATCTGCACGGACCCCCGCCGCGACGACACCGTCCTCTGTGTAGTGGAGGAGGCGGCCGACGCGAACGCGATCGAGCGGGCGGGCCGGTACCGCGGCCGGTATCACGTCCTGGGCGGGCGTATGTCGCCCCTCGACGGCGTGGGACCGGAGGACTTGAACGGCGAGTCCCTGCTGACCCGGATCGGCAACGGGCACGGCGTGCGGGAAGTGATCGTGGCCACGAACCCGTCCATGGAAGGGGACGTCACGGCCACCTGGCTTCAACAGCTGCTGGCGCCGACCGGAGTGCGGGTGACCCGCATCGCGCGGGGCCTGCCGGTGGGCGGTGACCTGGAGTACGCGGACGGCGTCACGATCGCCCAGGCGTTGGCGGCGCGGCGGGAGATGGCGGACTAAGGACTGACCCGAGGGGTGTGATGACGGGTGCGGCGAGCTGGTCGTTCTCCGAGAACGACTTCAAA
The DNA here is from genome assembly GCA_035279865.1 of Gemmatimonadales bacterium. GTDB lineage: Bacteria > Gemmatimonadota > Gemmatimonadetes > Gemmatimonadales > GWC2-71-9 > 40CM-2-70-7. The sequence continues at coordinate 4,745 of DATEGY010000360.1, read as the reverse complement.
CAGATCCAGACCCACCTGCAGGCGTTCCTGCGCGAGTCGAACGCGCGGTGCGCGCTGCTCGTGGACCGGACCGGTCAGCTCGTGGCCACCGTGGGGGAGCAGCCCCAGTTCGATCCCACCGCCTTCGCCTCGCTCACCGCCGCCGACTTCAGTGCCAACGACCAGCTCGCCAAGATGATCGGCGAGGCCGAATTCGCCTCGCTGGTGCATCAGGGTGAAAAGGAATCCATGTTCCTGGCCGACGTGGCCCGCCGGGTGATCCTGGTGGTCCTCTTCGACCAGCGCGCCACGCTCGGCCTGGTCAAGCTCAAGGCCAAGGGCGCGGTCGACAATCTGAACAAGGTATTCGAAGCGATGTTCAACCGGGTGGCGTCGGGTGCCGCCCCGCAGAAGGGCATCCTCGAAGGGGCGGAAGACGAAATTGACAAACTGTTCGGCTGAGCGGGAGGCGATCACATGTCGATGATCAACTACGCCTCCCGGGAGATCAACTGCAAGCTCGTGTACTACGGGCCCGGGTTGGGCGGCAAGACCACGAACTTGGAGCACGTGTACGGGAAAGTCGCCCCCAACACGCGCGGCAAGATGATCTCCCTCGCCACCGAGACCGAGCGGACGCTCTTCTTTGATTTTCTCCCGGTGGACTTGGGCACCATTCGCGGGTTCAAGACCCGCTTCCATCTCTACACGGTGCCGGGGCAGGTGTACTACAACGCCAGCCGGAAGCTCATCCTCAAGGGCGTCGACGGGATCGTGTTCGTGGCGGACAGCCAGATCGAGCGGATGGAAGCCAACGTGGAGTCGATGCAGAACCTGTACGACAACACGAAAGAGTACGGCTACGATCTGACCAAGATCCCCTTCGTGATCCAGTACAACAAGCGCGACCTGCCGAACGCGGCGCCCATCAAGGATCTCCAGGCGGCGCTCAATCCCGGCTGGGTGGTCGAAGACGCCGCGCAGCAGCGGGTGGTCGCCGATCCCGCGCATCCGGGGGAGAACCTGGTCGAGAAGGTCGACTCCGAGTGGATGGGACGGGCGCCGTACATGGAAGCCGTGGCGGTGCGGGGGGACGGCGTGTTCGACACGCTCAAGGCCGTCAGCAAGCTGGTCCTCAAGACTCTGAGCTGACGGGGGCGGACCCTGTGCGGTGGACGTGGACCCTCCCGAACATCCTCACCATCGCGCGGATCTGCCTGACGCCCATCATCGCGCTCCTGCCGTTCATCGAAGGATACTGGCCCAAGGTCATCTGCTTTTTCATCTTCATTACCGCCGCCGTTTCCGACATCGTGGACGGCTACTACGCCCGCAAGTACAATCAGATCTCCGAGCTCGGCCAGCTGCTCGACCCCGTCGCGGACAAGCTCCTCCTCTTCGCGATGCTCGTCCCGATTTTCTGGCTCACCCGGCATCCCACCATCGCGGTCGACTACCGGATCCCCTGGTGGGGCAGCATGCCGGTCTGGGTCCTGCTCCTCCTGGTGGGCCGCGAGCTGCTCATCACCGCCTTCCGGTGGTTCGCCCAGCGGCGCGGGGTCGTCATTCCGGCCATGGGCCCGGGCAAGCTCAAGGCCACCGTCCAGAACATCTTCATCGGCGCCACGATCGCGTGGTTCGCCTGGAAAGACGCGCTCGCCGAGTACGGCTGGACGGGGTACTGGCGGACCACGTGGAACGAGTTTCACGGCTGGTTCGTCACCGTCACGCTCGCCATCGCCGTGGTCCTGACGATCTACTCGCTCCTGATCTATCTCTACCGCTACCGCGCGATCCTGAAGGACGCCCTCTGAACCTCGAGTTGGTGACCATCGGGACCGAGCTCCTGCTGGGCCACACCGTCGACACCAATGCGGCCGAGCTGGGCCGGGCCCTCGCCGCCGCCGGCGTCGAAGTCGTCAGGCGGACCACCGTCCCGGATCGCCCCAAGGCGATTGCGGAGGCGGTCGGGGCGGCGCTGGAACGCACGGGATTCGTCCTGGCGACCGGCGGCCTGGGTCCCACCAACGACGACATGACGAAGAAGGTCGTGGCGGACCTCCTGGGGAAACCGCTCTATCTCGATGAAGGGCTGCTGAAAGGGCTCGAGGCGCGGTTCAAGCGGCTCGGCCGCGGGCCCATGCCGGCGGTCAACCGGAATCAGGCCGAGGTGCCCGAGGGCGCGACCGTCCTCCCGAATCCGCGAGGCAGTGCGCCCGGCCTGTGGATCGAAGACGCCGGCCGGGTCGTGATTCTGCTCCCCGGCGTACCCTCCGAAATGCGCGGCCTTCTGGTCGAGGAAGTGCTCCCCCGGCTCGTGGCCCGGCAGAGCGGGGGAGAGGGGGCGCGCGTCGTCCGCTCCCGCACCCTCCGCACCACCGGCGTATCCGAGTCCGCGCTCGCCGAGCGGGTCGGAGCCCTCGAGGAATCCCTGGCGCCGCTGTCCCTCGCCTACCTCCCGTCGGTCGAGGGCGTGGACCTCCGGCTCACCGCGTGGTCCGTCCTCCCCGCGGAGGCCGATCGCCTGCTGGCCTCCGGCGGCGACCGCCTCCGGAAAGAACTGGGCGATCACTACTACGGCGAAGAGGACACCCTCCTCGCGGCGGCCGTGCTGGAGACGCTCAAGACCAGGGGCAAGACCCTCGCTGTCGCGGAGTCGTGCACGGGCGGCATGGTCGGCGCCCGCCTCACCGCCATACCGGGCGCCTCGGCGGTGTTCGTCGGCGGCGTGGTGGGGTACGACGACAAAGTGAAGCGCGAGCAGCTCGGCGTTCCCTCGGAGGTGCTCGAGCAGCATGGTGCGGTGTCCGAGGAATCGGCCCGCGCCATGGCGGCGGGAGCCGCCCGGGTGTTCCAGACCTCGTGCGCTGTCGCCGTGACCGGCGTCGCGGGACCGGGCGGCGGCACGCCGGAGAAACCCGTCGGTACCGTCTGGCTCGCGGTGCTGGTGGATGGGAACACGACGGCGGTGAAGCGGACCTTCCCGGGCAGCCGCGAGGAGATCCGGGGCCGCAGCGCGCAGACCGCCCTCGACCTCCTGCGGCGACGCTTCCTGCCAGGCCACTGATGCCGACGTTCACCGCTCCCGATGGCCTGCAGCTCGTCTTCGATGCCTTCGAGGCGCCGCACCCCAGGGCTGCCATCCTCGTCATCCACGGCTGGTCCGACCACGGCGGCCGCTGGACCGAGACCGCCGACGCCCTGAAGCGGGAGGGCTACTCGGCCTACCTCCTGGATTTGCGCGGCCATGGACGTTCCGCCGGACGCCGCGGTCATCTCTCGCGATTCAGCCAGCTCCTGGGAGACCTGCATGCCTTCCGCCGCGTGGTGCGGGTGCGGACCGGAGCGCCGCAGGTGTTGCTCGGTCACTCGTTCGGTGGTCTGGTGGTCCTCCGCTATCTCGAGACCCAGCCACTCGAACCGGTCACCGCGAGCGTCGTGGCGTCGCCCTTCCTCGGGCTGGGGTTCTCCGTGAACCCCATCAAGCTGCTGGCGGGCCGCCTGCTCGCGGACCTCGCACCGACCGTTTCACTGCCCACGGGAATCGATGTCGAGGCCCTCTGCCGCGATCCCGCGGTCTGCGCGGCTTATCGAGCCGACCCTCTGGTACACCAGCGCATGACCGCGGGAGCCTGGAAGGAGATCCAGTGGGCTCAGCGGGCCGTGGCCGCCGACGCACACCGGATCGAGGGGCCCGTACAGTTCCTCTTGACCGGCGAGGACCGGATCGTGGACGCCGAGATGGCCCGGGCGTTCGCCGATGGCCTGCACGGGGACGTGCAGATCCGCTGGTATCCTGAGATGTACCACGAGGCTCTCCATGACCCCCAGCGCGACCGGGTGCTGGCGGATGTACTGACCTTTCTGGCTGGAACCACCCCAAAGGCTTCTTCGTAATGCTATTTTCCGGCCACTGATGACCGAATCCAAAGGAAGCCCCGAAGCCGAGAATCCCCCCGAAGCCGGGGGAAGTGTGCCCGTCGAGCTCCCCGAGGCCGCGCTGCGACGCGTGGAAGAGGAGCTTGCCGCGTTCAAGGACAAGTATCTCCGGAGCGTTGCGGAGTTCGAGAACTTCCGGAAGCGGACCGCCAAGGAGCGCCTCGAGTTGTGGGCCAAGGCACAGGGCGAACTCATCGAGCGCCTGGTCGACGGGCTCGACGACTTGAGCCGGTTTGCCGAGGTCGATCAGGCGACGACCGACGCGAAGACCCTGCATGACGGTGTGGAGCTGGTGAAGAAGAAGTTCTGGAAGGCGCTTGATGCAGTCGGCCTGGTCCGCATCGATCAGACGGGTGTGCCCTTCGATCCCAAGCTCCACGAGGCGGTCACCATGGGTCCCGCGACCGCGGCGGCGCAGGATCACACCGTGGGAGCGGTACTCCAGGCCGGGTACCGGATGGGGGATACCCTCATCCGGCCCGCGCGGGTGATGGTGCTCTCCTGGAAGGGTGAAGCGTCCTGATGGCCGCCCAGCGCGACTACTACGAGGTGCTGGGAGTGCCGGAGGCCGCCGCCACCGACGACGTGAAGAAGGCGTTCCGGCGGCTGGCCAAGCAGTACCACCCCGACCGCAATCCCAACAATCCGCAGGCCGCCGAGCGCTTCAAGGAGATCAACGAAGCGCACGACGTGCTGTCCGATCCGGACAAGCGCAAGAAGTACGACACCCTGCGCCGCTACGGCGCCTTCAGCGGCGGCGGAGCCCGGGGGGGCGCCCGTCCCGGCGGGGCCACGCCCGACGAAGGCATCGACTTCTCCAACATCGG
>DATEGY010000359.1:0-2338 GCA_035279865.1 Gemmatimonadales bacterium | reverse complement strand
CGGCCGCCCGCCTCGCCGGGACGTGCGGCCGCGCCTATGATTCCCGTTCGGTACCATCTCGGCAACCCGATCCGGAAGGCCCCCTGGCCCGCACGTCGAGCAAACTCGCCCGCCGCTCTCTATCCGGCATCGATACCGAGCCGGTACGGATCCTCCTGGTGGAGGACAATGCCCGCCACGCCCAGCTCCTCCGCGACACGCTGGGGGACGCCGGGGCCGCCTTCGCCGGCGCCCCGCCGTACGACCTCGCGCACGTGACCGATCTGCCCTCAGCCTACGCCCGGATCGGTGAGGGCAACATCGACCTGATGATGCTGGATCTCTCCCTGCCCGAGGCCAACGGGCTGGAAGCGCTCCTCAAGGTCCGCGAACGATTCCAGGATCTGCCGGTGATCGCGCTGGTGGCGCGCGGTGACGGCACGCTCGCCGCCCAGGCGATCCAGACGGGCGCGCAGGACTACCTGATGAAAGGGAAGATTTCGGGCGACACGCTCGCCCGCAGCATCCGGCACGCCATGGAGGTGGCCCGCCTGCGGGCCGCGCTGCGGTCCCTGTCGTTCATCGACGGTCTGACCGGCCTCTACAACCGCCGCGGCTTCGTGACGCTGGCGGAGCCGTACGTCAAACGGGCGCAGCGGGTGAAGGGACACCTCCTGGTGGTGTCCGCCGAGGTGGTCGGGTTCGACCGGATCGTCAAGCTGGTGGGCTTTCAGGAGGGTGACGAGCTCCTGCGAGGCGTGTCCGAAATCCTGCGGCGGAGCTTCCGCGACTCGGACCTCCTCGGGCGCCTCGAGCTGGCCGAGTTCATGGCGCTGGCGCTCGACGCGCCCGAAGAGAAGTTTCCCATCATCTCCGGGCGCGTGGCCGAGCAGGTGCAGGAGTTCAACGACCGCACCATCCGGCGGTACCGGCTCATCCTGCAACTGGGCTTCGTTCCCTTCAACGCGAACCTGCAACCCACCATCGAAGACCTGATGGTCCAGGCGTCGGACGCGCGCCGAAACCAGACCTAGCCGCTACTCCTTGACCGCTCCCTCGTTGGCATGGGGGTCCTGCGGGGCCGACTTGTCGACGGCGGCCGCCAATGACGTATACGACGTGGGATCGGTCTCGAGGAACGGCGTCTGCCGGAACGCCACCTTGCCGTCGGGTCCGATGATGAAGAGGTAGCGGTTGTCGAGCTTCCACTTCGACAGGTAGGCCCCATACTCCTTGCCCACCGCCGCGCCCGTATCGCTCAGGAACACCCAGTTGAAGTCTTCGTCGTGCGCCCAGTCGGCGAGCGTGTCCGCCGGATCGTTGCTGAGGGCGATCAGGGTGACGTGGCGTCCGTCATGGAACAGCTGCGCGTACTTCTCGCGGTACGACTTCATCTGGATGGTGCACCCGGAGGAGCGCGCCTTCGGAAAGAACGCGAGCACCACCGTTTCGCCCTTGAGATCGGACAGTCGCACGGAGTGATTCAGGACGCCGAACCGCGTAGCGCCGGTGAGCGTGAAGTCGGGAGGGATGTCTCCCACGTTCGGGGCCTGGCCTGCCGGAGCCCCCTGGGCGCTGAGAGCGGCACCGAGGAGCACAAGGGTGGTCGTGAGGAAGCGCGCGCGCATCAAGATCTCCGTCATGAGGAATCGTTGGCGAACGCCGGATTCTACTCTGAGCGCGCCGGACCGTCGTCCCCTCGCTGTCAGCGTTCCGTGAGCTTCGGGTACATTCGAGTATGCGCATCGATCCCGTGACGCTCCGCGGCACGCTCGTGACCCTCGAGCCATTGACGCTGGAGCATGCTGAACCACTGACCCGCGTCGGACTCCACCCCTCCCTCTGGACTCTGCAACCGCGTCCCATCCAGTCGGCCGCTGACATGCGCGCCTACGTCGAGCAGGCACTGGAAGAGCAGGCACGCGGCCAGAGCCTCCCCTTTGTGGTGATCCACGGACCCACTCGCGCGGTAGTCGGGTCCACCCGGTACATGGATATCGCCCTGCCGCACCGGCGGCTCGAGATCGGCGCCACGTGGTACGCGCCGGCCTTCCAGCGGTCGGGGGTGAACGTGGAATCGAAGCTCATGTTGTTGAGGCACGCGTTCGAAACGCTCGGCATGCAGAAGGTCGTGTTCAAGACGGAGACGCTGAACCGGCAGTCGCGGACGGCGATTCTGGCGTTGGGTGCGGTGGAAGAAGGGACCTTCGCTCGGCAGTTCATCGCCGACGACGGTCGGAAGCGCGACATGGTGTACTTCGCCATCCTCGATGACCGGTGGCCCGAGGTGAAGCGGCATCTCGAGGAGCGGCTGAACCGGGGAAGGCGTTAGCGCAGCCCGAACTCCCGCACCTCGTAG
>DATEGY010000358.1:0-20664 GCA_035279865.1 Gemmatimonadales bacterium | reverse complement strand
GACGTAGGTGATGCCCACCGACGGCTGGTGCGGTGCCTCGAAGGTCGCGCGATCGGCGATCGAATCGGGATCGAACACGGTCACGTCGGCGAACAGACCGGGGCGCAGGAGACCACGGTCTACCAGCCCCACGCGCTGGGCGGGAAGTGAAGTCATCTTCCGCACCGCACTTTCGAGCGTGAGCAGGTGCTGCTCGCGGACGTAGTGGCCGAGAATCCTCGCGAAGGTCCCATAGGTGCGCGGGTGGACCCCGTCGTGGCCGAAGGGCCCGTCGGGTGCGACGCCACCGTAGTCGGTGTCGAAGCTGGTCCACCAGGTGGCCAGGGCGGAGTCCACGTCGGGCTCGCTCATCACGAAATAGATGGCGCCGGTCCGGGCGCGCTCCTCGGTGACCAGATCGAAGAGGGTCTCGATCGGATCCTGGTGCTGGAGGGCGGCGATTTCCGACAGCCGCTTGCCGTTGTACCGGGACAGGGAGTCGGCGAACGGCAGCACGATGACGCCGGAAGGGCCCCCGGCTGCCCGCATGAAGCGATCCGAGATCTGGGGAGGGGCGAGGAGCTCGGCGCGAATGCGCGCCCGCGTCGCCGGGTCTTTCAACCGGAGCAGCATCGAATCGGTGCCGCCCGAATGGGCCCACGCCGGGATCGACGCATCGAGGGACGTGGCGGCGGCGATATAGGGATAGAGATTGGCCGTGACGTCGAGCCCCGCTTCCCTAGCCGAATCGATTTTCGCGAGCACCTTCGGCATCCGGCCCCAGCTGAGGCGGCCCGACACCTTGAGGTGCCAGATCTCGAGCGGGATGCCGGTCTCCCGGCCGATCCGGAACGTCTCGTCCAGCGCCTGGTCTTCCTGGCCGCCCTCATTGCGCATGTGGGTGGCGTAGATGCCACCGTAGCGATGGGCCTCGCGGGCCAGCGCGATGAGCTCCTCCGTCGATGCGTAGAAGGCGGGCGCGTACTCGAGCGCCGTCGAGACGCCGAGGGCCCCCTGCTGCATGGCGGTATCGACCAGCGCCGCCATGTGCGCCAGCTCCGCGGGAGTGGCCTGACGGTCTCCCGTACCCACTACCACGGTCCGCAGCTGCGTGGCGCCGACGAAGGTCGCGATGTTGACGGTAGAACCGGTCTTCTCCAAGTGGCGGAAGTACCCGTCGAGATCGCGCCAGTCCTCCGAGAAGTGGTACTTCTTCATGATGTCGGAGTCCTGCGCCACCAATGAATCGGTGAGCGGGAAGATCGAGCCGCCCTCGCCGGTGACCTCGGTGGTCACGCCCTGAGTGATCTTGGACAGCACGCGGTTGTCGATCAGGACGTTCTGTTCGGACTGCCCGAGCATGTCGATGAAGCCGGGGGCCACGATCTTGCCGCTCACATCGAGGGTTTCGTGAGCGGTGGCGCCTTCGAGTCTCCCGACCGCCTCGATCCGGTCTCCCTGAATCAGGAGGTCGCCCCGGTACCGCGGGTTTCCGGCGCCGTCGACGATCCAGCCACCTCGAAGCAGGACGTCCCCAGCTCCGGAGGCGCGTGCCGCCGGACGGTCACAGGCCGCGACCAGGGCCGCGAGGGCAACGAAGACGATCCGGGTCAGTGCTCGTGCGACCACTGCAGCCTCAGCGAATCCGGGTGATAGATGTTTCCGCGCAGCATGACCCAGGCGATGTCCTGCGTGGATTCGATGTGCTGGGAGGGATCGGAGTTCAACACGACGAGATCCGCGAGACGCCCCTGCTGCACGACGCCGAGGGAATCGGCCTGCAACAGCTGGGCGCCGTAGCGGGTGGCCGCGGTGATGGCTTCGAGGGGCGAGAACCCCGCCTGGACGAGCAGCGCCATCTCCCGGTGGAGGGAGCCGCCGGGCGCGAGGCCCGGGGACGGCGCGTCGCTCCCCGCCGCGACGAGGCCGCCGGCGAGCCGGAAATCGCGGACGAACTGATTCTGCCGGGTCCGGGCGCTGACGAACGCGCTCAGGTCGCGGGCGGACCATCCGGTCTCCCTCAGGAACTCCGCGATGCCACGGACACTCGCACGGCTCGCGGGCACGTCGCTCCAGCCGGATCCCTCCAGGAGCGACGGGTCGTCGAGCCGCGCCATCGCGTCGTGGGAGACCAGCGTCGGAATCAGGGAGACGTGTCCGCCCGCCAGCGTCCGCGCCATGCTCGCCACCGCATTCGAGTCGAAGGTCGACCACCCCTTTTCCTCGGCGGCCCATCCCGCCCATCGCCGCCCATAGGCCTTCATGAAGCTCGCGGGGTTGCGCGCCATCGCGGACACCACACCGGTGAGCTGGTCCAAGGCCGTCACTCCGGCCCGGGCCGCCGAGGCGGCGTCGACGCGGCCGGGGGTCAGCGCCACGACCGTATGCAGGACTGTGGCTTCGTCGAGTATGGAGCGCAGCATGGTGGGCGAGACGCCCGGTTCGGCCATCACGTAGTCGACACCGGCGTTCACGCGGGCATCCACCGCCTTGCGTGCTTCTTCCGGAGTAGCCGCCGCGACCCACCCCGCGAACCCTGCGGGCGCGCCATCGATGCCGGACCCCGGCGAGTACATCCTCGGACCCAGGATCGTGCCCAGGCTGAGGTCGTTGCGGAGCGCGATCAGCGTGTCTTCGGGCGCGTCACCGGCATCGCGGAGAGTCGTCACGCCCCACGCCACGAAGCGCGGCATGGCCCACCGCTCCGCCCGCGCGTGCGCATCGATGAGTCCGGGGATGACCGTCTTGCCGATGAGGTTGATGATCTGCGCCCCGCGGGGGACGTGGATCTCGTTGACCCGGCTCACCGCCTCGATGCGGCCCCCGCGGATGAGGATCAGCGCATCCGTCACCGGGGGGCCACCCGATCCGTCGATGAGCGTGGCGCCCTCGAGCGCGATCATTCCTTTGCCGGGCGGCGTGCAGGCCGCGAGTGCGAAGAGAGCGAGGAGCCCGAGGATCGGACGGGGGCGGGGGCGGGGGCGGATCACGGTCGGGGATCGGAAGACGTGTGATCGTGCACGATGTGCCAGCGGTCTCCGTCTTTCACCAGGATTAACGTGAACGGCCCGCTGGCGGTCAGCGAGTCGCCCCGGTGGAGATAGAAGTGCGCCGTCGCGAACGCCACGCCGGGCGCCAGCGTGCGCACGTGGACGTCGTCGAACGTGAGGGAGTCCCGGTGCTTCCCGGGCGCGAAATAGGCGGCCTGATAGTGGTCATACAGCGGCTGCCAGCCGTGGGTGAAGCGACTGCCTGCCAGGTACGACGTCAGCGAGTCGTGCGCGTAGTCGGCCATGAACCCGGCGAGGTCGCCGTGATTCCAGTTGGCCGCCGAGCGCGTGAGCATGAGGGCGATCTCGGACTGCGGATCGGTGGCGGACTGAGCGGGCGACGCGCACGCGGCAAGTATCAGCAGCGGCAGGGACTTGAGACCACGCACGGCGGGCTCTCGAGTAAGTGTCGGCACAACGTACCTTCCAGCATGGCCCGCGCAACCCCGCCACCCCGCCCCGGCTCGACGGCACCTTGGAGCGTGCTCTACTGCGATTGCGGACCCGCCACCCGGCAGCTGTCCGGCACCCGGTGGCTTTCCCCCGACGAAATCGCGCAGGGCGTCCGGCGGGCCCTGGCCCGGCTGCCGGAACCGCCGCAGTGGATCGCGCTCTCCGGAAGCGGCGACCCCGCGCTGCATCCCCGGTTTGGTGTGGTGATCGATCGGGTGCTGGCCGCCCGGGACGCGCTCGCTCCGTCCGCCGGGGTCGCCGTTCTGTCGAGCAGCCTATCTGTGGTTGGGCCTTCTATCCAGGACGCGGTGGGTCGGGTGGATGCGCCGACGTTCGAGGCGTGGCGCCGGATGGTGGAGCGGGCCGCTCCGGATCGCGTGCAGATCTACTCGCTGTACGGGGTGCCGAGGGAGCGTCTCGAAGACCTGGCCTGCGGTCTTCGAGACGCGCTCCCGGACGCAAGTGTGGACGTGGTCTAGCGGCGGCGCCTGGCCTTCGTCTTCTTCGCCTTCTTCTTTCCTTTCGCCGCCTTCTTTTTCTTCATCGTCTTCTTTGTCTTCTTTTTTGCCGTTTTCTTCTTCGCCTTCTTCTTGTTCTTCGTCGCGCGTTTCTTGGGCGCGGATGTCTCCGCCATCATCGGCTCGGCGGGCATCGACGGCTCCGGCGCCAGCGGCGCCGGGGGCGGGAAGAGCGGCTCCATCATCCCCGGACCGCTCCAGCCGCTCTCCATCGCGGTGTTCTCCTCACGCATGTCGGTCTCCTTCACTGGGTGTGTGGCGGGCGCGGCCTGTAGCTTACCCGCACCTTCGGGACTGGCAAGTCGCTTCGGTTGACAACCCCATACGCATGGGCTAACGTTTGGCCCGCCATGAACTTCCGCCCCTTGTGTGCCGCCGCCACAGTCATCGGTTTGGCAGCCGTTCAGCCCCTGGCCGCTCAGAACGTCGCCGAGGTGCAGGTCGCTCCGGCGGCGGTGAACATCAAGGTGGGTGAGCGGACCGGGCTCCTGGCGACGGCCTTCGACCGCATCGGCAACGTGATTCCGACGGCGAAGATCACCTGGACGTCCCGCAGTCCCCAGGTGGCGCGGGTGGACGCCAACGGCACCGTGACGGGCACGGGCACCGGCGTTGCCATCGTCGAAGCGGCTTCGGGGCACCGGACCGGCCTCGCGACGATCACTGTGGCTCCCGGTGCCGCGCCCGCTCCAGGCCCCGCACCGGCCACGCAGGCACCGGCGACTACGCCCTCAACTCCCACCGGTACGACCACCTCGGTCCCGGAGCAGCCGGGGGTTGACCCGTTCTACGGACAGCCCCCCGGCAGCGGAACGGCGACCGCGATCCGGATCATTCCGGCGCAGATCTTCCTGCTTCCCTCTGAGAATACCAGGGTGGGCCTCCGGGCTCTGAAGGATGACGGGTCCGCCGCGGCACCGGTCCGTGTCACGTGGAGTTCTTTGACGCCGACCATCGCCAGCATCGATCACAACGGGACCGTCGTCGCACTTTCACCGGGGCAGGGGACCATTCAGGTCACCTCGGCCGGCGGATTGACCGCGACCGCGCCCGTGGTGGTGCAGCAGGCGGACATGGCGATCGACCAGACGGGTCCGATTCTCATGTCTCCGGGGGATGCCGATACGCTGCACGTGGTGGTGCCGAGCCAGGGGAACCGCGCGGTGTCGCCCCTGCAGATGCAGTGGGCGTCCAGTGTGCCCGCGGTGGCCACGGTGACGATCGACGGCGTACTCCGGGCGATCGGGCCGGGCGACGCGGTTTTGCAGGTTCAGGGGCTGCTCCAGAACAAGACCGTGGCGATCCACGTGCACAAGACGGTGGAGACGCTGGCCGTGACTCCACCGCTCGCCCGGGACGTGGAAGTCCCGCTCTCGGCGACGGCCAAGTTCGTGGCGCACGCGCTCGCCGCCGGCGGCACGCCCGTGCCGGAAGCACCCCTCAAGTGGATCGTCGCGGACAGCACGCTCGCGTCGTTCGACACCGCCTCCGGCAATCTGACGGGCCTCAAGGTGGGGAGGACCACGCTCACGGTCCGCGGCCCCGGAGTCGGGTTGCAGGCGGTCTGGAACGTCTCGGTGATCGCCGGCTCGGTGCGGCTCTCGCAGTCGCATATGGGACTGCACGCCGGCTCCCGGTACGCCATCAAGGCCGATTTCACCAACGACGGCGGGACGGTCCTGGGACCGGCGACGGGCCTGACGTGGCAGACGGACGCGCCCGGCGTGGCCACGGTCACCGCGACCGGTGATGTGACGGCGCTCGGCTACGGACGGGCCCGGATCACCGCCACGGCTCCGGGTGGCAAGAGCGCGTCGACGGTGGTCTTCGTACAGGGTGAGCTCGTGGTCGCGCTCGATCGTGGCGGCAAGAATCACCTGTACTCACTCGAGCGCTCGAGCCTCACCGAGCTCCGCCGGGTCACCAACGACTCGGGCCCCGAGGTGGAGCCGGCGTTCTCGCCGGACGGCAGCCGGATCGTGTTCGTCTCGACGCGCGACGGCATCGCGCAGCTCTACCTGATGGACGCCGACGGGACCAACCGCCTCCGGCTCACCAATCGCCAGCAGCCCGACCAGCGGCCGGTGTTCGGCGCCGACGGGCAGACCGTGGTGTTCCAGTCGACGCGCGAAGGGAAGAAGGACGGGCTCGAGCAGATCTGGACGGTGAACGTGGACGGCACCGGGCTGAAGGTGCTCACCGACTCCGGTGCGAACCGGCAGCCCACGGTGTCCCCGGACGGCCAGACCATCGCGTTCATTTCCAACCGCGAGAACAAGACGCCGCACGTCTGGCTCATGGCGCGGGACGGCTCGAATCAGCGGGCGTTCATCAGGGGTGGGGCGCAGCGCGAAATCGAGCCTCACTTCCTGAAGGACGGCTCCCTGGCGTTCCTGGTGCAGCGCAAGGACGCGGGCCGCGACGTCACACAGGTGATGAAGGCGGATCTCGCCACCGGCACGGTGACGCCGCTGTCGGGCACGGACCTGGCGATCTTCGGATACGGCGTCTCCCCCGCGGGCGACATGCTGGCGCTCCTGGTGAACGCCGAGGGCCGGCGCGGACACCTGCAGGTCTACGTGCAGCCCGTGAGCGCCACCGGGATCACGGCGGCGGTGCCCGTGCCGATCGCGCCCAACGAGCAGATGCTGTCGCCGGCGTTCCTGCCCCAGCCCTGATCATCCGCAGGTGCGTGCCGCAGTCCTCACCGACACCGGCGGTCTCGACCGCCTGACGGTCGCCGACGTCCCGGACGCCGGCGCTCCTGGACCGGGCCAGGTACGCGTGGCGATCCGGGCGGCCGCGCTCAATCATCTCGATCTGTTCGTCGCAGGGGGCCTGCCGGGCGTGGAGTACCGGTTCCCCCACATCGTGGGGGCGGATGGGGCCGGCGTGATCGACGCGGTGGGCCCGGGGGTCACCCGCGTCAAAGCGGGTGACCGGGTGATGATCAACCCCGGACTCTCCGACCGCACCTGCGAGTTCTGCCGCGCCGGCGAGCATTCCCTCTGTATCAAGTACCGCATCCTCGGCGAGCATCTTCCCGGGACGATGTGCTCCGCGATCGTTCTGCCGGAGTTCAACGTCGCCCCGGTTCCCGCGTTGACGCCGGCGCTGTCCTGGGCCGAGGCCGCGGCGTTTTCCCTGGTGACGCTGACGGCGTGGCGGATGGTGACCACGCGTGCCCAGGTGAAGAAGGGCGAGTGGGTGCTGGTGTGGGGGATCGGTGGCGGCGTGTCCCTCACCGCGATGCGGATCGCGAAGCAGATCGGTGCCCGGGTCATTGCCACGTCGTCGTCGGACGCCAAGCTCCACCGCGCGCGGGAGCTGGGGGCCGATGCGACGCTCAACCACGCGACGCAGGATGTGCCAAAAGAAGTACGGACCCTGACGGAAAAGCGCGGCGTGGACGTCGTGGTGGAGAATGTCGGCGAGGCGACCTGGGAGAAATCGATCCGGGTGCTCGCCAAGGGCGGCCGCATCGTGACCTGCGGCGGGACGACGGGGCCGATGCTGGTCACCGACGTGCGCCGGCTCTTCTGGGGCGGTTACTCGATTCTGGGCTCGACCATGGGGAACGACGCCGAGTATGCCGCGATTATCACGGAGCTCGGCGCGGGGCGTCTGCGGCCCATGGTGGACCGGGTATTTCCCCTCGAGCAGGTTCGCGATGCGTACACCTACCTCGAGCGCGCCGGGCAGTTGGGGAAAGTCACGATCGAAATTCCCGCCTAGCGTTCCTCGTCCAGGTTCGGCTGGATGTAGAGGTCCACGGCGAGCCACACCGTCTTCGAGAAGGGGTAGGTGACGAACGGCAGGGCGACCGCGAGCGCGGCCCCGCCGTACAGAAGGACGTCCCAGGGGGGCTCGGGCCAGGTCATGATCAGGAGCGCGAGCCCCGCGATGGTGACGGTCAGTTCCGCGCCGATGAAATTGAGGAGGAGCGCGCCGAGATAGTAGCCATCTTCGGCGCGGTCGAGCGGCTGACCGCACTCCGGGCACTCAGGTCTCGGCGAAAACCAGCCGGCGAAGAAGTGCCCGCGGCCGCAGTTGGGGCAGCGCAGCCGGATCGCGCGGGCGAGGAGCGTGGTGAGTTTCTGCTTCGGCACGGGACCGAATTTATCCCTCTGTAAGTCCCTTCTGCACCCCATCTTAGCCCCGGTTTTTTCGTTGCCTTTCGCTGTCTAAGTGTTTAGATTTTAGGGACTTAGCCCATTCCTGGGGCCGCGCCCCCCACGACTCCACTGCCCAACGTTCCTGACGGGAAACGATGACCGGACCCAACCGCGAACGCATACTCCCGCGCCTCATTGAAGACGAGCTGAAGGAGTCGTTCCTCGACTATTCGATGAGCGTGATCGTCCAGCGCGCGCTGCCCGACGTGCGCGACGGACTGAAGCCGGTGCACCGCCGGATTCTCTACGCGATGCACGAGCTCGGCCTGGTGCCGGGGCGGCCATACAAGAAGAGCGCCACCGTCGTCGGCGACGTGCTCGGCAAGTACCACCCCCACGGCGACATCTCCGTCTACGACGCCCTGGTCCGCATGGTCCAGGACTTCTCGCTCCGGTATCCGCTGGTGGACGGGCAGGGGAACTTCGGCTCCGTCGACGGCGACCCGGCGGCCGCGTACCGCTATACGGAAGCGCGGCTCACCAAGATCGCGATGACGATGCTGGAGGACATCGACAAGGACACCGTCGCGTTCATCCCGAACTTCGACGACCGGCTGCAGGAGCCGACCGTCCTCCCGGCGAAGATCCCCAATCTCATCGTCAACGGCGCCGCCGGCATCGCGGTCGGCATGGCGACCAACATCCCGCCGCACAACCTGGGCGAGGTAGTGCAGGCCATCCAGCATCTCGTCGACCACCCCGACGCGACCGTCAAGGATCTCCGGAAGTTCGTCCGCGGTCCCGATTTCCCCACGGGCGCCATCATCTACGGCCGGGACGGCATCAAGGACTGCTACGAGAAGGGCCGCGGCCGCATCGTGGTCCGCGCCCGGGCCGCCATCGAGGAGAAACAATCGGGCCGGCAGCAGATCGTGGTGACCGAGATCCCCTATCAGGTCAACAAGGCCAACCTGATCACGCAGATCGCCGGGCTGGCGCTCGACAAGAAGATCGAGGGCATCTCGAACGTCGAGGACCACTCGGACCGCGAAGGCATGCGGATGGTCATCGAGCTGAAGCGGGACGCCGTGCCTGCGGTGGTGCTCAACCAGCTCTACAAGTACACGGCCATGCAGACCACCTTCGGCGCCATCATGCTGGCGCTGGTGGACGGCGTGCCGAGAGAGCTGACGCTGAAGGAGCTGCTCCAGAATTTCATCGACCACCGCCACGAAATCATCGTCCGGCGCACCGAATTCGAGCTGAAACGGGCCCAGGACCGGGAGCACATCCTCGAGGGCTTGAAGATCGCCGTCGACCATATCGACGAGGTCATCAAGATCATCCGGAAGTCGAAGGACACCGCCACCGCCGACCTCGCCCTGCGCAAGCGCTTCAAGCTGTCCGAGCGGCAGTCCGCGGAAATCCTGAACATGCGCCTGGCCCGGCTCACCGCCCTCGAGATCAACAAGCTCGAGGAGGAGCTCAAGGACGTCCGCAAGTTCATCAAGGAATGCAAGGAGATCCTGGGATCGAAGCCCCGCCGCATGAAGATCCTGAAGGAAGAGCTGGGTGAGGTGTCGCACGGGTTCGGCGATCAACGCCGGACCGAGATCGTCGCCGACCAGGGCGAGTTTTCCATCGAAGACCTGATCGCCGAGGAGGACATGGTGATCACGGTCTCGCATTCGGGCTATATCAAGCGCCTGCCGGTGTCCGCGTACCGGCGCCAGCGGCGGGGCGGCAAGGGCATCACCGCGGCGCACACCAAGGAAGACGACTGGGTCGAGCACCTGTTCATCGCGTCGACCCACGACTACGTGATGTTCTTCAGCACCGAGGGCATCTGCTATTGGCTCAAGGTGCACGAGGTCCCGCAGGCCGCCCGCGCAGCCCGCGGGAAGCCGGTCACGTCCTGCGTCGCGATGCGCCAGGACGAGCGCATCGCATCCCTGGTACCGGTCCGGGAATTCTCGGACGATCAGTTCCTGCTGTTCTGCACCAAGAAGGGCGTGGTCAAGAAGACCGTGCTCTCGGAGTACGGGAACCCCCGCACCGCCGGGATCCGGGCCATCAACATCGAGTCCGGGGACGAGCTGATCGACGTGCAGATCACCGACGGGCGGAACGACGTGGTGCTCGCGACGCGGGCTGGGATGAGCATCCGGTTCCACGAGCAGGACGTCCGCGACATGGGCCGGGCGGCCACGGGTGTGAAGGGCATCGAGCTGGACAAGAAAGACCACGTCATCGACATGGTCATCGTGCGCCGCGCTTCGACCCTGCTCACGGTGACCGAGAAGGGGATGGGCAAGCGCTCGGAGCTCGAGGAGTATCGCGTACAGCACCGCGGCGGCCGCGGCATCATCACCTTGAAGCACAATGAAAAGACCGGAAGCATCGTGGCACTCAAAGAAGTCCTGCCCGATGACGAGCTGATGATGATCACGAAGAAAGGCATCATCATCCGCGTCCCCGTCGAAGGGATCCGGATTTCGGGCCGCAACACGTCGGGCGTGAAAATCATGAACATGACGGCCGGCGATCTCGTGGTGGACGTCGCCCGCGTGGTGAAGGAAGACGAAGCCGAAGGGGAAGGCGAGGAAGGGGACGACGAGCCCCAGACCCCCACCCCCAAGGGGAAGGACAAGCCGGCGCCCAAGGGCAAGCCCAAAGGCAAGAAGACTTGATGGTCACCGCCGAAGGGGTTCGAGAAGCCGCGCGCGGGCTCGAGGGGGTCGCCATCCGGACACCCCTTATCTGGGTCGAGCCGCTCAAGGCCTACTTGAAGCTCGAGAGTCTTCAGCCCGTGGGCGCCTTCAAGGCCCGCGGCGCCTTCACCGCGGTCCGGCGGCTTCCCGAGTCGGCGCGCAGCCGCGGGGTCATCACCTACTCCTCAGGGAACCACGGACAGGCGGTGGCCTGGGCCGCCAACCGCTTCGGCGTCCGGTCCGTCATCGTCATGCCCGAGACGGCGCCCGCTGTGAAGGTGGAAGGCGTGAAGAAGTGGGGCGGGGAAGTGGTCTTCGCGGGACGGACCTCCGCGGACCGCCTGGCGAAAGCCGAAGCTCTGGTGGCCGAGCAGCATCTCGCCATGGTCCCGCCCTTCGATCACCTCGACGTCATCGCCGGACAGGCGACCGTCGCGCTCGAGATCGTGGAGGACCTGCCTGACGTCGAAACCGTGGTGGTGCCGGTGGGTGGCGGCGGGCTCATCGCGGGCGTGGTCACCGGACTCGCCGCGGCCGGGAGCCGGGCGAAAGTCTGGGGCGTGGAGCCGGTGGGCGCGCCCAAGCTCACCAGGTCCCTGGCGGCCGGCACGCCCGTCAAGCTCGACCGGACGGCGAGCCTCGCCGATGGATTGATCACCCTCACCGTCGGCGCCGCTCCGTTCGCCCATCTTATGGCCCAGCGCGACCGCCTCGCGGGGGTCGCCCTCGTGACGGATGACAGCCTCCGGGAGGCGGTACATTTTCTACACCGCGAATGCCGGCTGACCGTCGAGCCGTCCGGAGCCGCGACGACCGCGGCGCTTCGCGCGGGCGATGTCCGCCCCGCCGGCACCACGGTGCTCGTGGTCTCCGGTGGCAACGTCGACCCCAAGTTTTTCGAGGACTGAGCCCAGGATGTCGGACGTAGAACCCTCCCGGATACTCGTGGCGGACGACGACGCGTCGCTCGTCCGGACGCTCACGTGGATCCTGAAGGAACACGGGTACGTGGTGTCGACCGCGCCCGGCGGTGAGGGCCTCCTCGGCCGCCTGGAGGAGGAGCGCCCCGATCTCCTCCTGCTCGACATCATGATGCCCAAGATCGACGGCCTCCAGCTGCTCGAGCGCCTCAAGGGCGACGAGCGCTACCGCGATCTGCCGGTCCTCATGGTGTCCTCCATGCCGCCCGAAGAAGCCACCGTGAAATCGCTCGGACTCGGCGCCGCCGATTTCATCTCCAAGCCGTTCCGCGTCCGGGAGCTCCTGGCGCGGGTGGAAGCACACCTCCGGGTGGGGAAGGCCCTCGCGGCGGCGCGCGAAGAAGCGCGGTCCCGCGCGGCGATGGTGGACATCCTCCACGAGGTCACGGACTCCCTCAAGCCCGACGAGATCTATCACATCCTGGCGCGCCGGGTGGCCCGGGTGCTCAACATCTCCAAATGCTCGATGGTGCTGGCCAAGGCCGGCGACCAGGTGGGCGTGGTGGTGGCGGCGTACGAGAATCCGATGCTGCGGAATCTGCAGATCGACCTCGCGCGCTATCCGGAGATCCGCAAAGCGCTCTCCACCGGCCGCCCCGTCCTCGTCGCCGACGTCGCGACGGACCCGCTCTACGAATCGGAGCGCACCCGCTGGGAGCGCGAAGGCATCAAGGTCCCCACCCGCTCGGCGGTGGCCTTGCCCTTCTCCATGAAGGATCAGCAGATCGGCGTGTTCTTTCTCCGGACCACCGGGGACGACCTCCCGCTGACGCGGGCCGACGCCCAGTTCGCGGAAACCGTGATCGAAACCGCCGTGGCGGCTATCGAGAAGGCGTACGACTTCGAGTCCGCGGTCTCCGACAAGCAGCGGCTCGAGAAGCTCGCCGCCACGGACGCGCTCACCGGCACCATGAACCGGCGGGCCCTGGCCGAAGCGCTCGAGGCGGAGCTGGACCGGGCGCGGCGGTACAAGCTGGGCATCAGCATCCTTCTGGCCGATATCGACCGCTTCAAATCGATCAACGACACCCGCGGCCACCTGGCGGGCGATTCGGTGCTCCGGCAGGTGGGTGAAATCCTGCGGCGCGAGGCCCGGTCCGTGGACATCGTGGCGCGGTATGGCGGCGAGGAGTTCGTCGTGGTGATGCCCGAAACGGGACTCCAGGGCGCCACGATCTTCGCCGAGCGGCTCCGCCAGCGGATCGAGAAGCACGACTTTGCCGACACCGGCGACCAGCCGCTGAACCTCACCGTGTCCATCGGGCTCGCCGCGTTTCCGGATGACAAGGTCCAGAGCGCCGAAGGATTCGTGGCGGTGGCGGACCAGGCCCTCTATCGCGCCAAGAACGAAGGGCGCAACTTGGTCCGCCCATGAGTGACCGCCGCTGTCCCCGCTGTGGCTCGGTGTACTCCGACGCCGCGCGCTTCTGTCCCAAGGACGGCAGCATGCTGGTGGAGGTGCAGTCCCGCCCTGGTGCCCCGCCCAAGGCGGCCAATCCCGTCTCCGGCAACAACACGTCGGTGCGCACCGTGCCCCCGCAAGGCGGGGGACCGGACCGCGCGTCCACCCTCTCCAATCAGCTGCTCGACGGGCGCTACCAGATTTCCAAGAAGCTGGGCGAAGGCGGGATGTCCTATGTCTATCTCGCCAAAGAGCTGGCCTCGGGCGATGAGGTGGCGATCAAGGTCCTCTCTCCCAAGCTGGCCACCGACAAGAGCTCGGTGGAGCGGCTCCGCCGGGAGGCGGGGCTGGCCATGCGTCTCGACCATCCCAACGTCTGCAAGATTCTCCGGCTGGGCGAATCGGAGGACGGGCTCATCTATCTGGTGATGCCCTTCCTGAAGGGCGACCTGCTCTCCGACCGGGAAGTGCAGAAGGGGCCGATGGACCTGGCGCCCGGCGTGGCGCTGCTCCGCCAGGTGTGCGCCGGACTGCAACACGCGCATGAGCTGCACATCGTCCACCGGGACCTGAAGCCCGAGAACATCATGGTGGTCCAGGAAAACGGGGCCGACAAAGCCGTGGTCATGGACTTCGGGCTGGCCAAGGAGCGCCGCGCGGACCCGGCCATTCAGAAGCTCACGGCGACGGGCATCATCCTGGGCACGCCCGAGTTCATGAGCCCCGAGCAGATCCGGGGCAAGGCGCTCGACGCCCGCTCGGACATTTACGCGCTCGGCATCGTGGCCTTCGAATTGTTCACCGGGAAGCTGCCCTTCCAGGGACGCAACGCACAGGAAATGATGATTGCGCGCCTCCGGGGCACGCCGATGCCGCTGCGGCAGCTGAGGGCCGACTTGCCCGAGTATCTCGAGAAGGCGCTCGCCAAGTCCATGGAGACGAATCCCGACGGCCGCTACTCCACCGCCATGGAGTTCGCCGACGCGTTGACCGGCAGCAGTGCCCCCGGGGCCGGGGGCGGCGGGCTGATTTCCAAGCTGTTCCGCTAGGCTTTTCCGATGCGCCGCTTCCCCGCGTTCGATCCTCCGGAGTACGTCTCCTGGCGGCCTGACCCCGCCTTGGCGAAGGAGTATCGCGATCGCCTGGAACGGGATCGCGCCCGCAGCGCCGTCATTCAGTCCCTGAACCGGGACGACCACCGCCGCCTCTACGCCGCGCTCCTCCGCGCCCGGCTCCACGACATCCAGCTGAAGCGCTGGGTGCGGACCGGCGTGATCTCCAAGGCCTGGCTCGGAACCGGAGAGGAAGCCGCGACGGTGGGCCCGGTGCATGCCCTGCAGGCGGGCCAGGACGTGGTGGCCCCGATGATCCGCAATGCCGCCGCCTGCATCGAATTCGGCGTCCCTTTGCCGGACATGTTTCGCGCTTATCTGGGAAGCGGGGACTCCCCCAGCGGCGGGCGGGACCTTCACGTAGGAGATTTCGGGCGCGGCGTTCTCCAGCCGATCTCTCACGTAGCTGACGTCGTCCCCGTGGTGGCCGGGATCGCGCTCGCGTTCCGCATCCGGAAAGAACCCCGGGTGGCTCTCACCTGGATAGGGGACGGCTCCACGAAGACCGGCACGGCGCACGAGGGGACCAACTTCGCGGCGGTGCAGAAGGTGCCCGCCATTTTCATCGTCCAGAACAACCAGGTGGCCCTGGGCACCCGGGTGGACCAGCACCACCTGCCCGGCGACTTCGCCGATTGGGCGGCGAGCTACGGGATCTGGGGGGCCGTCTTCGACGGCAACAACGTGCTGGACGCCTACGGGGCCACCCGGGTGGCCGCGGACCGGTGCCGGGCCGGCGACGGCCCCGCGCTCCTGGTCGCCGAGACGTTCCGGATGGGGGGGCATGCGACCCATGATGAGCGGGAGGCGAGGGAAACCTTTCCGGCCTCCCTGTTCGAGGAGTGGGGACGGCGCGACCCCATCGGCCAATACGAGGGGTATCTCAGGGGCCTCGGGTGGATCGAGGAAGAGCTTACCGGGATCGAAGACGAAGTGACCGCGGAGGTCGAAGGCGCGGCGGAAACCGCCGCGAAGAGCCGGGATGTGATGCCGGCCGGGGAATCGGCGCTGGGGAGGGTGTATGCCGGGTAGGGGACGTCAGGGGGGGCGCGGTCTCTGGGCCGCGATGCTCATGCTCGGGATCGCCGGTCTCCTGCCGCGTGGAGCGAGGGCACAGCTCCCCGGCATCGACGTTTATCTGTATCACTTCGAGCTCGATCTCCCAGACACCGGCGTGGCGTTTCACGGCACCGCGACCGTCGTCTTTCGCCAGATGGCCGGCGCGGGGGACAGCATCGCCCTCGATCTCGTCGGCATGCGGGTCGACTCCGTCCTGAACCCGTTTCTCCCCGATACGGCGACGCATCACTTCACGTATGACGGACACTCGCTCCGCATTCCCATCGCCGCCGCGCCCAAGACCGGATCGGCGCTCGGGCGGGTCACGGTGATCTATCACGGCGCGCCGACCGACGGACTCCTGGCGGGCTCCGACGGCCGCGGCCACGCCGGGCTCTTCGCCGACAACTGGCCGGAGCGCGCGCGGTACTGGTTGCCGACCGTCGATGAGCCGGCCGACAAGGCCGCCGTCGACTTCGTGGTGACCGCACCGGCCGGCTGGAGGGTGGTGGCGAACGGCGCGCTGGTGGACACCTCTGGAACGGACGGCGGGCGCGTCAAGTGGACCTGGCGCGAGCGGCGGCCCATTCCCACCTACACGATGGTGGTGGCCGCGGGCCCGATGGTCCGGAGCGTGCACCCCGCGGCCAACGCCTCAACGACTCCCGTCCCGGTGGATGTCTGGACCTGGCCCGACGATTCCGCCTACGCCGATTCGGTGCCCTTCCACGATGTGACGTCCGTGGTCGACGTGCTGTCGCGGCTCATCGGTCCCTTCCCGTACGAAAAGCTTTCGCACATCGAGTCGGCGACGAAATACGGCGGTATGGAGAACTCCTCGGCCATCTTCTATGCCGAGCGGCCGTACGCCGACCGCACGATGCATGAAGGCGTAGTCCGGCACGAGACGGCGCACCAGTGGTTCGGGGATGCGGTGACCGAGCGGGACTTTCATCATCTGTGGCTGTCGGAGGGGTTTGCCGACTATTTCGATCTGGTGTCGGGCGCGGACCTCCACGGCGATTCCGTGCTGAGCACGGGCATGCAGGCGTACGCCGCGAGCTACTTCAAGTCCAAGGTCGTCGACCGGCCCATCATCGACTCGGCGGAGACCGACCCCGCCAAGCTGCTGAACGCGAACAGCTATCAGAAAGGCGCCTGGGTGCTGCACATGCTGCGGCACGAGATCGGCGACTCGGCGTTCTTCCGCGGCGTCCGGGACTACTACAGCTCCTGGCGGGATTCGAGCGTCCTGTCGGCCCAATTCCAGCAGATCATCGAGAAACGGACCAGGAAGAACCTCGACTGGTTCTTCAAGCAGTGGCTCAGGCAGCCGGGCTATCCGCAGCTGGCCGTGACCTGGCACTATGAGCCGTTCAAGCACCAGGCGGTGGCGAGCATCCGGCAGAGCCAGAATGCCGCCTGGGGGCTGTACCGCCTGACGAAGGTCCCGGTGGTGTTCGACGGGCCCGACGGAAAGACCGTGCGCCGGACCATCGATATCGATGGTCCGCCGTCCTCCGAGCGCATGGATGTGCCGTGGGTTCCTACCGCGATGCGGGTCGACCCGGATGGATCGTTCCTGCTCACGTCCACCGTCACAGCGGAGACGAAATCACAATGATTGCGACGTTTGCCCTGTTGCTGCTGCAGCAGCCGGTGCAGGTGGCCGGACACACCCTCACCGTCCCCAGCGGTTTCAACATCTCGGTATTTGCGGAAGGTCTCCGGGGCATCCGGTACCTGACGGTCGGACCGCACCACGACGTATACGCGTCGATCCCGCGGGATGGCCGGGTGGTGCGGTTCGAGGGGAGCAAGGCGGTGGACTACGCGACGGGCCTCAATCAGCCCTTCGGCCTCGCCTGGCGCGGCGACACGCTGTACGTGGGCGATCAGGACGCGCTGATCCGGATCGACCCCGATGGGAAGAAGACCCAGCTCGTGGATCTGCCGTCGGGCGGCAATCATGTGACCCGCTCGGTGCTGATCAAGAACGACAAGATCTACGTGTCGATCGGCTCCACCTGCAACATCTGCGACGAGCCCGATTCGCGGCGCGCGGCGGTGATGGTGTACGACCTCGACGGGACGCACGGCCGCCAGTTTGCGACCGGCCTCCGGAATTCGGTCGGCATCGCCTTCAATCCGGCGACCGGCGAGCTCTGGGGCACGAACAACGACCGGGACAATCTGGGCGACGACCTGCCCCCCGAGCACTTGAACATCATCAAGGACGGGAAGTGGTACGGGTGGCCCAAGTGCTACCTCCCGGGCAAGAACAACCCCGAGTACGCGGACGCCAAGTGTGACACCGTGGAGCCTCCGGCCCTCACCTTCCAGGCCCACTCGGCGCCCCTCGGGCTCGCGTTCTACACGGGCCCCCTGTTCCCGGCCGACTATAAAGGAGACGCGTTCGCGACATTTCACGGGTCGTGGAACCGCTCCACCCCCACCGGCGACAAGGTGATCCGGATCCACGTGAAAGACGGGAAGCCGGTGTCGAGCGAGGACTTCGTGACGGGTTGGCAGCTCCCGGACGGCACCCGCTGGGGCCGGGTGGTAGGATTGCTCGTGCTTCCCGATGGTTCGCTGCTCATCTCGGACGACGCGGGCGGCCGCGTCTGGAGAGTGACCTATGGCAAGTGAGCGCCTGGAGCGCGCAGCACTGGGTGTCGTCGCGGTCCTGGCGATGGCGCTGCCGGCGTGGCGGATCGCGACCCCGCGGACGGCGCCCGCCGACATTCACACGGAGTACGTGAAGTACCTGTCGGGAAAGGACTCGATCACCGCGATTGTGGCGTATCCGGAGCGCAAGGACGCGGCGCCGGGCGTGATCGTGATCCACGAGATCTTCGGCATGTCCGATTTCGTGAAGGACCGCGTGACCCAGCTCGCGAAGGACGGCTTCGTCGCCATCGCACCCGACCTCCTGTCCCGCCGGGGGGGCACGCCGCCCACGCAGGATCAGGCGGTGCAGATGATCCGCGGCCTCAATCCGGACACGCTGACCCAGGATCTCGACGCGACGTACCGGTTTCTCCGGGGCATTCGCGCGGTGCGGGCGGACCGGATCGGCGTGATCGGATTCTGCTGGGGCGGGGGACAGAGTTTCCGTTACGCGACCAACAATCCCGAGCTCAAGGGTTTCGTCGTCTGCTACGGCCCCGGTCCCGACTCCGCGTCACTGGCGCGCCTCAAGGCTCCCGGGCTGGGCGTGTACGCCGAGAAGGACGCGCGGATTTCCCTGTCGGTGCCGGCGACCGACTCGATGATGCGGAAGCTCGGGAAGGCGTACCAGTACCGGATCTATCCCGGGGTGGGCCACGGCTTCATCCGGTCCCGCGACATTCCGGCGGTGACGGACACGGCCTGGTCCAACATCATCGACTTCTTCAGGGCGAAGCTGGGTTCTTAGCCTTCTCACGGATGAAGGACAGGGCCCGTTCCAGGACGGCGTCCTTCCCGCGCTGAAAGTCGACGACCGTTTCGGTGACCGGCATCTCCGGGGCGATCCCGGTGGCGGCGAACTCACTGCCGTCGGGGAAGGCGTCCCGCGTTACGGTCACCCGGAAGAACCACCCCGCCGAGAGGGGCAGGGTTAACACCTGCCCCGTGCCTCCCGCCGACGGCTCTCCCACGATGGGTCCCCGCTGCGCGTTGCGGAACGCGACGAGGAGATCGGCGCCGGCGCCAGCGGTGCGCGCGGACGCGAGGAGGGCGACGGGTCCGTCGAAGGCCGGGAGGCCGGCGTCCGGGGCGATCGTATCGGGCGGGCCGGAGAACCAGGCACCCGCCGAATCGGGCATGTCAGGACCGCGGTACGCGGGGCGATACTCCGGGGTACGCCAGCGGGACGTGACGAACGGGTGGGACATCAGGCGGGCGAGGATGCGGTAGCCGGACTCGCGTCCGCCTCCGGTGCCGTCATTCTCCCGGAGGTCCACAATCAGGCCCCGCACGGCGGTCCAGCGGGGAAACCGGTGGTTGAACTGGGAGACGATGTCGGGCTCGGCGCAGGAATTGAGACGCACGATGGCGATGCCGCCGGGTGCGGTGTCCATCACCAGCGGCTTGAGCTCGAAGGGCGAGCGGTCGGACGCCGATACCGAGCGGGTGAGTGAGGCGCCGCGATCTTCCCCTTTCGGTCCCCTGAGGGCGAGCTGGACGGGGGTACCGCGGTCTCCCCGGAGCATGGCGGTGACGGCCCTGTCCCAGCGGGTGGCGGCGGTGGAGCCGGGGATCTCGGGGAGGATGGAGTCCCGGATCCAGGTGGCGGCGGGGATGCCTTGAACGGCGACGATTTCGTATCCCCGGTTGGGCCTCGCGATCCTGATCTCATCGTTCTCCGCGTAGTCGGCCAGGAAGGCGCGCCCTTCGACGGCGCGGATGCGCAGGGGCGGGCGGGCCGTCCGGGAGCGCACGGCGGCGGGCGGAACGACGGCCGCCTGACCGTCGTTCAAGAGGGCAGCGAAGTCTTCCAGGCGGCGCCAGAACAGGACGTCCGACTGGCGCTCTCTCGCGAGTGCGAGATTGGCGTCGAGCGCGGAATCCCAGTTGGCCTGGACGCGGTCCCAGTAGGCGTAGTTGTAGCGCGCGTCGGACCAGAGCGTCGCGACGATGTGCGCGCGGTCGGTGGCGGAGAGCTGTTGACCCGCGGCGGCCCGGGCACTGAGCACGAGCCCAAGGAGCATCAACGGGATGCGTGACGGCATCGCCCTAATCTATCTGCTGGTGTTCATCGCGCCTCAGGTGATCCTGTACCTGTATCTGCGCGATCGCCTGCCGGACCCCAAGCGCCCGCGCCAGTCGCGCTGGGTTCGTGGGACCCTCATCGCCCTCTTCGCGTTCTTCAACTTTCCCTGGATTTTCGTCGCCCGGCGGGTGCTGTTCGACTCGGTGTGGTCGAAGGGGTGGATTCCCTACATCGGCCCCTGGGTCGCCTGGCAGATGCTCGGCTGGGTGTTTCTCGGCCTGGTGGCGATCTACGTGGTGTTCAAAGGCGTAGCGCTATGCGTGAGGGGAGTACGTAGGGGCGGAGAACGTGAGGGAAGAGGCGTGGGGATGACCCGCCGCCAATTCCTGGTGCGTGGCACCTACGCCTACGCGGGCGCCGGGTTCGCACTCTCGGCCTATGGTCTGTGGGAGGGTGGCCGGCTTCCGGAGGTCACGCGGCGGACCCTGTACTTCGACGACCTCCCCCCGGGGCTCGACGGGCTGACGATCCTCCATCTCTCGGACGTGCACGCCGGCATCCATATGCGCCTCGAGAAGATGCAGCGGCT
>DATEGY010000357.1:0-2423 GCA_035279865.1 Gemmatimonadales bacterium | reverse complement strand
GTGCGGGCAGGCGAACGTGCTCATGTTCTCGACGATGCCGAGGATGGGCACGTTGAGCCGCTGGAACATGCCGATGGCCTTGCGCACGTCGAGCAGCGCCACGTCCTGGGGCGTGGTCACCATCACCACGCCACCCAGCGGCAGCACCTGCGAGAGCGAGAGCTGCGCGTCCCCGGTGCCGGGGGGGAGATCCACCAGGAAATAGTCGAGCGTGCCCCAGTCCACATCCCGCAGGAACTGCTGGATCACTTTCATGATGATGGGCCCGCGCCAGATGGCGGGCGCGTCGCGGTCCACGATGAAGCCCAGGGACATCAGCTTCACGCCGTGGCCTTCGAGGGGCTGGATCTTTCCGGCGGTCACGGGCGGCTTGTCGAACACGCCCATCATCCGCGGAATATTCGGTCCGTAGATGTCGCCATCCATCAGGCCGACCTTGAACCCCTGAGCGGCGAGCGCGGTGGCGAGGTTGGCCGACACGGTGGACTTCCCCACGCCTCCCTTCCCCGACGACACCGCCAGGACTTTGCCCATGTTGGGCATCTCCTGCGCGGTGGGTGGAGGCGGGACGTTTTCCATGCCGGCCGGACGGGGCCCCGGGCCCTGCGAGGACGCACGCGGGGCACCGGGGTCGGAGATGGTCACGCGGACATCCGACACGCCCGGCACGGCCTTCACGGCCCGCCGGGCGTCGCGTGCCAGCGTCGCCGGATCATCCCGCCCCAGCAGGAAGGTGAACTGCACCACGCCGTTCTCCTCGACCAGATCGCGCACCATACCGGCGGCGATGAGGTCCTTCCCGAGGCGCGGATTCTGGAGGGCGGCGAGGGCGGCGGTGACCTGCGACTTGAGATCGGTGGGCGGGGGAGGCACGGTCGGAATCTAGCGGGGGCTCGGGATGACGAGCAACGTTACGGCATTCCCATCGTTTGGAGCCCAGCCGTGCGTCGCCTCGCCGCCGTCATCAGCCTGTCATTCCTTGTGGTCCTGGCCGTCCTGGCCGCCAGCCGGCCCCGTCCGCTTCCGCTCGACAACGGCCTGGCCCGCACGCCACCCATGGGCTGGAACAGCTGGAACCACTTCGCCTGCGACGTCTCGGACCGGCTCATCCGCGAAACCGCGGACGCCATGGTCTCGAGCGGCATGAAGGACGCGGGCTACCGCTACGTGATCATCGACGACTGCTGGCAGGTAGCCCGGACGAAAGACGGGACCATCGTGGCCGATTCGGTCCGCTTTCCGAACGGCATCAAGGCGCTCGCCGACTACGTCCACTCGAAGGGCCTCAAGTTCGGCATCTATACCGATGCGGGGACCGAGACCTGCCAGGGCCGCCCCGGCACGCTCGGCCACGAGGC
The DNA here is from genome assembly GCA_035279865.1 of Gemmatimonadales bacterium. GTDB lineage: Bacteria > Gemmatimonadota > Gemmatimonadetes > Gemmatimonadales > GWC2-71-9 > 40CM-2-70-7. Next base: position 1,065 of record DATEGY010000357.1, on the reverse strand, counting down.
CCAGGACGCCAGGACGTACGCGTCGTGGGGCGTCGACTATGTGAAAGAAGACTGGTGTCATGCGTCGGGCCTCGATGCGCCGACCCAATACGCCAAGTTCCGGGATGGGCTGGCGGCCGCGGGACGCCCGATCGTGCTCTCACTCTGCGAGTGGGGCTACAACCAGCCGTGGAACTGGGCTCCCAAAGTCGGGAACCTGTGGCGCACCACCGACGACATCTCCGATTCCTGGAGCTCGATGCTCGGCAATCTCGACCAGTCGGCTCAGCACCCGACGGCGGCGGGCCCCGGAGCGTGGAATGACCCGGACATGCTGGAAGTTGGGAATGGGGGAATGACGGACGATGAGTACCGCGCGCACTTCTCGCTGTGGGCCATCCAGGCTGCGCCGCTGATCGCGGGAAACGATCTCCGTTCCATGAGCGCAGAAACGAAGACCATTCTCGAGAACGCCGAGGTGATCGCCGTCGATCAGGACTCGCTGGGTGTGCAGGGCGTGAACGTCTGGGAGCCGACGCCGGAGATCCAGGTGTGGGCCAAGCCTCTCGCGGACGGCTCGGCGGCGGCGGTGCTGCTGAACCGGGCGGGAGTGTCTACGGCGATCACAGCCCCATTTCACCGGCTGGGACTGCGTGCCGACTCAGGGGCCGTGAGGGATCTCTGGGGGCACGCCGACAAGGGCCACTTCCGCGCCGAGTACACGGTCACGGTGCCGCCGCATGCGGTAGTGATGATCCGGGTTACCCCGGTGAAGCGCTAGACGTCTAGCGCTACGGGGTGATGGTGAACTTGCTCGAGAATCCGGCGGTCAGCGCCCCCGAGCCGGCGGTCAGCACGTAGCCGGTGTCGGCCTTGCTGATGGTGAGGTTCGAGAAGGTGGCCACCCCGAAAATCGCGCTCACGCTGAAGTTGCCGCCGAGCGCGGCCGAGTCGGGGTTCGAAGACAGGGCGAGTGTAACGAGCCCGTTGTAGCTCGTGTCCACGGCGCCCAGATCGTTCTGAGCCTCGACGAGGACGGCCGTGGGCATGGCCGCCGTGGCCTGAGTGGTCTGGGGCTGCTGGGTG